>JBLINP010000197.1:0-8973 GCA_047639415.1 Planctomycetota bacterium | reverse complement strand
CGGGCTTAAAGCTCGCATTACTCGAAGGTCTCCGAACTCGCCGCTAAACGCGGACTTGCTCGAACTCGATCAGTTCGGTTCCGCGCGTGTGCGCGATGCCGGTGATGCCTTTGGAGAGCGGTTCGGTGTGATAGCCACGACCGGGGAAACGGAACTCCGCTTCATTGCCGTCGTCGAATTCGAGAGTGAAGTAGTACGTGGTGATACCGGTGTTGAACTTCATCTCGGTTTCACTGCGGCGATCGGTGACGACACTCGGTCGTCTCATCAACGGCATCTTTTGGCGCGAGGCCAGCAGCCCTTTGTTGCGGATCGAATTGAAGAGTCCGTATCCGAGTGCCAATACTCCGATTGAAATTAGGAGATAGGAGAATGAGCCCATGGCACCGAAACCGATGAAGACGGCACCAATGACGGCCATCCGGAACCCCGAAGCGGCTCCGCGCCGCCATCCGTCAAATTCTGGTCCCTCTCCGCGATCGCGTTCGAGAGCTTCACCGAAGTCCGGATGCTCCGGCATCTTCTTGAGCCGCGTCATGTTGCGCGTCTCTTTGCGCTTTTCAGTCGCGCTCCCGTCCATCATCGAGAAGTTGTTACCGCAGTAGATGCAGTAGACCATGTCCTTTCGGACGATCTTGCTGCCGCAGACGCTGCAGTGAGTGCGAGGGGTTGGTTGTGCCGCTTCCATAGATGGGGTGTTGATGTCGCTGGCCGGATGGTTCGCGCGATTTAGGGCCGAACAGTCTAAGGCGAATTTGCTCCAAGCAAAGCCATGAACTCGTGCTCCACGGTCATCCTACCTCGCTGGGGAGTAAGAATGATCGATTTCGATGGGGAGCGGTCGAGTTCACGTCAATCTCTATCGGCCAGGGGTAATTTTGTCCTCTGGCTCGAATTCATCGGCTTCCGATCGGTCCCCAGAGCATCAGAACGGGCATTTCCCGACTTGTATACAGCCGTTTCTACCCGGTGATTGTCGTCTGCCTGTTGTTCGCTATCCTTTTTTTGAAGGTAGGAGGGGGAGGCACACCGTCTCTCCTCGCAATTTGAGTCTTTAAAGAGGAGCGTCGGTTATGGGAAGCATTCTTACGGGGCAGGCGAAAGAGGAACTCGACAAGTTCATGGTGGGGCTTGTTCGTCGCAATCCGGGTGAACCCGAATTCCACCAAGCGGTTCAGGAAGTCGCAGAGACTTTGATCCCGTACACGATGGAGCACACGCAGTACAAAGATGCTGCGATTCTCGAGCGAATGACCGAACCCGATCGCGTGATCATTTTCCGCGTCACTTGGGAAGACGACGAGGGCAACACGCGAGTCAATCGAGCATGGCGCGTTCAGTTCAATAGCTCCATCGGGCCGTACAAGGGTGGCATGCGTTTCCACCCCTCGGTCACGCTTTCCGTGCTGAAGTTCTTGGGCTTCGAACAAACCCTGAAGAACAGTCTCACGACTCTGCCCATGGGCGGCGGCAAGGGTGGATCGAACTTCAACCCGAAGGGCAAGAGCGACCGCGAAGTGATGCGCTTCTGCCACGCTCTCATGATCGAACTGCACCGTCACATTGGCGAGGACACCGATGTGCCTGCTGGCGACATCGGCGTTGGCGGCCGCGAGATTAGTTACCTGTTCGGACAGTACAAGCGACTGTCGAACCGCTTCACGGGCGTTTTGACGGGTAAGGGGCTTGCCTTCGGTGGAAGCCTTGGGCGGACCGAAGCGACCGGCTACGGCTGCGTCTACTTCACGCAGGAAATGTTGGCCGTTCGCGGTGACAGCGTGGCGGGCAAGACGGCTGTGGTATCGGGCTCCGGCAACGTTGCGCTGCACACCATCGAGAAGCTCACGCAGCTCGGTGCTAAGGCTGTGACGGCGTCTGACTCCGGCGGATTCATTCACGACCCGGCTGGCATCACTCCAGAAAAGCTTGAGTGGCTCAAAGAACTCAAGGGTGTTCGCCGCGGACGTATCTCCGAGTACGCCGAGAAGTTCAACTGCGAGTACTTCGAAGGTCAACGTCCGTGGGGCATCAAGTGCGATTTGGCCTTCCCTTGCGCGACGCAGAACGAGCTCAACGGTGCGGAAGCAAAAACGCTGGTGGACAATGGTGTCATCGCCGTCTCGGAGGGTGCGAACATGCCCACCGAATTGGAAGGTGCTCACATCTTCCTCGACGCCAAGATCCTATTCGGCCCCGCCAAAGCGGCGAACGCTGGCGGCGTGGCTGTTTCCGGGTTGGAGCAGAGCCAAAACGCTCAGCGCTATTCCTGGTCGAAGGCAGAGGTTGATGAAAAGCTTCAAAGCATCATGAAGGACATCCACACGACCTGTCGCAAGTACGGCGAAGAGGATGACGGTTGGATCAACTACGTGACGGGCGCCAACATCGGCGGTTTCGTCAAGGTTGCCGATGCGATGGTCGCTTACGGCATCGTCTAAAATGCTGTAGTCGCTGCGAATCAATGACAAAAGCCCGACAGCGAGTAATCGCTGTCGGGCTCTTTTTTTATCGAGCAGATCAGGCGGACTGCATGATGGGCGCCGTGACCACGATTGACTCGAGAGTAAATCCAGCATCGGTGAGCTCGATCTTCGCCAGCATGCCACTACTGAGCTCGTTACTGAGAATCGCATCGGCCAAGCGGTTTTGAATGTGCTTTTGAATTGCGCGCTTGAGCGGACGAGCACCGAACTCGGGGTCCCAGCCCAGTCGTGCGAGTTCGTCTTTGGCAGCATCCGAAACCGCCAACTCGATCTCCTGTTCCGCGAGATGCGCTCTCAATCGATTCAGTTGAACGTCGACAATGGCGCGCAACTGGTCGGCTTCGAGTGCATCAAAGACCAAGGTCTCATCCAAGCGGTTGAGGAATTCGGGACGGAAGAAGGCTTTGACCTCGTCTTCGCCGCGCAGGTTGCTGGTCATCAGAATCAACGTTTGCGTGAAGTCGACGACGCGACCTTTGCTATCGGTCAATCGTCCGTCATCGAGGATCTGCAAAAGTACGTTGAACACGTCCGGATGGGCTTTTTCAACCTCATCCATCAAAATCACAGCATGGGGTTTGCGGCGAACGGCTTCCGTCAGAGCGCCACCCTCGTCATGTCCAATGTAGCCGGGAGGCGCGCCGATCATGCGCGAGACGGAGTGCTTCTCCATGTACTCGCTCATGTCGAGGCGCACCATCGCGGATTCATCGTCGAACATGAATTGGGCCAAGGCTCGAGCGGTTTCGGTCTTGCCAACACCGGTGGGACCGAGCAGTAGGAACGATCCCAGCGGGCGTGAAGTTTCCTGGAGTCCGGCGCGCGCGCGTCGAACGGCTTGGGAGATGGCGGTGATCGCGTGTTTCTGACCAATAACTCGTTCGCCCACACGGTCTTCCATGTGGATGAGTTTGTCGCGTTCGGTTTCAAGTAAGCGCGTTGCCGGAATTCCGGTCCAGCGCGCAACGATACTAGCGATGGCTTCGGCATCGACTTCCTCAGGAAGCAGAGCGCCGGATGCTTGCGCACGATTGAGTTCGAGTTCAGCAGCCTCGACGTCCTTCGCAGTTTCAGGCAAATCCTTGAAGCGAATTTCTGCGACCTTTTCCAGGTTCCCTTCGCGCTCGGCTTTTTCAGAATCGATTTTGAAGCTCTCCATCAGAGCCCTACCTGCGCGGATGCGTCCGATGAGTTCTTTTTCACGATCCCAGCGCGCTCGCAAGGCGCTCTTACTCTCAGAAAGGCTCGCGAGTTCAGAGGCGATGCTCGTCAACCTAGTCGCGTTCTTAACACTGTCTTCAGTCGTTAGAGCTGACCGCTCGATTTCAAGTTGGCGCGTTCTACGCTCCAATTTGTCGAGCTCCGGGGGCAGCGAGTCGATCGTCATTCGAATCTGCGCGGCGGCTTCGTCGACGCAATCGATGGCTTTGTCGGGTTGGAAGCGGTCGGTGATGTGCCGGTCGGACAATCGCGCCGCTGCGATGAGCGCATCGTCGAGAATGCGAACTCCGTAGTGAACTTCGTAGCGCTCTTTCAATCCGCGCAAGATTGCAATCGTGTCCTCGAGATTCGGCTCGTCGATTTTCACGGGCAGGAAGCGTCGTTCCAGCGCTTTGTCCTTTTCGATGTACTTGCGGTACTCGTCCAGAGTGGTCGCACCGATGCAGTGCAGTTCACCGCGAGCGAGCGCAGGCTTGAGCATGTTCGCTGCGTCGAGGGCGCCTTCCGCTCCACCCGCACCAACCAATGTGTGCAACTCGTCGATGAACAGGATCACGCTGCCATCGCCTGCTGCAATTTCGTCGAGGACGGCTTTGAGGCGCTCTTCGAACTCACCGCGGAATTTGGCGCCCGCGAGGAGCGCGCCAATGTCGAGCGCCATAACACGCTTGTTCTTGATGCTTTCAGGAACATCGCCAGCGATGATTCGACTTGCGAGTCCTTCGACGATGGCGGTCTTACCGACTCCGGGCTCCCCGAGCAGAACGGGGTTGTTCTTGCGGCGGCGCGATAGCACTTGAATCGTGCGTCTGATTTCATCATCGCGGCCGATGACTGGATCGAGTTTGCCGGCGCGCGCTTCGTCGGTCAGGTCACGTGAGTATTTTTCCAACGCTTCGAATGTCGCTTCAGGGTTCTGATTGTCGACTGTTCGACCACCGCGAACTTCGAGCAGCGCTGCTTCAATACGAGCAGCAGTCAGATTGCGAGCGTCAAATAGTCCGCCCACGACAGGTCCACCTTTGATAGCCAGTGCGGTGAACAAGTGCTCGGTTGAGACGAACGAATCTCCAAGTCGTTTGGCAATGGCATTCGCTTCCGCCAAGGTCGCATTGAAATGCTGTGACGCCGCTAAAGCTCCTCCGGTTTGAGAGGGAAGCTTGGCGAGTTCGCGTTCAAGTTCGACGCGCAAGAGACCGGCGTCGATCTCAAGCTTTGCGAGAATCGCGGACATAACACCTTCGGCTTCTTCTACGAGAGCGATGGCGAGATGAGTTGGAGTCAGCTCAGGATGGCCCGCAGAAGTGCTGAGCTCTTGGGAGCGTTGTAGGGCGAGAGTGGACTTTTCGGTGAATTGCTGGCTCATAATTTTTACCTCTGTCGCCGATGGGGCAATCGGTGTGCCGAACCAAAAACGGCAACTAACGGCTTGAGAACGCGGGTGAATCTGCGAGGTACTGTCAATTTCGCATGTGAGACTGCCAAATGGGCGGCCTGGTTTCCGACCCGTTGGAGAGCGATATCGGTGCCGCCTCCGAGTGTCTTTACTCGGGTCTCCGGAAGTGGGACAAGAGGTCTGTGACCACCATCAACGCAGCCTCCAATTCATCGCCGATTTCCACCGAGTCCAAAGCCTTTCCAGAGGTTGTTCTGACGTTAGCGGAGGCCGCCTGGGCTTCGGGCTTTTCGCGTACAGAACTGCAAGCGCTGATCAGCCGCGGTGAACTGAATGTTCGTCGCGTCGTTCGAGCTGGGCGGGTAGTCGCAGTGCTCGCGATGAAAGACGTGGAGCGCGTGCATCAGTCACACGCGGATGCCGAAGCGGTCGAGGTTAAAACCGGTCAGGATTTACGCGAACGCGTGGCGCGATTGGAAGGCGAGCTTGAAACCAGCGAGCGAGTCGAGCGCGCGCTGCAACGCTACACGGATCGTTTGGAAGAGCGCAGTCAGGCGCGCATTGCGCAACTAGAAGAAGGTCTCGCGATCGCGCGTCAACGTGAGATGACTTTGGCGCGAGCGCTCGGTCGTGTCGAAGGACAGGTCGCGCGATTGAGCGAAGGCGGCGACTCTAATTCAGACCGGCTCGCCGAGCGGCGGCGTCGCGGGAAGCAATCGAAAGCGCGCTAGCACGCTTTCCAATTTCGGAAGCTGATTCGCTTCGAGAGGTGAGAGCGGGAGTCGCAGTTCGTTTTGGCAAAGGCCCATCAGCGCTAGAGCTGCTTTGAGCGGAATCGGATTGCTCTCGACGAAGAGCGCTTCCACCAAGGGCGCGAGCTCTTGAGATAGTGCGCGCATGGATTCAATTTTTGCGGTCGCTCCAGCGGCTCGACATTGATTTCCAAGTGTTACAAGCTGCGCAATTTGCTCGGGTACGATATTGGCCACGACGCCGATCGAACCGGTTGCGCCGGCTTGCATGAATTCAAATAAAAGCGCGTCTTCGCCAACCAATACGTCCAAACGGCCCAATTGGACCAAATCTCGAATTCGCGCGATCGAACGGCTGGCTTGCTTGATCGCCACGATATTCGAGTGGGCTTCGGTTAGACGTGCAACGAGGTCGACCGTCAAATCGACGCCGGTCCGCGAGGGAACGTTGTAGAGAACGATCGGCTGCTTAACGGCGTTGGCGAGCGCCGAAAAGTGTTGGAACAGACCCTCGGGACTCGGCCGATTGTAGTAGGGGGTGACGACGAGTAGGGCATCAGCGCCAGCATGACACGCGAACTGCGCGCGTTGAATGGTCGTTTGCGTGCTGTTTGTTCCGACGCCCGCAATGACCTGGATGCGACCTTTGGAAGCGTCGACCACAGTCCGAATGACGCGTTCAAATTCGCCAGTCGTGAGGGTCGCCGCTTCGCCGGTCGTTCCACAGGGCACAACTCCGCGCGTGCCGCCCGCGATTTGAAATTCGACTAGGCCGCGTAGGGAATCGAGGTCGAGTTCGCCGTCGATTAAGGGAGTTGGAAGTGCGGCAAAACTGCCGTGAAAAGTGCCGTGCATGATGTGGGGTGCGGTTAGCTCGCTCTGGAGAAAATGTCGAGCATCTCTCCGATGGCCTTATCTACGCCGACAGTGAGCGCTCGCGCAACGATTGAGTGGCCGATATTGAGCTCTTCCAAATATGGCATGGCCAAAACGGCGTGCGTGTTTTCGTAGTTCAGGCCGTGCCCGGCGTTCACACGAAGCCCTAGTTGATGAGCGAGCTCGGCGGCGTGTATTAGTCGTTGAAGTTCCAACTGCTGCTTCTGGCCCGTCGCGGTTGCGTAGGCGCCCGTGTGCAGTTCGACAAAGGCCGCGCCGATTTCGGCTGTCGCAGCGATCTGATCGGGATCGGGGTCGATGAAGAGGCTCACCAAACCACCGGTTTCGGCCAGTCGCGGGATGGTATCGAGCAAGCGCGGTTTTTCGGCGAGGACGTCGAGACCACCTTCGGTCGTAATCTCCTGTCGATTCTCGGGGACCAGGCAGAAACACGTCGCGCCGCTCTTCAACGCAATGCCGACCATCTCGGATGCGAGCGAGAGCTCCAGATTCAGAACAGTTTTGATCTCTGCTCGCAATCTCGAGACATCGTCGTCTTGGATATGGCGACGATCGCCGCGCAGGTGACAGGTAATTCCGTGCGCACCCGCGCGTTCGGCGGCGAGCGCCCAAGCCACGGGATCTGGAGACTCTCCGCGCCGTGCTTGGCGAACGGTGGCGACGTGATCGATGTTGACGTGTAGGCGAACCATAGGACTGACTTCTGCTGGCGGCGTTTCTCGGACCGCTTCTAATCGTTGAGGGATTCTGTGCCGAGCTCTTCGGACAAAATGGTCGCTGCTTTTTTCATAGCGACCTCATCCAAACTCTTCAAACCTTCGTCAAGCATCGGACCGAGGTAGTAATCGTTGGCGACGAGACCAAAGAGGCGCTGGACAAAGCCTTCAAGTTGAGCGGTATCCGTCCAAGTCACGCGGATGCCATTAGGTGTTTCCTCGAACTCGAAGATGGCGTGTATGACTGCCATCCCTTCGCCCATGTCGATGTCGAGGTCGATTCGCTCTCCGACGAGACTGTCGACAATCTCGATGCTCCCTGTCCCGACACTTCGGTCATTACTCGACCACCGACGAATCGCTCCAGTTCCGGCTGGGGGTCCTTCGTGAGTGATGGTTATGCCTGAATCAAGCTGGCTCCAAGGATCCCAATCGCTCCAACTTTGAAGTGAATCAACGAGCGGAAACAAGACCTCGATGGGAGCGTCAATGACTCGGCTTCGCTCGACATGGATGTTGTCGTCGAGCTGAGAATACCCAAAGGCGCCGACGGCGAGAATGATCACCAAGCAGCCGCCACAACCCATTCCAACGATCTTAAAGAATTTGCCCAAGTTACTTTTTCCCTCAGTACTCCCCGCGGATGCAGGGGAATTATGGGAGTAGAGTAACAGGTCAAGCGACAGTCCGCGATCACCGCGCGGACGTGAAGTTAAGCGGCCAAGAGCGCTTCTAAATGCGCGCGTGTTGAATGGCGCAGGACGATCGGGTTGTACCCGCCTTCAAGCAGGGAGACGAGCCGGTTGTCGCAGTAGTTGCTGGCCAGGTCCATAATCACGTTTGTCATCCTGGCGTAATCGTTCTCATCCAATTTCAGCCCACCGACGGGATCGGCGGCGTGGGCGTCAAATCCGCAGCTCAAAATGATGAGCTCGGGCTGACAGGCTTCTGCGGCTTCGCGAACCACACGGTCAAAAGTCTTGCGATATTCTCCCCCGCGCGTACCCGGAGCGATCACCCGATTCCAAGTTGCGCCGGCGCCCGCATCTTTACCAATTTGGTCGGGCGGGCAGCAAGTGATCGGGAACAATCCCTCCTGGTGAACACTGACGACGTGAACATCGGGATCGTCGTAGAAAATGGCTTCGGTGCCGTCGGCGGGATGCACGTCCCAGTCCACGATCAAGATCTTCTTCAGATTGAAGTGCACTTGGGCGAATCGAGCGCAGGCAGCGGCGTTATTGAAGATGCAAAAGCCGCGTGCGCGCGTCGGACCAGCGTGGTGACCGGGAGGCCGGACGGCAGCAAAGCCATTCGTGACTTCGCCGTAGGCTACCGCGCTCACCAAGCTCAGCGCACCCGCGGCAGAAGCCAGCGCAACCCACACATATCCTGTTTTGGCCATTATGCGCTCTTTGATATCTGTTTGGGTTCACACCAAGGCCTTGCCCAACTGTGTTTAATGCAGTGCAAACATTTGGTTCTCCTGCACCTTTCGTGGAAGCAAG
>JBLINP010000196.1:0-9002 GCA_047639415.1 Planctomycetota bacterium | reverse complement strand
TGGCCATAGAAGACATCGGCTTGGCCGATCCCTTCGCGTTGCGAGTCGCGCTCGATGCCGACGAAACCTGGCGTCGCTTAGGCGACCCCGAAGGTGAACTCGCCCTCGTACAAGCAGCGGTCTATCTAGCGCGCGCCAAGAAAAGCAACGCGGTCTACAAAGCCTATGCCGCCGCCAAGAAAGACGTCGAAGAAACCGCCGCCGAACCCGTGCCGCTCCACCTTCGGAACGCACCAACCTCGTTGATGAAGAACTTGGGTTTCGGCAAGGGCTACCGCTACGTGCACGACGATCCCGACGCCGCGGACGAGATGAAGTGTTTGCCGCCAGGCCTTGAAGGGCGCGATTACTTCAAGCTTTGAAGCTACTTACCGTGGTCGTGACAAACGCCGGCTCGACGGGCGGCAGCAGCCACGGCATCGGCGACCTTTACGGCTACGGATCGGTCGAAGGGCGACGGCAAGATGCGGTTTGGAGTGGGTTCCTCGACGCTGCTGGTGATGGCGGTAATGGCGGCGAACTTCATGCCGGTGGTGAACTTTTTCGCTCGCGCTTCTAAGGCTCCGCGGAAGAGGCCGGGGAAGGCGAGTACGTTGTTGACCTGGTTGGGGAAGTCACTGCGGCCGGTTCCGATGATGGCGGCGCCGCCGGCTTTGGCTTCGTCGGGCATGATTTCGGGCACCGGGTTGGCCATGGCTAAAACGATCGGGTCTTTGGCCATGGTTTTGACATCGGCGGCGTTGATCAATCCGCCTTTGCTTACGCCGATGAAAACGTTGGCTCCGCGCATCGCGGCGCGCAGATCACCTTTGTCGCATTCGGGATTCGTGAGTTCGCCGATCTCGTCCTTTTGCGGAGTGTTGCCGGGACGTCCGGGCCAAATCACGCCCTTTGAATCGCAAACGCGCATTTTTCCGACAGGGATGCAGACTTCGCTGCTGTCTTTGCAAAGCAGCAAGTTGCAGATCGCTCCGCCTGCAGCGCCCGCACCATTGAGGACGACGGAGAGTTGACCGAGCGATGTGCCGAGGACTCGCGCCGCGTTGATGACTGCGGAGAGTAGAACAATGGCTGTTCCATGTTGGTCGTCGTGGAGCACGGGAATGCCGATGTCCTGTAAGGCATTTTCAATTTCGAAACAGCGCGGGGCTGAAATGTCTTCGAGATTGATGCCGCCATACGTGGGCGCGATGGCCTTGACGATATTGATAATTTCAGCTGGATCGCGCGCGTCGAGAACGATGGGGACAGCGTCAATACCTGCGAATTCGTGAAAGAGAGCGGCTTTGCCTTCCATTACGGGAAGTGAGGCCATGGGGCCGATGTCGCCCAAACCAAGAACGGCGGAGCCGTCCGAAACGATTCCTACGGTGCGGCCTTTCCAGGTCAGATCCCAAGCTGCGCCGGGGTCTTTAGCAATGACCTCGCACGGACGAGCGACGCCGGGCGTGTACGCCATGCTCAAGTCCTCCTGCGTCTCCAGGCGCATGCGTGAGCGAATTTCAATCTTGCCGCGAGTTTCCGCGTGGCGTGCTAGAGCGCGTTCGTAGATGTCCATGTTCTCCTCCGTCATTGTTTATTGGAGGCGGATCTTAGCAATCCATGTTGAACCGAGCGCGATTGTTCTATCAGCGTTCATTTAAAAAGCTCGAACTTGCCATCTAACCCCTTGTTTCGAGAGCCTTGGGTTCATAAAAACCTATTGTCTGCTTGTAGCAGGCAGGAATTAAATCGAGGAACAAACGCGCACGTTTTGCGCCGATGGGCACTCGATTCCGAATACGCAACCTGGGCTCATTTCGCTTTTAGAGGGTCAGCTGGTAATACGCTTTCACGAGTGTCTTCAGTTTGAATCTTTGCAGGCGAGGTGGGCTCGGATTCGTTTAAGCGGAAAACGCAAACGCTATCAGCGACCGGAGTCGGTGTTCGATTTCAAGCGTTTACGCAAGGCGCGCCAAGGGTTGAGGATCAATCGATGTACTCGAATTCCGATACTCGGTCGATCGGCGATGCGTTGATCGCTAACCGACATCGTCTCTCTTTGCGACCGACTCCAATGTCGCAATAGATGGTAGTTATCGGCAGTTTGGAGGCGTTTGAGAAGAAAGCGACCGAGCGGTGCGGGAACGAAGCGCGCGATGCCTTGGCGCTTTTCATGCGCCGGAAAGTGCCACGCGATTTGAAAGTCAAACAGCCACGGCGCGCCGTTTTCGTCGATCAAAACGTTGTCGGCCTTTTGCAAATCGACGAAGGCCATCTCGCGTTCATGAATCTGATCGAGCAATTTTCGAAAGCGCGGGAAGAACTCGTTGTCGACGATTTCTCCGCGCACGTGAGAGCGGCCTTCGACGAACGGTCGAACGAAACTGGTTTCGGTCACAGGTGCCGAACCCGATGGAACGCCTTCGATTCCACTGCAGATCTCGTACATACGAAGTTCGCGGCGCGCGAGCAAACGCCCGACCCATCGCATCGGAAAGCCGAAAAGCGAAGCTTCCCTTCCGCTTTTGAAGAGCATTTTTCCGCCAGGTCCTTCATACGCCCCCGTGGCTGCGAAGAAGCTGTGCTGCAACGTTTGAACCAAGCGGTAATCGCCGTCCGCAAGTTGCAGGCTATCGGGAAGTTCCCGCGCTCCGAGAGCTCGCTTGAAGCTCATAGATTGTCCCTCAAATCCGAAATTGAGCGCCGAAAACACGCTCGAACGGAATCAGCGGCTCTACACAGTCCGGGACCACATCTCGTAGAGGCCCCAAGTGATTGCGATGACATACAGCGGTTCGCCATTCGCCACCATGCTTTGCTTGAAGGACCATTCGCCCTTGTCTTCACCAGGGTTCGCGTTGAGTCGCGGAATCAACGCGTGCGTTCTTTCGCGCCAAGCGGGCCACTGGTCGGGGAACATGCGCAGCAGGCTCGTGTCTTCGTGACGAATGGTGTGCGGATAGAAGAAGAAGCAAATGACGATGTAGGCGGGGACGCTCCACCACAATCCAGATGCCAAGCACAGTCCGATGGCGATCAAGTGATTGCCGACGTATAGCGGGTGGCGTACGTACGCGTAAGGACCCGTCATGGCCAAGATTTGATTCTTCTTCACATGACCCGAGGCCCACATGCGAACGATCATGCCCAAGATGGCAAAGATTGCGCCGGTGCTAATCCATTGCTGCATCGGTTCGGAAAGCCAAACAATGAGCACGCCGAAAGCGATTCCCACGGCTTGTCGGTGCTTGTACCGGTTCGGCATAAACTCGGTCACGCTGTCACCGCTCTTACTCGAGGAATTTGCATCCGTTGGCTTTGCTGCTGTTGTCATGTCGTTGTCGAGCTACTCGCCATAATTGGTAATAGTCGTTGGTTGCGGAGCTTAACCCAAGCTACGCCGGATGGCACGCCCCCCGGACCATTCCAGGCCAACCAGGCACAGAACCAGGCCGAGAGAGCCGAGAAGGGATAGATATTGGTTGGCGAGTACCGCCGCGATGGTGAGCCCAAAGGCCATTCCCATCATGGTACCGCCCCAATCGAGGCGAGTTTGAAGTTGGTCGGGAGCAATCGTCAGAGGCTGATCGGGAACGCAAGTTAGATAGAGCTTGCGAAGGACGAGCAGGGACAGGAGCGCTCCGGGGATCGCCATCCGGACGGCGAATTCGATGTTGACGAATGAGGCGGCGAGTAGCGCGAGCAATACGTACAGCGGTAAAAGAAAGCGGATGGAGAGGGCTTTGATCGCACCGTTCGTCCAGGCCCCTTCTGAAATCGGAGCACCGTCCACGAGCCAGCGCGCAGCGTGCGAATCGGAGGCGGGGATTTGGCTGAGTAAGATCGGCAAGTAAACGCCGGGCGTGAAAAGTAAGAGGGCCATCAGACCTTCGCGTTCCGGACCACCCTCACCCATCGATGCGGAAAGCAAGAAAGCGAGCGGGATGCCGAGCATCGGATAGCTGCGCAGGATGACTTCGCGTTCTCGTGGAGTGGCGTCGTAAATGAGATCGAAGGGGCCGCGCTCGTCGGGTGTGAGCCAAAAACGCGCGGCGAGTTGGCGCACCGGATTCAGCAGGCGCTCCATCATGTTCATCGTGCGACGCCGCGTTGGAACCGAAGGACGCGGAAGTACGAGCAAGAGTAGAAGTGCTCCCGCACCTAGAGCGTAGGGTAGTAGTGTGGTTGGTGTCTCGCCGATCGACGCTGCAAACCACGCCGGTGGATAGAGGCCTAGCGAGGAGTCGAAGTCGAAACTGGCGACTTTGGCGACGCTAGCGATGTGCTGCAATCCGATGATCAAGCCCAGGACGACGCCAGCGACGATTGCGGTTTGTAGGAGGACGAAAACCGATTCGGCGCGGCCGCCGAGGAGCGCTTGAATGAGCAGTAAAATTGCGGCGAGCGTCGCGGAAAGACACAGCGCTCCCATGATTAACTGTATGCTCGCGAAGGCGCCCATCGCGGTGGGTGTCAGTAGCGCGACGGGGATGAGCGGCAGCGCGGTCAAGCCGAACAGTGTGATCAGGAGATGCAGCGTTCGGGCTGCGCGAAGTTCGCGTGGCTTGATCGGTTGTGCTTCAATCCATTCGGAGGACGGATCGGCGCGAAGCAAGTAACCCAGTTCGCCCAGCAAAGGGATGGCGACGAGTGCGGCACTGAGTGAGAGAGCGCACACCGAGAAGGCGAAGGGCGTCACCTGGTCCCGGATGATGAGCGCGAGGACGCCGCTCAGTGAAATCGGGATGAGCAGGGCCGCGAAGGGTAGGTCGACCTTCCCGTGCGAAGCGAGGAAGAAGCGTAGCGTGGCGAGTGTGCGTGACATGGTTGGGACCAACCAAGTCGAAGCTATCTCATCGGTGCTTTCAAGTCGCGATTATCAAGCTACTCGCCAAACGGCCTACTCCGACGAAGGCTTCACTGCCGCCGTTGTGTCGATCGGACGAGTCCCGCGGCGACGAAGCTGGTCCCGTCTCGCTGCTGCCCGATCTAAGCCGGCCTGCTACCGTCCGCCGGTCAGGTTCGAAACGTAGGCGGTCCAGCCCTTTTCGAATTCCTTCGAGTTCTTGGTGACTAGCTTTTTGAAATTTGTGGGTGAGCCCTTGCCTTCGATCGCCCGCTGGCAGAACTCGATAAAGTCCGCTCGATACCGTTCGCCTTCGCCGTGCATGCAATAAAGCACCAAGGTGTACGACTGGGCATATCGCAACGGAGCGGGTTTCGAAGATAGGAAGTCCGCCACACTGAGCGAGAGGATCTCGTCGAGCGATTCGGGCTTATTCGCTTTCGAATGATTGTAGAGGTGACCGTTCGCGAATCGGCCGGCGCTGAATCGAGCTCGTCCCGGCGCTCCCTCGGCTGAATTGGCGAGGTATTCCGCCATGCCCTCGCCGAGCCAAGCAGGAGCTCGCGAATTCGCACCCAGGAGTCCATTGCTCTCTACCTCGAACAATTGGTGGGTGGCTTCGTGCATGAACGATAGCCGGCGGTAAGGGTTGGTGCCGTTGACGTTGACCGTGCGTGAGTTGGTGTCGTACCAGCCCGGTCGATTGTCGCCGAGCTGCACATAGGACTTCTCGTCGCCGAAAATATTGACCTTGAGAGGTTTGGCCACGCCGCGCATTCCGATGGGCGAGCCGAGCGTCTCGTGAAAGAAGAGGTAGTAGCTTTCTAAATCGAGGAGCGACTGGATGGCTTCTTTCAACGGCAGGTTCGTGCGGAGCGAATAATGGGCCGTTTCGAACTGCCAGGCGTAGTTCCAATCGCGACGCAGTTCGATGAGCTCGCGCCACAGATACCATTTGCCATCGAGTTGAGCCGTCCATTCGCGGGATCGTCGCCGATGCCCGAGCGCTTCGTGGGCCTTCTCGTTCTCGGGGTCGGCGAGTAGGACCATGAGGTTGAACAGGTCGGCGATTCCAGGCAGCCCGCGTTCCTTGGCGAGCTTGGAGGAATCGGCGAGCGAACGAACGTCGCTGTCTTTGACGACAAGGTGATGCTTGAGCAGGTAAGCGAGGCTGCGCTCCAAGCTCTCAACGGACTCAATCTTGGCTCGATCGATTTCGAGTTCGTGCGATCCTTGCCGCAAAACCAGGTGCTCCTCGTCCTCGAATATGATTCGCCCCGTTTTCTCTCCACCGTTCTTGAGCATGACGGAGTCCGGTTCCTCGCCATTGCCCGAAACCACCGTGAAGGGGGAAAGGAGCGCGCAGGATGCGAGTCCAATTTGGACGGGCTTGAGCAGTTGGAGCATGCGAGGTGATAGGGAGGCGGGAGCCTTGCAGGTACAGGCGATGGTCGGTTCGGGAGGAACGCGTGGGAAGACTGTATCGAGAATAGCGGATCTGGACTGCCTGGTAGCCGTGTTGATCGCCCGAGCTAACCCGAGTTATCGCTTTGGTTTAGGCCCGGACGTGCGCGACGAGGCCCTGCATCCCGATCGGCTGGCCCTAAGTCTTCTGGTCGTAATCCCTTATGCCCAAGCCATCAACACGGATGCCAGGCAGTTCAAAAGGGAGACTAGGCGCTGGATTTGGAGCCAGCAGAGATACACTCCCGGCCGTGAAGTTCGAAATCTCGGGACCGGTGGGCAAGTTGGAAGCTTGGCTTGAGTTGCCGGATGGGCAAATTCGAGGAGCGGCCGTCGTGGGGCATCCCCATCCCCTTCACGGAGGGACCATGCGCAACACGGTGGTCTACCGAACGGCCCGAGCGCTTCGATCCGCCGGCCTAGCTACTCTGCGATTCAATTTCCGTGGGGTGGAAGGCAGCGAAGGCGCTCACGACGGGAACGGGGCCGAAGAAATGGATATGAGCGCCTGCCTGGATTGGCTTGAAGCGGAATACCCGGACGTGCCCCTCTGGGCAGCGGGTTTTTCCTTTGGATCACGGACGGCACTGGCGCTTTCGCTGAAGCAAGAGCGCATCCAGAGGCTGATTTGTGTCGCTTTGCCCGTGCGCGCCTACTCTTTGCCCCATTTGAGCGAAGTTAAGCAACCTACTCTGATCTTGATGGCCGGTTCAGATGAATTTGGGACCCGTTCGGATCTAACTGAGCTATTCCCCGATCTCGGCAATCACGTGGAAATTCACCAAATCGAAGGTGCCGATCACCTCTTTCGCGGGAAGAGCCCGCTAATGGAAGCCTGCGTCGAGAAATACGCGACTACCGCCATGGAACTGCTATGAATTCGCACCCTTTCCCCGAAGGCCAGATCCCCTCGATTCGACGCGTCATGATGCCACGCGATACCAATGCCGGAGGGACCATTTTTGGTGGAGTGATCCTGTCAGAGATCGACTTGGCGGCCGCGATCGAGGCGCATAAGCACCATCCCGGCCCGGTCGTAACCGTCGCGATGGACAAAATTGACTTTAAAGAGCCCGTAAATGTAGGCGATTTAGTGTCGTTCTACACGTTTACGGAAAAAGTGGGCCGAACCTCGATTCAGGTAAAGATCGATGTATGGGCGCAGCGCCGTTTCGGGTCGGATGAGCACATCTCGGTGACGGTTGCCTGCGCAACCTTTGTCGCCGTGGACGAAAACTCGAAGCCAACACCGGTCCTGCGGACTTGCGACGGCTATGACTACGGCGCCGAGTAGGGCTGAGCCCTGAATTGGGCGTTATTTCGGCGGACCGATAATTCGACGAGCGGCAGCAACTGGGTCTTCACTTCCTGTTAACTGCTGGAATACCTGCTCAAGAGAGCCTTGCGTGGCGGATTGCTGCCGCAATTCATCCATGTCGCCGATCGCAGCCAGTTTTCCGTTCTGGATGATCGCCATGCGGTCGCAAACGCGCTCCACCACGTCCAAGAGGTGCGATGTATACAAGACAGCTCCTCCCCGGTCGGCCCAAGCTCGGAGGATCTCCTTGACGGTCGCGGCGGTGGGGGCGTCTAGGCCAGTGAGCGGCTCGTCGAGAACCAGCAACTTCGGGCGGGGCAGCAGAGCACAGGCCAAAGCGGTTTTCTGCCGCATGCCGTGGGAAAAGCCACCGATCGGATCATCGGAGCGGTCGCCTAAGCCGAACGCCTCGAGCAGGCGAGACGCCTCCGCTTCGAGCAAGCTGTCGTCGACCTGATGCAGTCGACCGACGAGTCGCAGGTGCTGGCGCGGGGTCAAGTTCGCGTACAACGGCGCGCCATCGGGAACGTAGCCCAGTCGTCGCCTGGCACCGATGGGGTCGCGATCGACGCGAATCCCGTCAATCTCAGCGTAGCCTGAGTTGGGCTCGAGCAGTCCGCAAAGGATGCGAACAGCGGTGGTCTTACCCGCTCCATTGGGCCCTAAAAGCCCAAAAACCTGTCCCTCCTCGATTTCGACTTCAAAATCGGAGAGGGCGTTCACCTCGCCGTAGGATTTCGATACGGCGGAAAATCGGGCGAGGGTCATTTCGCCGGTCCTAGAATCAGATGACCACTTCGCAGGTGATTCCAAGCTCGGCAACTTCCGCGGCGATCTTTTCGAGGCGCGCCTTGGTGACGGGCTTGAGATTCGCGGTCGTTTCAGCTTTGGAAACCGTGAAGATCTGGACGGCGGCGGGACGGATGTCGACGACGTACTTCAACCAGCCCTTGAGCTCGGAATCGGTCGTGTTGTCCACGCTGCCTTTGACGAAACGGGTGTGAAGGAGCAGGCGCTCCATCTCCAGCTTTATCAATCGATTGACGACGTCTTTGAATTCAGAAGCCTTGGCACCTGATAGGCTTTTATAGGTCTTTTGATTCCCCGCATCGAGCCGCATGCTCGGCTTGTGGTACGAGCCGAGGGAAATTCGGACCTCAGTTTGATCGAGATGACGTGCATCAGAAAGCAAAGTGAGCTTGGCGCGCGGAAACCACTTGTTAGTAAGTTCTCGCAAGTTCTCACTAATTGCCCTGAAATCGGGGTGCAAAGTGGGGTCGGGGGAACCGTGTACCACGATGTGCTTCACCTTTTCGCCTCCCTTTGACAATTCGATCATGCGCCGTGCTGCGGTCGTGATGACGACGGCCTGGCTCGGGAAGGTGTCTTTGC
>JBLINP010000195.1:0-9087 GCA_047639415.1 Planctomycetota bacterium | reverse complement strand
CTGCTTGGTCCCGAACTTTTGCTTGGTCAATCGACTCGCACCGCCCGCGATGTCGTTTCCAGCGACGACGCCCTGCTTGACTACCTGGGCTTCGGGCCGATTTATCCGACGCGCACGAAGGGTTACGTGGATGGGCTCGGTCCCGAGGCGGCCTGGGTCGCACGCGAGAGTTCGGTTCTGCCGCTCTTTGCAATCGGCGGCATCAACGAAACCAACGCGAGTGAGCTCGTCAGTGTTGGACGCATCGCCGTCGGTTCGGCGATCCTTTCGGCGCCGGATCCCGCCGCAGCGGCCAAGCGATTGCGCGCTTCGTTAAACGTTTCGTGAAGCGTCTTCGCGCTCGATCAACATCGCGTCGCCGTAGCTAAAGAACCGGTAGGAACGTTTTACGGCTTCCGCGTAGAGCGCCAAGGTTCGCGCCTGACCGGCGAAGGCGGAAACCAACATCAGCAGCGTGCTCGCCGGTAAGTGAAAGTTGGTGAACAGCACATCGACCACACGAAACTGGCGACCGGGATAGAGAAAGATATCCGTCGAGCCTTCGCCGGCCCGCAAGCATCCGGTTTCGTCGACGCAACTTTCGAGCACCCGCACGCTTGTCGTCCCCACCGCAACCACGCGGCCATTACGCGCGCGACAGTTCTCAATCGCTTGCACGGTCTCGCCGGTGAGCACGTAACGCTCGCTGTGCATGCGATGATCTTCGAGGTCGTCGACCTTCACCGGAAGGAAAGTTCCCTCGCCAACATGAAGCGTGACGAAGCAGGATTCGATGCCGGCACACCGTAGGCGTTCGATCAATTCCGGTGTGAAATGCAGGCCCGCCGTAGGTGCGGCCACCGCGCCCGGTTCACGCGCGTAAACGGTTTGATACCGCTCCCGGTCAAGAGCATCGAGCGCATCTTCGGTTCCGCGCGGACGTCGGATATAGGGTGGCAACGGCATTTTGCCGAGCGCTTCGATCCAATCGTCCTCACTGTCGCCGTCCGGCAAATCGAAACGAACGATCCAAGCCGCGTCCAACTCGCCGTTCTCGAGAACCGGTCGCTCGACCATGACCATTCCGCACTGATCGCCCTGAAGTGCGACTCGCTCGCCAGGCTTCAACTTGCGCGCTGGGTGAACCAAAGCGCGCCAGCGATTTTTCGTTTTGGGCGTGAGTGCCTTCGGCGAATCGGCTTGAACGAATTCGTCGGCAGCCAATTTCTCCACCAGTAAGAACTCGACCACTCCGCCCGAAACACGCCGGCCAAAAAGTCGCAACGGTCGAACGCGCGTATCGTTAAACACCAAGAGATCGCCGGCTCGCAAAACCTCGGGCAAGTCTTTGACGATGGCATGCCGACTTCGATTGGCGCTCGTCTCGTGGACGAAAAGCCGTGCCTCTTCGCGGCGCGGCGCGGGTTCTTGCGCGATCAGTTCCGCGGGCAACTCAAATTGAAAATCATCGGTTCTCATGTGCTCGAATCACTGGCTGGCAACTCGAAGCGGGCACGATAGACATCAAAACCGAGAAGCACAAAGAAGGGCAAGCTGATCACGGGCCACAACCAGGACGGTTCGCGCCATATCCCCGCGCTATTCCACTCGGCGAGCGGCCAGTAGAGCAGGGGCGCACTCGCGATCAGAAAGAGCCATGCGCGCGAAGGGCGTAAAGCCACGAAGGGCACGATCCACGCTAGGTACCAGGGATGCAGCGTGGGGCTGAGCACGAGGAAGCTTCCGATCAACACGCCCGCCGTGCGAATCAAATCGGGGGAGCGGAACCATTCCCGGACGTAGATAACCCCGAATACGAGCGCGATTGAAAGGCGCGCCAACTGGCGCGGGTCGGTCCTGCTCCCATCGCGCTCGAACCACATGGCGAAGGGGGCTTCGACGTGCCGGAAGACGAGGCTGCCCGCTTCCCAGCGCGTGCCGTACTCGGTCAATCCCGCGAAGACGGCAGGACCGGCATCCAGGAGAAAGGGAAGCCAGGCGAGCGCGAAGACCGCTGCGGCCGCCAGCAGCATCAGCCATTGCCGTCTTCCGCGCGCAACGAACGGAATCAGGAGGCCCGGAATCAGTTTGCTCAAAGCGCCTACAACCAAGAGACCGAGAGCTTTCGTTCGGGCGATCGGACTGTCCGACAGGGCCCGACTTGCCACGGCCAAAGCCGAAAGCAGCGCCAAGACTCCCAAGCTGTCGAAATGCCCGCTGCCGGCAAACTCAATCGCAATCAAAGGGCTCCAAGCCCAGGCCACCAGTGAGCCACGCGCATTCCGTGAACCGCGAAGGAGCAGCGCCAGCGGAATCAAGCAGAGCAAATCCATGCATGCGTAAAAAATTCGCATGGCAATAAGCGCTCGACTCGGTTGCTCCGGTCCACCCGCCGCCGCGGTGACTGCCGCATGCACCCATTGAGTAACCGGTGGGTACGCGGCACTCACCTCTCGATTGTTCATGCCCGAATAGATATCCGGCCAACGTTCGCGAAACTCGGAGAGCTGGTCGGAGTTGGGCGCTTGTGCGTATGGATTAATTTCCTGGGTGACAAGTCCACCCTCCCAGACGTATCGATAGACGTCGTCGGATAGCTCGGGTGTCCCTGTCAGCGCGAGGAATCGAAGCGTAATCGCTCCCAGCACAATCCAAGTTGTCGAAAGCTCAACCTGTCGCCATACGGCGAATATCCATGCCACACTTCCGAAGCCCCACAACACTTGCAGGGGAACCATGCGCTGATGAAGCGGGCCGAATGCAGCAATGCCCGTGACCGAAATCGCTATCACCGCAAACAGTAAGGCGGTGGTGGAACGGTTTAGCGTGCCGGAATGGTTCTGCAAGTTGGTTGGGGAGGGACTACTGGAGGTCATCACGGCACTCCACCCAGAGAAACCTGTCTCACCTTTGGGATCAACCTATCCCTCGGACATTTCAATGTTCATATCCGAACCGCGAAAGTCGTTAGAGGGGCTTGGAGCTGCGTTAGCTCCTCGAATCGGAATCGCGCCCGGGGGGGCCACGGTTTCGAATCGAATCTCCTTCCCTGGAGATGGAACCGGGGGAGCGTCAATTCTTTACAGGATGGGCGCTCCCCTACCTCTTTAAAGGCATCGCGAAGAGGGCTCGGTCGATCGACTGCTGATCTCCTATCGCTACCCCCTCATTGAATGGCACAAAGGCTAATCCCCCGCGCTCTCCGAATCTTCCCCGGCCGGAACCAGGAATTCTGATTCGGACGGCGGGTTTTGAGGATCGATTCCGGCTTCGCGCAAACGTAGAAGCAATGTATCCGGATCCCACCCCATGTAGAGCGCCGCGCGTGTCTTGTTCGGATTTCCGCTTTGCTTGCGAGTCACTCGCAAGGCCGTCAACAAATCCGTGAGGCGTGGATGACGCGAAGGCAGGCGCTTCAGAAGCTTCAACTTGAAACGTCGCGCCACGGCTCGCACGTGTTCCACGTCCAATCTTTCGCTCGGATGCAGAAGCACCAATTTGTAGATCAAACTTTCGAGCTCGCGAATATTGCCCAGCCAAGGTTGACGCCACAGCAGGGCCATCGCTGCATCGGTCCAGAGCGGCGTCGGCACACCAAATTCCTTCGCAAACCGTCGCGTTGCGAACTCGATGATCCCCGGTATTTCGCCACGTCGATCAGAAAGCGTTGGAACGAAAAGTTCCAAGCGACACAGACGACTGCCCACCGCACTCGATAGATTCCCCGAAGCCGTAGCCTCCGCGACGCTCTCGTTCATCGTCACGATGATGCGCAGGCCGTCGACCGAGTTTTCTAACAAGCTCAAGAGAATGCGTTGAGACATGATCGAAAGCGACAAGACGTCTTTGATCAAAAGCGTCTTGATCGTCTCGCAGTTCGTCGAGCTTGTCGGTTCTATCGATGAATCCCGAGCGGAGTGCGCGTCGTTTGCGCAGGCGTCCATCAGGGTTTGCTCCAGCTCCTCCTCGGGCATCGCACCCGCACGCAACACTTCAAATTCCCCAGCGCCGTCCGCGCGTTCAAAGTGGAGCCACCTAGCGAATACCTCTTTGCCACTGCCAGCCGGACCGGACAAAACAATCGGTTCGTTTACGCGTCCCGCCAAGGCCATGTCGAGAGCCTGCCGACCGAATCCATCGCCACCCATGTCGAAATAGAGGTCGGTTCCAAAGCGATCGTTATGCCAGGATCGGAATCGCGAAGATTGCAGTCCCGCTGCGTTTGAATCGGCTCGTTGCGCAAACCGTTCAACATCCTCGTCTCGGAAATCGCGCCTACGCTCGGATTCCACTGCGAAAAGCCCCACAGCTCGGCCCGATATCGAAATCGGAAACACAACGCCCGATACGGAACTGGCGTGTAGGGAGAGCGCGTCGTCCGCATCGTCAAACCGAATCGGAACTCCACAGCGCTGAACCCTCGAGAGCGAACGCCCTCCGCCTGGTCGTTCCGCATAGTCGAGCAACGATCCACCGCCTGAAGCGATCAAGGTGGGTGAACCTTCATCCATGACGAAGCCCCACCAGCCTCGGCGCGCGGTTTTCATCCCCAACTCACCGGCGAACTGCTCGAAAAACTGAGTCCGAGGATCGTCGTTGGGCGGAATCGCGCATGGCCTCCAAGTGCCTGTGCCAGGCTCCTCGCGCCGCGCAACTTGGAGCGCAGGCAACTCCGATTCCAATTCGCTCTGCCAGGCTTTTCCCAGCGCTCCCAGTCGTTTGACGGAGGGCACCAAGTGATGCTCGAATTCCAGGTGCAACCAAGCTCGCACCTCGCCGAACTCATCGAGCAACGGACACAGAACAAGAGCACGCGTATCACCACCACCCAAAAGTCCGCGTAGATCGCTTTTCACTTCTCGGTGCACGACCAAGACGCTCGCCGTGGCCACAACCTCCTGTTCCAACCGCTCCAAACAACTCGACACCTCGTCCCGCGAGTTCACCCACGGGTCGAACCGCCGGCGCCAGCCGGGAGCCACCTCGCTTCGCACAATCACGGGCAGACGGCCAGGTACTGGACGCAGCACGGCGAAAAATGCAGCCCCAAGCGCCGCACGTCCGAGCGCGGAGGACTCGATCGGTTCCTGCTCGGAGCGAACGGGTTCCGCCGGACCCGGCAACAGCGCAGCCCACTCCGGCACGTGGTTGCGAAGCTCGGCCATCGAACGCGGAAGAACGCGTTCTGAATGTGGGAGTAAAGCGCGAATCGATCTCGCCTCCGTGACCTCGCCTTTGAGTAGGGCCGTAATCGAACGCAACTCAAGCAGACGCTCGTCGACCAATGATAAATCTTGGTGTTCTTCGAGCGTCATCACCGCCCGCAGCACGGCGCCGCGCTCAAGGTGCAACTCCGTCAAACACGCAATCAAACAAACTCGATCGCTGCCCCGTTCAAAGGCCGGCAGTTGAGCCTCCAAATGTTCGCCCGCTCGATCCGACAACCCTTCGGCGAATAGGAGACGCGCTTGCCACACCTCAACCAGACAGCGTTCCTCTTCGCCCACCGGCACCAGACGGTCCAGGCTTGATTGCAGTCGCCTCGCGACATCGAGCGCTCCTTCGTTAGGTCCCGGCACGCTCGCCAACCACGGTCGCTCCGCTCGGTATTCCTCCAACGCTCCCCAACAGGATTCGGGAACACCTTGGCCTCCCGCCGGAAGGATCCACCTGCCTGTGTCCGTTCCAGAAAGTTGAGCCGACAGGAAGACGCGCAGCAGTTCGACGAGCAGGCCTTGCAACTGCTTGGATTCATGCCGATCTAAAGCGCACGAAGCCTCCTCCAAAGAGACTCGCACACGGCCGCCATCTCCGGCGCGCGCATCGTCCAACAAGAGCCTCATCAACGATGTCCAACGGCGCGCGCGATCCAAGCGTTGCTCGGTTTCGCCCGGCAACAATAACTCGAGATTATCGGTTCTCGTCATGAGTTAGAGCGCCCCTCTCTCTACGGGCTGACAGAAGACGCTTGGAATCGAATTCACCGCGCTCTTCCCCAACAAATCGCGGCAGACCAACGCGGATGCACCTTCATCTCGCTTCGCAAGCCGCACCAACAAACGGTTGGAGTTCGAATCGCTCGGCTTCCAAGGAAACACCACGCCGCGTCCTTTCAGTCGGCGAATCAAATCGCGACGGCAAGCCAATAACTGCCATGCGGGATGCAAGCTGCGGTCCAACTCTCGCGCCAGTTGCCCTGCCGCGCTCGGATCGCCACAGGCCAACGCGAGATACAAGCCGGCTACACGCGGGCTCGCGCCGCACCCCGTTTTTTCGCTCGCGATCAAATTCGATTGAAGCGCCAACCTGTCCCCACCCACCGATTCATGAACGCGAGCGAGTCCCGCATAAAGCCGCCACGCATCCTGTTCTGGCACGCCCTTTCGCGTTGCCGCCGCGAGAACGCGTAGAGCTTTCCGCGGTTCTTGATGGGCCATGTGAATTTCGGCCAACCCAAGCCGGCCAGCGACCGAATCATGGGCGGTCAGCGCGCTTTCGATCAATCTCCGGGCCGATTCCCAGTCTTCGATTGGATTGAGGACGCACCGAATCAAAAGGTCCAACTCTTCACCCTCCAAGCCATCCAAGAGTGCGAGTAGTGCCCCCATTGCCGCGTCTCGTTTCCAAGCCGCAAAATCTCGGCGAGGCCCCGACTCAGTCCAACTGTCCTTCGTCGTTCGCCTTCGAGTTCCACTCGCAATCTGGGCTTCAACCTCGTTATCGAACGCGGCGCCGCGCGTCAAAAAATCACCCAACCCCGTGCTAAACATCCAAGGATCATTGGCAAGTAGCATGGGAGCTTCATGCTTCAACGCGCCTGCTTCCGATAGCAACTTCGCAATCTCGGCTCCGTGAACCCGCTCGAGTTCGTTCAAACCCAGGCCTTTCGTCGATCGCTCGGCCCGACCAACAAACAACCTTTGATCCGCGCTTCCGAAACGGCCGACCGACTCCAAATGCAAGCCGGCGGGATTACAGGATTCCAAGACGCGGATCAACGCCCGTCGTTGTTCTCTACTTTTGTAGCTGTACTCCGTTTTGTCACCGAAGAGCGTGTTTGAATCCATCGGAATTGAAAATTTCATAGTGCGCGCCTTTCGGTGCAAAAGATTTTGCCATCGCGTATCCAGGGCAAACGACCCGATGTGCAACGACTTGCGATTACTCGAACCTGATCCCCGTCTGCTAGCAGTTCGTGTTTCACGATGCTGCTCCTTCTAACTCGACCAGCGCGGCTTCGAGCGCGCGCCGTGCACGCCGCGCAATTTCTGTGGCGGTCGTTCCCTCAGCGCGGGCCACTCCGTCGAGATCAGCGCCATCAACGAGCAGCTTGAAACACGCTCTTCGATCCGCGCTATCCGATTCATTGAACTGCGCGCAGGCCGCCCGAACTTGGATCGGCTTAAATCCGAGTGGACGCGCCAACTCATCGAATTGAGTGGCCGGCCGCAGATTCTTCGTTCGAACCTTTTTGGACCTCGGTCTCTCGACGGATCGAGCCTTGATCGAGTGCGAGTCACCGTTCTTCAGCTCCCCCCGATCCTCGCGTCGAAGCTCTCGCTCGGCATCGGCGATACGATTTCTCAAGAAGGCGTCGAGTCCATCCGCCGCCCGCAGGTGAAGTGCCTGCCTCGCCGAGTGAGCGATCGCTCGCAAGTGCAAACGATCCGCATCGAACAGTAGATGACGATCTCGCAGGTGAGCAGCAACCCGCGCCCGAATGCCCAGCGGATCTCCTGCCGAGATTCGCGCTAAGACCTCGCGCGGGCTCCCGAACAAAAGTGAGCGCGTGCCGACCGCCTTCGTTCCTCGTCCGCCGGACGCGGTCTTACCGGGCGTGCCTGCGCTGGAAGATCCGCCGCCAGAACTTTCCTTCCCCCCCTCGGTCGTTCTCGCCCGACTCGAGACGTCGGGCGGAGCATTCCCCTGTAACCTTTGCGCTGGCGCCGAGGCCGTCGTCTCGCCGAAATCCAGTGAGTCGGGCATTCCCGGGAGACAAGGTCTCCTGCGAGCCTCACTCGTCGCCCGGCGCACCGCTGGAGCATTCCCGGCTCCGTTCGACTTGCCATTCGATTGGCCATTCGATTGGCCACTCGTCCGCTTTCCAGAAGTTGATGATTCCATGTTGCCCCCCATTTTTCCTGATTCCCCCCACCAGCCGAGCTGTTCGTCTCGGTCGGTCGTTCAAAGCTTGCCGCCGCTTGTCAGAGCATCCGTCGCAGCCAGATCACCTGGCTTCCGCACGCCCTTTCACTGGCAATCAGTCTATGGGGAGCGCTCGATTCTTGGACCCGCGGATTCACCAATGGAAACACGATCAGCTCCTGGCACCCCTAAAGGCTGTTTTTGAAAATCGGAGCCCAAAACGGGCCAGACCGGAGCTCCAAAATTCACCATTTTGAAGGTCGGTGCTCCTCGTCATTGTTCGACCATGCGTGGCTTCCTACCATCCCGCGGCAGAGATCTGGTCGCTACGTCGACCAGAAGCCCCCGACCACCCCCTAGAAGAGAGCCACCCGTGACTGGATTCCTCGCAAACAAGACTGGCGTAATACTTGGCGTAGCCAACAAGCGATCGATTGCTTGGGGCTGTGCCAAAGCCCTGGCCGACCAGGGGATGCGCTTGGCCTTCACCTACGCGGGCGAGCGCCTCGAAAAAACCGTTCGCGCTCTGGCCGACGAACTCGAGGGCTCCATCGTGTTGCCACTCGATGTCACGAAACCCGAAGAAATCGACGCTGCTTTCGAGCACATCGGCGAGGAGTTCGGACACCTGGATACGGTCGTCCATGGTGTGGCCTTCGCGCCTCGCGGGGAACTCGAGGGCGATTTTTACCACACGACCAAGGAAGGCTACATGATCTCGCACGAGGTCTCGGCCTACTCGCTCACCGCCGTCACCCGCCGTGCGCTACCGCTCATGGAAGGGCGCGACGGTTCCATCGTTACGCTAACTTACATCGGGTCGGAGAAAGTCATTCCGAACTACAACGTGATGGGCATTGCCAAAGCGGCGCTCGAAGCGAGCGTTCGCTATCTCGCTTCCGATCTCGGTCCGCGCGGTATTCGTGTGAATGCGATTTCCGCCGGTCCGATTCGCACCTTGTC
>JBLINP010000194.1:0-9097 GCA_047639415.1 Planctomycetota bacterium | reverse complement strand
TCCAGCGCCTTCTTGCTGATTACCTCCGTTTGGATGGTGATCGACGACTACACGGCTCCGTGGAAAAATCATCAACGAGACCAGCAAGCCATCGAGCTCGAGCGAGCGGAAGCCGAACTGGCTAACGAAGCTTCGCTAGCGATCGTGGCCAACGAGACGGCTCGCATGGCCGAGCTCGAAGCGGTTGAAGCTGCGCTCGAAAAACGATCTGGCGAAATCGATGCGTTGGAAGAGGAGGTCTTTCAGCGGAAAGGCGAACTCTTCGTCGCTCTCGAAGCGGCCAAGACGGCGAAGCAGCTCTACAACTGGGAGAAATTCGTCGTTGAGGAGGAGCGTTTACACAAAGGCGATCCGACGTACGGCGCGGAAGAGTTGGAACATCTCGAGCAAGAGATGTTGGATCTCGCCGGCGGACAACAGCGTGCGGAAATTGCGCTCGCCGAGAAAGAAGCACAGCTCATGGAGTTGTTCTCGGAGAAAGTGGCGGCAGAAATCGCCGTCAAAGCATCCGCGAAGGCTTTGGAACTCGTTCGGAAGAGAAAGCAGGCGCTTGCTCCGGACGATATAGGTGCGCAAATCGCGAAGATCGTTCGCGATGACATCCCGGGACTCGACTTCATCGGCCCGAACATCAAAGTTCAGAAGGTGGTCCTGGACGATCTGACATTCGAATTGAACTTCACTAAGAAGACTCGAATCGATATGTGCAAGACCTGTCACCAGGCGATCGAGATGGAGGGTTTCGAGCCCGGCGAGGTTGCCGAGCCACATACGAGTCACCCGCGCTTGGACATGTTCCTCTCCGCGACGTCTCCGCACCCTTACACCGAAGTTGGTTGCACGATCTGTCACCGCGGTGCGGGTGAAGCGCTCGACTTTGGTCGCATCGATCACAACGTCAGCAAGCTGTTTGAGCCCGAGAAGGCCGAGCGTTGGGAAGAAGAGCATCACTGGCACAAGAAGCACTATTGGGATTACCCGATGCTCACCTCCGATAAGGTCGAGGCGAGTTGCATTCAGTGTCACAAGGACACGATGGAAATCATCGCGGACGAAGCTCCGGTGGTTTCCGAGGGTTATCAGTTGTTCGAGCGCTACGGCTGCTACGCCTGTCACAAGGTGGAGTGGTTCCCGACCAAGCGTCGTCCCGGACCGAGCCTGAAGAACATTTTCGCCAAGACCGATCCCGCTTGGGTTTCAGCTTGGATCGCGAAGCCCGCTGAGTTCCGTCCGTCGACTTGGATGCCGCAGTTCTTCCACTTGGAGAACTGGGAGGAGGACCAAGTCGTCGCCGATTCAAAGTATGGCGAAGGACGCGAAATCATGGGCGGGGAGTGGAACGATTCAGCTGTCGCTGCGTTGACTGCTTTCCTTTCATCGCGCGCACCGGTCGAAGAATTCCCCGCGATTCCCGTCGAGGGCAATGCCCAAAACGGACGCGAGCAGTTCCGACTCCGTGGTTGCTTGGCTTGCCACAACATGGAGGGCTTCGAAGGCGAAGAGCTTCTCACCCGCGACATGGCGTTTGATTCCGATCGCTACAACGAGAGCGGACCGAACCTGCGTGGTGTCGCCACGAAGGTGGATGCCGAATGGCTGTTCGCTTGGGTGAAAGATCCGCAGGCCGTTTGGTCTGAGACGCGCATGCCCAATTTGCGTCTGAGTGATCAAGACGCCGCAGACATCACGGCCTACATCATGGAAGATCCCGATGGAGTCTTCACGGATGTGCCCGATGGCTGGGAAAAAGGCATGAGTGACTACGACATGGAAGTGCTTGGCGAGCAAGCACGTTCCTACTACTCGCGCACTTCACGCGCGGATCTAGAGAAGCGACTTGAGGGCAAGGATCCGATGTATCGCTGGGACGATCCCGCGAACTTGCTTGTGGCGGTCGGTGAGAAAATGGTGCAGCAGTACGGCTGCTTCTCATGCCACGACATCGCCGGCTACGAAGATGCGAATCCCATCGGTACTGAGTTGACGACTTGGGGATCCAAGACCGTTGATAAGTTGGACTGGGCACTGCTTGCGAATCAATTCCAGGAAGAGCGAGGCTGGGATCAGCACCAGCGCGAAGAGTTCAAGTCCTATCGCGAGCATTGGGCTCGTCAGAAATTGCACGAACCGCGCAGCTTCGATCGCGAGAAGGTCAAGTCGCCGACCGAACGTCTGAAGATGCCCTACTTCGGCTTCAGTGAAGACCAGGTCGAGGCTTTGGTGACCTTTATCGTTGGCTTGGTCGATGACGAAGTTCAGCACGCGAAAATGGTTCCGACTTACGCCCAAGAGCAGATGGATACGGGCTTGCGCGCCATCCGTCAGCAAAACTGCGTGGCTTGTCACGTGATCGAACCGGGAACGGTGACGTTCCTCGACGAAGACGGAGCTCAACAGACGGTCGAGGCCGAGTTGATGAGCATCGACGACTTCGCGGATGCCAACCTCCATCCGATCCCGCCGCAGACCTCGATGGAGGACTTGAACGACTACCTCGCGAAGTACGAAGAGTACTTGGAGGAAGAGGTGGAAGACCTTGGATTCCGGTTGCTCGGAACCAACGGCAATGTTGGCCAGCCGGGTGAAACGATCTACGTGGAGCTCGACAGCTTGCTGGACGTGACACCTGCCTGGGGTGGCGATTTCGTCAAGCTCGTGACCAATTACTACTACTTCGGAGTCGATCAATTCGATGCCGAGTCGGACGAGCACACCTCACATTGGGGCTCGGACGAGTGGGCGGCCGTCGCGGATATCGATGGCGAGCGTCGCGATTACACCGACGAGTTCTATCCGAAGTTGCGTTGGACTTTCGCTCCGCCCGTTTTGTGGGGCGAGGGCAGCAAGCTTCAGAAGAACTGGTTCTACTCGTTCTTGGTTTCGCCGGTCTCACTGCGCGAGCAGATGCAAGTGCGCATGCCGACGTTCAACTATCCCGAAGGTCACGCAGGAGCGATTGCTGATTACTTTGCGAATCAAGCCGTTCTCGATTGGCCCGGCGAATTCGCTCGTGAATTCCGTTACTCACAAGGGCAGACCTTTGACGAGTTGGCTGAAGCCAGTGGGATTTCTGCGGACGTGTTGATGAAGATCGAAGCCGATGATCGTCCGATGATCACTGCTCGCTTCTCGGAACTTGTGGACTACGCAACCAGCGTCGATCACGCCGACTTCCCGGCCGTCAATCCGGACCATCAGCGAATCGAACGTCGTTCGCCCAGTTACATGGCGAATGCGCACGTCACCGTCGGCAGCGACCTGGCTCGAACGGGACCGAAGTGTTTCACCTGTCACATCGACAACGGCACGCCTCCCGAAGCTGTCCCGATTTCGTGGGCCCCCGATCTCACCCATACGCGTTCGCGTTTGCTTGAGAACTGGGTGGTCGATTGGCTTCGCAATCCGAACTTGATTTATCCCGGCACTTCGATGCCCGGCAACTTCTTGTTGGAGCCCGCGCAGTATCAGGAGATCTTCCCGGACTCGACGAATGAAGACCAAATCAGTGCAATCACTGATTGGCTCTTCAACTACGAGCGAGTTCCGAACAACTAAGCGACCAGCAAGGCCGCTCACCAAAAAAACACAGCCCGGCTTCGCATAACGCGAAGTCGGGCTGTTCTTTTGGGGGGGCTGTATTCTTTGCTCGCGAGCTTCAGATTGCGGGGCCATCGGGCTCGGTGTCAACGCCGAGCCATCCGGGAGGCGACCACGGATGGACGACCTTCGCGATGGAACCGAGCATCCGATCGTCGATGTCCTGCTCCCGTACGGAGATGCTGTGTCGTTCCGCTTCCCGTTCGATGGTTCGGCGGACGAGGTCAAATATGCGCTCTTTGACTGCCTGGGGAGCTTTTACGCCCCGCTCGACGAGCGGGAGCAGTTTTTGGCCGAGGGATACGGGCAAGCCGTATTGCATGCATAGTTCACTGAGAATTTTCGAGGGGGACATCGCTTCTGGGGGGGGGGCTTTCGAGCGCTTTGGACGCACTGAAAGACTACCCGGGTGAGTGCGCCCGGTCGGATCCCCTACGAAGAACTTTCCGATGTGCACCTGGCATGGCCGGGGACGGCGATCAGCGGTCCTTAGAGCTCGATGCTTTCCCGGGCGGATCTAGCGAAGTCCAGGAAGTCGTTCATATCTTCTGGGGTTAGAGCAAGCTCACGCTCGGCATCTAGAGTCAAAAGACCTTCCTTGTCGCCTGTGTAGTCAGGGTTGGCTAGGTGGGCAATGCTTGCTGCCAGCTGGATGAGGTGCGCAAGTGCAGCGTGCTCCAATCGGCACCTTTTCGGATCGTGATGATGGAGGACGGCAGCGACGATGGGGGGGTGGCAAGCCCCAGCGTCGTGCGACCATCGCTCCTTCTTCGCAGTGTGTGAATCCGAGGGTCTCTTCCTCTAACTGCCACAACTTCTCCTCGGAGCCGTTGCCTTGATTGAGTAGGTCAGCGTAGGTCTCCTTCGCACAGTTGAGCAGCACCATCGTTCCGATGTTGTGGAGGAGACCACAGGTGTAGATCTCGTCCATGGCGATCGGCAATTCTGCTCGGGTGGAACTCGAAATGACCGCAGCAACCTGAGCCGACAGGATCGAGTGCTTCCAAAGCTTGGTGAGATCGTAAAGGCTCTGAAGGTGACTGAAGTCACCCATGACCGAAGCTTGAAGAACGACGTTGCGTAGAACGCGAATGCCCAGCACGGACGTGGCGTGCTCGCAGGAAACGACGTTTTCGCGAAGACCATAGGTGGCGCTGTTCACGATCTGAAGCACCTTGGCCGCCAGCGGAGGATCTTGCGCCACCACTTGGCCGATCTCCGGTATGCCGACGTCCGGGTCCTGGGCCATCGAGCTGATGCGCGCGAACACCTCGGGGATCGTCGGGATCTCCAAATCCTGCCCCATGACAGTGTCGGTCACATTGATGCTAATACTCATTAGTGTTGCCGTACATCGGCGCTTCTGTGATGGGGGGGGCAGAAGGAAGGGGGGGTACCGCGTTTCGTTGGCCGCATTCTTGAGGGTTAGCGGTTCCCTAATGAAAGTCTCTGAACTGACTGGCATCCGTGTTGATGCGGCGAGACAACTCGTTTCTGGGGCTCGACTTGCGCGCAGTTTTCGAGACTGAGGCCCTGCCTAGGGGCCGAAAGATCGCAACGCGCAGCTTCGCCTAGGCTTAGCTCCGAGCCATCAACACGGATGCCAGGCAGTTCCCTAAGCGTGCTGGTTCGATGCCGCGCGGAGGCCGGGGAACCGAAAAGCAGAGCGAGATCGGAAACCGTTTCCAGATGAAATCGTCCAGATGCATGAGGTTCATCATGCTGACAACAACTGCGCTACTGTGTTTCATTCAATTTCCCTGCGACGTACTTCTGGCCGATAGCGTTGGCGATCAAATCGTTCGCTTAACGGATTTGATTCCCGACGGTTCGATAAGCGATATCCACGAAGCTTCTGCGCTGTGGCGCGAGACTTCCAACCGAACTCCTCGCACGCTCGGTATTCGTTATGAAGGCGGGATGCCGGTGCTTTACTGGATTGATTCGTCGCTGGACAAAGTCCATCGCGGCGAAGATATCAACGGAAACGGCGACATCGAAATGTTCGAGCGGAGCGTGCTGCGCAGTACCGGTTCACTGGACGGGGCTTCGACGGCTCAGGACTTGGCGCTAACTGATGATGGAGCGGTTTGGTGGTGTTCCGATGCGGGAATGAGCGGCTTATTCCGCATGCGTGATGTAGATGGGGATGGTCTTTATCAAGGTGCGGACGAACTCGAAGTCATGGCGGGATCGTCTGGAAATAATCATCCGATCGAAACTTCGGTGGGACCAAAAAACATGAACACGCGACACCTAACCGAGGTGGTCTCGTTCGGGAATTCGGTGGTGGCCTATGGCGATGGTCCCGACGAGTTTATGAGTTCCTTTGTCGACCTGAATGACGACGGTGACGTCTTGGATTCGGGGGAGTCGCGCCTATTCCTGAACGCGAGTGGCAAGAAGACAGGCGTTCCTCAAAACGCGGATTGGACTAGCGGCAAGCTTCGTAATCTGGCGATACCGGACTTCAACGGGGGCTATTTCTACGGTCGACTTTCGTCGATTGCCGTCGATACGAGTGGTGCGAATCCTGTTTGGTATTTCGCCTGCGACTCGGCGTACGGCAGTCCGTACGACACGAATGTGGATGGCCAAGGCCTCAACGGCTTGATCTATCGAGGCACGGATAAAAACGGTGACGGGGACCTTCAAGATTTTGGGGAAGTGCGCCTTTTTTACGACGGCAGTCATACGAGCAATTATCCTGAGTTCGATCAGATCTTGGCTCTCGATACCTGTGGTGGCGCGCTGTACGTCGCTTTTCTCCAATCGGGTGAGCGTCGCGTCGCTCGGTGCATGGATGCCAATGGCAACGGCAACGCGCATGACCTCAACGAAGTCGAGCGATATTGGTTCGAATCATCTGTTTGGCCCAATCAAGTTCCGTTCGAGCAGGGCCCGCTTCTCATTCAAGACATGGTTGCTCTGCCCGCGAACGATTTCGCACCACCGAACACTCTGTATAAATCCCTGGGACCCGGTTGTGATTACACCGATTACGGTGGAGTGCCAACTCTGCACGCGATCGGACAAGCCAAGATCGGAACAAACGGGTTTACTGTAGAGCTAAGAGGCGCGGCGGCGGGATCGCTTTCATGGTTCTTCGCGGGCGATGATTTCCCTTACTGGTCCAGCTTCTCACTGCCCGTTCAGCTCGATTTTTTGGAAATGCCAGATTGCTATCTTTATGTACGACCGCTGTTTATCAAACGCGCTATTACGACGGGCGTGATTGGAGACTACGGAGCGGGAATGGCTTCGCACACCTTCAACATTCCGCCCGATCCGGCTTTGGTCGGAGGCAAAATTCGGATGATGTGGTTGATCTACGATTGGTTCGGAGGGGTTGCCTACTCCGGCGGCGGGGAGGTCGACATCGAAAAGTGAACCAGGCGGATGATCACGAGGCTTCGCGGATTGGCCAGAGAGGTAGTTGATTTGCTCCATTTTTGCAAAGCGCTTTTCTAGGGGCGAACTCAAGAAGCCATGCGAGCGTGCCCGATGGAGCACTTGCCCTCAATAGGGGCAAACTGCGTCCACCCCAGGTCGCAGGGATGCACCATGATTCGCACCCCACGCAGCCCCATGCGTCTCCTTCTCTCCGCTTTTGTAGTCCTCGTCGTAGCCACAGCTACCGTGTATCTGCCGTTCTCTTCCACATCGGTGGAGGCGGGAACTGCACGCAGGATGGATGTCTCGGGGCTATTGGATGCTTCCGACCTCGCCTTCCACGGCACCGTCTTGAGTAAACGCGCTGGCCTCGGCGCGCACAATTTGATCGAGACCGAATACGTCTTTCAGGTGAAGCGAACCTACTGGGGGCAAGAACTTACGACGCGTGTAGTGAAACTGCCTGGTGGCGTACTTCCTGATGGCCGCGGTTTGGTTCTGGCGGGTATGCCGAGCCTGAATAAGGGTGAAGAAGTTCTGCTCTTCTTGAGCGAATCAAGTGGCGGCGGCTTGCGGATGCCAATCGGTTTGGCACAAGGCAAGTTTACGATTCAACGGCTTTTGAATGGTTCGGTTCGATTGGTACGCAGTGCCGCGGCTCTGCAGCTATCCAATCCCGCGACGGGCAAGATCGAGGAAGCACCGAAGCACTCGCTTTTTGATTTCGCGCAAGTGCAAGCAGAGGTTTTGATTGCAGCAGCAGCACGACGTACTCGTATTGCTACTGGCGAAGAGAGCGCAGCGGGAGCTAAATAACCGATGAGACGTTCCCGACTCTTTGCGTCGCTCGCGGCGATTCTGTGCACGTCTATGGCGGTAGCACATGTTCGATTGCACAACCCGGGCAATGGCAATCCCTTGTTCTGGCCCGTGCCCAGCGCTGTTTCGATCGTGATCAACAGCACCGGCTCGGACAACTTGTCTGACGGAAGTCATGAGACTTCGATCCGCAGCGCGATTCGCTCGTGGAACGACACAACCGGAACTTCGCTGCAGTTGATCGAAGACGCAAGCGCCGGAAGTCAGGCGCGGACGGATTGGGAATCCACGGGCGTTCACTTGGTTTACTTCGATGAGTCCAACGCCTCATCCTTCTTCCCCTTCGGTTCGGGAATCGTCGCGATCACTCCGGTCTGGTTCTTCTCCAACGGGTCGATTTCAGACGCGGACATTCTGTTCAACGGCAGTCAATTCAGTTTCACAACCGACGCGAGTTCTTCATCGATGGATGTCGAAGATGTGGTCGCGCACGAGCTGGGGCATATGCTGGGCCTCGACCACAGTGGAGTTGTGGGATCCACGATGTATCCGTTCGTGAGCGGGAACGTCACCGCGCATCGAAGCCTGTCGTCCGACGATATGGGCGGTTTGCGCGACGCTTATCCCTCCGGAACGCACGCGTCGTTGACGGGTTCGATCCTGCGACTTTCGGACAGTTCGGGAGTAGCTGGTGCTTGGGTCGTCGCGCGAGATTCCACGGGCCGAGTCGCGGGCTCTGCGCTCGCCAATGCTAACGGTGCATTCAATATTCGCGGCTTGGGAGCGGAGACCTATGCCGTTTACGCCACACCGCTCGACAATCCCGTTTCGGCCGGAAACATCACTCCGGGTCATTCAATTGTGACCAATTTTGAGCCAGCGATTTACGGAACTTCGGCAACCGTCGGCGCCACGAGTACTTTGGCACTTGGCAATCTCTTCGTGGACGCCGATGTGAGTCTCAACTTGGGAGTGGCGGGAGATGCGTTGCCTTTGATCGCGATCGCCGATGGCGTTCCGCGCGCGCACATCTTGCGCGGAACGAGCTTAGTGATCGGATCGACGCTATCCGTCAGCGAACCGACGCTAACAATCGGAACCACGACCTACTTCACTTCGCAGGTCCAGTTTCAACTCACTGTTCCGATTAACACTCCGCCCGGCTTGGTGGATGTGCAGGTCATTCGAAGTGGAACGGGCGACCTAGCCATTTTGCCAGGCGCTATCGAAATCGTTCCACCCTCGCCGACGGTTACCGGAATTTCTCCGAGTACTGGACAAGCGGGGG
>JBLINP010000193.1:0-9177 GCA_047639415.1 Planctomycetota bacterium | reverse complement strand
GCCATGCCCAAGGATTGCGATAACTCACCGACGGAGAGTTCTTCACGATCGACCAGCGCCAGAATGCGGAGGCGCGTGGGGTCCCCAAGCAATTTGAGGAGGTTGGACGGGTCTGAAGTGATCACGATGAAAACATAACATCATGACAAGCTGACATAGCGCTTTTTCGTGCTTTCCGTGAGGAATATTGAGCGAATATAAAAAAACAGAGGATAGCGGTATCGAAGATGCCGCAATAGGCGCTGCCAGCTCCCCTCCCTGCGTTCTTACTGGTCTTCGCCGGCGTCACCGCCGTAACCGAGCGCATCCAGCTCAGCGGACAACTCGGCATCGAGCTCATGAACTCCAACCAGAATGCGATAGCGTGCATCCGTTTTGGATTGTTCGAGCTGCCAGGTCTTGTACCGGAGGAGCTCCTCTTCGAACAAGGCTGCACCTAGTTCATTCTCCTTGAGGTTCCGAAGCTCGTTCGGATCCTCCCTTAAATCAAACAACTGTCGATTGATGAGGCCGTTCGGACCGTCTTCGAATCCAAGTTTCCACCTGTTTCCGAATTGCACAGCGCGTTCCTTTTTGAAGCTGACGATGCGCAGGCGATCGTCAAGCTTCAGCGCTTCATCCGAACCGGATCGAATGATGGGCATCAAATTGTGACCCTGAGTTCCGGAGCTTTGCTCAAGTCCGAGGGCGTCGAGCAGGGTTGGCAGAAGGTCCACGAGCGAAACCGGTTGATCGAAATCACCGGCGTACTTGCCATCCGGAAAACGAATGAAGAGCGGGACGCGCGCTTGTTCATCCCACAGACGACCATGACCGATCCATCCGTGTTCGCCGAGGCCCTCGCCGTGATCGCTTGTGAAAACCAAGATCGACTTGTCGAGCAATCCGCTCTTGCGCAGGAAGAAGATCAGCGGCTTGAGGCTCGCGTCGGCCGAGTAAACCAAGGCGTCGTAGAGATCGATGAGGTACTCGTGGTCGGCTTCGTCAAAATCGTCTGCTTGAACGAGCGGCAGGAAATGCTCTTCGCCGCACATGCCGGTCGGATCAAAGGGGCCCGCGGTGGGAGCGTTGAAGTGCCGCAAGCCTTCCGGTGTCGCCTCGTAGGGGCAGTGCGGGTCGTAGCCGTGTAAGAATAGGAAGAAGGGGCCGTCCGGTCGGGACTTGAGCCACTCCAACGCGTGCGGCATGGAGGTTTCGAAGGTGCGCTTGAACTGAGCTAGCGGTCCGCCCTTGGCTCGATAGGTCTCAAAACCATAGGCCAACCCAAACGATTCGCGTAGATAGCCGCCCCCGGTAAATCCGGCTGTCAGCCATCCCGCCTGTGCCAAGCGACTGGCTAGTGTCTCGTGCGGCTCCACACGCTCGCCGTTTTCTAACAAGCCATGCCGCTCGGGATACTGGCCGGTGAACATGGAGAGGTGACTGGGGCCAGTGACGGTGCTGGTTGCGAGAACGTCACTAAAGACGGCCGATTGTTCGGCCAATCGATCCAGAACCGGAGTCGTTTTTCGATCGATCAGACCGTAATGCGACAAACGATCCGCTCGCATCGTATCGAGCGAGATCAGAATCAGGTTCGGTCGCTCGTCCGAGGATTCCTGTTCGGCAAGCTCTGAGTCGCCTGAACAGCTCAATGGAATGAGCAGCGCGGCAGTGATTAGTAGCCGCGCAGTCGTGATCAAGGGCTGCGCTGTGATGCTCCGTGACTGAAGATCAGCGCTCGTCACGCTGACCTTATTTATGCGGCCAAATATCGAAGGCTCAAGCACGAGGCTCGCGACGAATTTAGCTGTACTCGAGCGGAATCGGCTCGATCGAGACGATCTTGATCGGGACCTTGCCGGAGGGCAATTCGAGCACGCCGGTTTCACCGGTATGCAAGCCAAGCATGCCAGCCGCTAGGGGAGCTCGGTAGGAGATCGACTCTTCAGCATCCTGGTCCCACGGGCCCAGAATGCGAATCGTGTTTTGATCGCCGGTTTCCGTTTCGAGATAGCAAACCGTTGTTCCGGGCGCAGCTGTGTCCTCGGGCAACGAAACTTCGTTGAGCAGTCGAGCGTCACGAATTTCGCTTTCCATTTCCGAAGCGCGTGCCGTGAGGTTGCGCTGCTCTTCAATCGCAGCTTCCCACTCGGAGTTCTCGGAAAGGTCGCCGAAAGCAGCCGCTTTGCCGATGGCTTCGGAGTTGTTGGGCAATTTGACGTCCATCAATTCCTTGAACTCGGCTTCGCGACGGTTGAGTCCATCGCGGGTTGTCCAAAGACCAGTCTCCCAGAATGCCTTCTCACCTTCGCGGAACAGTTCGGGCGCTTTCTCAGCGATGATTGCGACGAGTGCATTTTCGATGCCGCTGTCGATGCCACGCTCGGCCAAGTTGAGCGTGCTTCGCAGCATGGAGGAGTCCACACCGTCCAGAAGACGGGCCATGACGGAAGGTGCGCCAGAAGTCAGCATCGCAGTCAAACGCGTGTGTGCGCGTTGAACGGCGACGTCGCCTACGCGGGTCGCTTCAAGGTAAACCGCAAGACGAATCAAGGACTGCAAGCGGTGAACGCCGACGGGCCATTCGCCTTCCATTTTGCCGTTCTCGGCCAGTGCGGCCAGGGTGACCAAAAGGATCGGGTTGCGCGTCGGGCGACTGAGTAGGTGACCGTAGAGCGCGGCCAATTCAACCGTGCGCTTTTTCTCGATGAGTTCCGCGACCAACGAGCGAACCATGCCGGGCGCAGCGTGCGACAAATGCTTGAGCACATTCGCTTCGCGTTCTTCGTCGTCGGGGATCAAATCCTTCAACATCGACACGCAACGCTCTTGATCGCGCGAATTGGGGAAGAGTTGAAAGAGGGCCCAGAGTGCCGGAACTTGCGAGGGATCGGTGGGATCTTCCTCGAGAGCGGCTTCCTGAAGTCGCAGGCTCAACTCCTCCGGAGTTTCGCCGCGTTGATCGCGAAGCAAGGTCCAAGCGCCAAGCCTTTGTGAGATCGGGTGATCTTCTTCGGCAGCGAGTTCCGCCAGCGTATCTAGTGCCGCGGCGGCGACGGTTTCATCGCACTGTCCGCCAGCCAAAAGATCGCGCACACGACTTTGTGCTTTGCCGAGATCGCCGACCAGTCGCAACGAACGCTTCATGCCCTCGGCCGGATCCGCAGCGGAGATCAACAAGCGAACCTGCGTCTTGGTGCTGGTGCCGGTGATCTCAAACCAACCGCTGGCTTCCGCGTTCTTGCGGGCCTTGCGCCACCAGCCACCGAACGAGGTGCCATCGACACCGAGTTGGGAGAGCGCACCTTTAATCACGGGATACGCCGCACGTGAATGGAAGCGCAGAAGGACGTTGCGCAAAACTTCGAGATGATCTTCGCGCAAGAGTCGCGACAGTTCGTCGGGATTGAGCATCACCATCGAACGCAAATCTTCAGCAGGCAAGACTTCAAAAATGTCGGTCGCAGTCTTCAGCGGGAAAACGTCGCGCTTGCCGCTCCTGAATTTGACAGTCACATCATCTTCGCTGACGTCGAGCACGAGACCGATGCCCCAACCTTTGGCGTGGAAGACTGCCGCGTCTTTAACCATCGCCAAGCACTTCGCGAAACTGCGCCAGGAAACTCGCATGTCCTGCGTGTTTGCGGTCAGGCCAGAAATGGAGACGTACTTTGTCCAGAAGCTTTCATCCTTCCAAGCTTGCTCAGCGCACTCATAAAGAATGGGCGCGAGTTCACCGGGATTGCCGCCTTCCAAGAGAACCGTTCCGATCAAGCGCGCAGCGTCACCGGGTTTGTCGGCGGCTCGCAAAATTTCGGCGTGCTCGCGGGCGAGTGCAACGCAACGTTGCATTTGCTTTTTCGACGAAGCCAAGCGCAAAGCGGCCATGACTTCCTCAAGCGGCCCGTCATCTGCCATTAGCTCTGTCCAGGCGTCCTCAAATTCGGTCCATTGATTACGACTGACAAAGGCGGCTAGCGACATAAGGTTTTTAGAGAGTGAGCCGAAGAGCGGCTCTTCGGTGGGGCATCAAGGCGTCGTGACGAGAAGATTGCAATTTCCGCCCTCCGTTTTTGAAAGGCGGGGAAACAGTATGGGCATCGAAAGGGGGAGCGGGAACCCTCGCGTTGGGAAGAAAGGAAGATCCCGCGAAAAAGAATCAGCACTTTGATGCTCGCGGGCATTGAGTGAAAGGCCCGCTCCGGTGAGGATTCGCACTCTATGGAAGCCCAACATGATCCTCGGTCGGGAGCGCAGACGCGTTTCGCGACCGAGCACAACCTCGAAGTGCCGGTAGCCGCCCCCGGCGAATTTACCGCTCTCGAGCTTGGTGGGCTCCGAATTTGGCCTCCAATCGTTCTCGCTCCGATGGCGGGCGTCACGAGCTATCCCTACCGAAGCCTCTGCCGCGAATACGGCGCTGGCCTCTTCGTTTCGGAGATGATCACGGCCCGTGGCTATCTCAACGATCATCCGCTGACGCAATTATTGGCCAGTGGGCACCCGGATGAAGAGCCGCGCTCGGTCCAGATCTACGGCAGCGATCCGATGGATGTGGGTGAGATGGTCAAGCGCTTGGTCGCCGAGGGAGTCCATCACATCGACCTCAACCTGGGCTGCCCCGTTCGCAAGGTGACTCGCCATGGAGGCGGCTCGGCCATTCCGGCCAAGCCTCGCTTGATGGCCCGCTTGCTTCGAGCGGCCGTGGCCAGCGCTGGCGAAGTTCCCGTCACGGTCAAAGTTCGCAAAGGCTTGGACGCCGACCTGAGCACGTTCCAGAGTTCGGGACGGGTGGCTCAAGAAGAAGGCGCCGCTGCGATTTGCTTACACGCTCGCACGGCCGCCGACCTCTATTCCGGAACTGCGGATTGGCCCGCCATCGGTGAGCTGGTCAACGCCTGCAATATTCCGGTGCTCGGCAACGGTGACATTTGGGAAGCGTGGGACGCCCTGCGCATGATGCGCGAGACCGGCTGCGCCGCCGTCGTTGTAGGCCGAGGATGCCTCGGTCGCCCCTGGTTGTTCCGCGAGTTGGCGGACGTCTTCGAAGGTCGCGAGCCACAAGCTCCACCGAACCTCGGCGAAGTCGCAAAGATCGCCATCGATCACGCTCGCCGTGTGGTGGAGTTCTTCGGCGAGAACATTGGAATGCGCCAGATGCGCAAGTGGGCCGCTTGGTACACCAAAGGTTTTGCAAACACGGCTGCCGTTCGATCGACGCTTGCGACGGTGAACAGCTTGGAGGATTTCGCTAGCGTTTTAGGTTCGCTTGATTCGAACGAGCCCTTTCCGTTGAAAGCCCTGACCGTTAATCGCGCCAAGCGCGGTGGCACCCAAAAGGTTTCTTTGCCCGAGGGTTATCTCGATGATCTCGAAGACGATACGCCTCCGAAAAGTCCACACAGTCCGGAGGAGTTGGTTGCTTGGGAACGGGCGCTAACTTCGGGCGGTTGAGAACGACAATATGACGACAAGTTCAAACGACGTTCACGGAATCGTCGTTGTGGGAGCCGGCGCTGCTGGACTTTGGGCTGCGCAAAGCGCGGCGAAGTTGTTGCGAGCTAGTTCTCGCGACGTGGATGTGCTCTTGCTCGAAAAGACTCCACGGTCGGGCACTAAGGTTTTGGCCAGTGGCGGAACGCGCTGCAATCTGACGACCACTTTGGATCCGCAGCGAGCCGCACAGTTATTCGGCAAGGCCGGCAGTCGATTCTTGCGCACGGCCTTTCGCACGCTCACGCCGACCGATGTTCGCACCCAATTCGACGAGTGGGGCGTGCCCTCGGTGGAAGCGCCGCTCGACAAAGTCTTCCCCGAAAGCGGTAATGCGCGTCACGTACGCGACGCTTTGCAAAAGGCCTGCACGGATAGTGGCGTCGTTACGCGCCATGACGTTTCTGTTCGGGGTGTCCATCGGGAAAAGGATCATTGGCGCGTCGTCCTCGAAGACGGCGAAACAATTGGAGCGAAGCGTTTGCTCTTGTGCCCGGGCGGCAAGAGCTATCCGTTAACCGGCACGACGGGCGATGGCTACGAATGGCTGCGCGAACTCGAGTTGGAGTTGGTCGCCGGCGTGCCCGCTTTGGTGCCACTGCTCAGTCCGGCTAGTTGGGTGCACGCGCTCACGGGACTTTCGGCACAAAACGCGACGGTTCGTTTGCGCAATGAAGACGGCAAAGCCCTGATGGACCGAACGCGGCCCGTGTTGTTTACGCATCGCGGTTTGTCGGGACCTGGACCGATGGATGTCTCGCGGTTTGTAGCCCAAGCTGTCACGAAGGCCAGCCAAGGCGCTTGGCCGACGCCGGTTAAGTTCGTTGTTGAAATCGATCTTATGCCCCAATGCACGCACGAAGATCTCACCGAGCAGTTGCGTTTTGCGGCGACGCGAACCGGCTCGCCTTTGATCTCGAAGTTGTTCTCCGATGACTTGCCGCGACGTTTGGTGGAAGCCGCGTGCGTGTCGGTCGATCTGCCCGCGGACATCCGAACGAACGTGCTCCCCAAAGCGGGTCGGCACAAACTCGTCACGGCGCTCAAAGGTCTCTCGGTTCCGATCTCCGGAACGGCGAGCTTTGACGAAGCGGAAGTTACGGCTGGCGGATTGGCGCTTTCCGAACTAGATCCGGGCAGCATGCGCGTTCGCAAATATGAAGACTTGTTTGTCTTCGGCGAAGTGATCGATCTGGACGGTCCGATCGGCGGGCTCAACTTTCAGTCCGCGTTTGCGACAGCGGAGCTTGCGGCACGCGCAGCGGTCAAACCCTAGCGATCACACCCTAGCGATCACTGGCGCGGCGCCTTACTCGATGGCGCCCGCTTCGCGCATCACCCAAACCAGCGTCGCGTAGGCTTGAGCTTGATCGCGATTGAGCGCCCAACGCCGGTTCTGCGCCGAAGCCATCAAGGTCTTATCGCGCTTGCACTTGGCGACCCACTTCTTCAGGTACTTTTCCCACTGCTTAGCGCTCGGCAGCTCTTCCAACATCTTTTCGGGGTCAGCACCGTGATGCTCCCACAAGGCGTGAAAGCGATCGAGGTTGTCGTTGTAGTTGTCGCGCATATCGGCGTCGCCAACCAAGTAAATGCGCGCCATCGCCGTTCGAATTCCGCGATGACGGTGAGCGGGCAAAAATAGATCTTCAGCGACGTGCTCATACAGCTTGCGTTGTTGGTACGGAGAAATGGGCGCCTTCCAGCGCTTCCATTCGTTTTCCAAGTCGTGCACCAAACCCAGAATATCCAAATCTGGAGTTTCGAAATCCTCGCCCGATGACCAAGCGTCATACAACGTGATGCCTTCGAAAGCATTGCCTGAGCGGTCGGTGTAGTTGTGTCCGAAGGCTGCGTGGCGTTCGCGTTCTTCGCCGTCATCGAGCCAGCGTTCGAGCAAGGCTTCAGCCAAATCTAAATCGGGTGCGAAGCCTTCCAGTGCGTTGTGAAATGCGCGTTCGACATTGCGATCGTCGACGATGCGATTCACTTCACCTGTACTCCAATTGTAGGTCCAGTTCGACCAGAGACGGCGATCCGCATCGGGGCCGAGTAACTTGCTTCGCAAGCGTTTGGTGCGCGAGTCGTCGGCATCGACACGCTTACGGGGAATCGGCTGACCGGGAGCGTGCACTTCGGGGTCATAGAATGGCGCCGGTGACCAAGTCGGCCAGATGCCAGGATCGACATCCACCGTCTGCGTCTCAATGACGTGGCGAACGAATCCGAGCTGCAAGCTCTGAAGTCGACCCATTTGATGCCGGTAGAACTCGACGATCTCGAGTTGCTCTCCCGGCTTCATCCGATCGAAAGCTTTTTGGAGCACCGCCGGTTTCGGCAGAGCTTCTTTTGAATCTTGCGGTGCTGGGAGTGGCAACGCGATAAGTGGAAGACAGGCGAGCATCAGTTGGAGGGAAAACATGGGCGCCCATGTTGGCAGGCTCCGGCGCTCCTCGAAAGTCGCTGCTGGCGGGAACTCTGTTTAAAAGGTTGGAGGCGACCCCCGCAATGGGTCGCCTCCATGTCGCTGAGTTCAGCGATCGGGCGGGAATAGACTCTCGCGCAGTGCCGTATTCCCATCAAAAAAGCCTAGTGACATCAACCATCCCCGCGTGGGGATCCTGCCTGCAGCACTCCCCAAAGAGGAATGTAGAGCAACTCACCACCATGAGTTCTCAAAGGGCCAAGAAGGGGGGTTATGGCCCAGCAGCGGATCACCCAGGAAGGTTTCTGTCGGCTTTCAATGGAAAGTTACCCGGCTTCTGAGTCGGGGGCGGAACCTTCTCGACTTGTTCGAGAAGTCCGTCGTCGGCGCGGGCGTCGGCGCCTGCGACGGCTGCTCGATTCTTCTTCGGTCAGATCGTCTATGCCGACTTTTAGAGCCTGTTCATAGCGCTCGACCCAACCCTCGTAAATATCCCAGCCCTGGCCCCAGGCGGCCGAGCGCAAGCGGAACAGGAAGAGCGACTCCTTGAAGTCCTCGCCGCGCATAAAGAGCACGGGCTTGAAGCGTCGTGCGCCGGTTTGGGTGAAGCGCGGTTGATTCGCGATGATGCGGCGCGCTCGAATCAAATCCTTGCGCGACATTCGATTCTGTTCGGCAACGGGCGCGAGCACCTCACCGGCCACCGTGAATAAATCTTCGGGCGGGCCGGGCAACGTGCGCGTTTTCGGATCGGCTTCCCGTTCGACGATGCGCAGGAAAGCGACGGCCACGCAAACCGCTCCGGAAGGATCGCGACCGCTGTGAATGTCGGCGTCGAGGGCTTCGAGCAATCGCCAATAACTATCGGCTCGATCGTGGGCTGCTGGATCGGGATCGTCGCGCCGACCCAAAAAATCATCGATGGTCGGCAGCAAGACGCGCAGGGCTCCCGAAGCGCGCATCATGCGTATAGCGCCAAGCGCCGTGCCCGAACGCAGCATTCGCAATATCTCTTCCATCACGCGCGGAGGTGCAGAGCGGCTCAACTCCTCCGCTTGATTGCACATCGCGTCCCAGGTTTCGTCTTCGATACGAAAGCCGATGCGCGTCGCAAACTTGATTGCTCGCAAGATGCGAACCGGATCTTCAGCCATGCGGACCGGCGGCGAACCAATGGTTTTGAGCACGCCATCTTCGAGGTCCTTGAGGCCGCCGACGTAGTCGATCACGCGGCGCTTAAAAGGATCGAGGAAGAGTCCATTGATCGTGAAGTCGCG
>JBLINP010000192.1:0-9224 GCA_047639415.1 Planctomycetota bacterium | reverse complement strand
GGCCGAACGTCCTGCTTTACGTTGCGGACACCCTGCGAGCCGACGGTTTGGGATGCTACGGCAACGCGGTCGTCAAGACGCCGCATTTAGACGCCTTCGCCTCTGAAGCCATGGTGTTCGAGCGCGCCTTCGCGCCGAGTTCCTGGACGCGCGCCTCGATGGCGTCGATTCTGACGGGAACGGCGCCTGGAGTTCATGGCGCGGAAGGGCGCTTCGATCTCTTGCTCGACTCAGCCTTGATGATGTCAGAGATATTCAAAGCGGCGGGTTATGACGTGGGCAGCATCACGACGAACCGCAACGTCGGTTCCTTTTTCGGATTCGATCAAGGCTTTGGCGCGGGCGACTTTATCGAGCTTTACGAACCGTCGAGCGCCGAGCGCGTGACGGTTTCAGAACTGACGACGCTCGCTGATGATGTGACTAGACACGCAACGGAGTGGATGAGTACTGCGACGGAACCATTCTGCTTGATCGTTCACAGCATTGATCCGCACTCGCCCTACATGCCGCCTTCGGAGTGGGATCTGTATGGCGCGGGAATCGAGAGTGCGGTCGACGGGAGTCAGCAGTCGCTTTACAAGTTGAACAAGACTCGGACGGCGGCGGACGAAGCGCGCGTAGTGTCATTGTACTACGGCGAAATTGCCTTCAATGATCACGCTTTCGGGACGCTGCTCGATTGGATGCGCGCGAAAGATTTACTCGACCAAACGGTCGTCGCTTTTACGTCAGACCACGGCGAAGAGTTTTGGGAGCGGGGTGAACGTGGGCACGGAAAAACACTCAATGAAAAGGCTTTGCACGTCCCGTTGATTCTTCGTTACCCGGCGCGATTAGCGCGCGGAAGTCGAGTTGGGCGAATCGCCGGAACCCTCGATCTTCTGCCCACACTGCTGGATTTGGCCCGTTTTCCGGTTCACGAGACGATGGACGGAAAATCCTTACTCTTACCTGCTTCCAATCGAGAGAACGTGATCCTTTCGAGTTGCAAGCTGAGCGAGTTGAACCTGAGTAGCGCGCGCAATGAGCGCTGGAAGTTGGTGTTCGACGCCGCCACGGGTAAGCGCCAACTTTTTGATCTCGAAGGCGTTGAGGTCGAGAGCAAGAACGTGATCGGAAAGCATCGCGATATTGCGAGCGAGCTGTACCAGGAGCTCGCGAAATCGTTCGAGCGAGATTCCAAACGGCGCAAGGAAATCTACGGCGCGGATTCATCGAATACGCTCGGTGAACTTCCTCCGGAGATCGAACAAGCCCTCGAAGATATGGGCTACGTCGGGAACGATTCAGAAACGATTGATGGCGAATCGAGCGACGAGTGATGGATGCTGAGATAACGCGCTCACCACGTTGGCATTGGCCGCTCCTGATTCTTCTCGGGCTGCCCGTCTTCTTCTACGGGCTGAGCAGCTACAGCGTCGTCAACGGAGACGAGGGGATCTATCACTCGATTTCCGTCGCAATGCTCGAAACCGGCAACTGGTTTCATCTCGACTACTACGGACAGCATCGCGTTTACGACACGTTCATGAACGCGCCGCTGCACTATTGGGGGCGCGCCGTCTTGATTGCTTTGTTCGGCGACAATCTGTGGACGATGCGGCTTATTTCGGCAGTCTTCGGTTTGTTGACGGTGCTCGCCGTTTATCGATTGGCGGCCAGGCTCGATTCAACGGGCGACAAGCGCGTGGCTCTCTTCGCGGCTTTGATTCTGCTCACCTGCTTTCAGTTCATTTACCTGCACAGCGCGCGAACCGGAGAACTCGACACGATTGTCGCGTTCCTGATGATTGCGATCGCGATTAGCTTCCTGCGTGCGGTGGAGGACAAGCGCAGCTTCGTTCCACACCACTTGTTTCTAGCCGCTTTGCTCACAGTTAAGTTGCCCGTCGCGTTGATTCCCGTAATCGCGGAATTGGCGCTGTTCGCTACGAGTCCGGCGTTGCGCTCGCAGTTCAAACGCTACGTTGCGTTCGGCTTCGCAGTCGTTCCGCTCGGATTGGTTTGGCACGTCGTTCAAGCTGGTGACTTGTGGGACGAGTTCCTGGCGGTCATGAGCGAAATGAGCGAGGAGGCCTCGGGTGCAAAAGGTGGGGGCAATGCCAGCGGTACTCTGCTTTCCAATTTTCAGTTCTACGTGCGAACGTTGATCTTTGGCTTTTTCCCGTGGTCGTTGGCCGTCGTGCCCGCTCTCTTCACCGCCATCATTGCAATCGTGCGCAAGTCAAAGAACAGCGAGACTCTCGCTCTGCGACTATCGCTTTGCTTTGCAGCAACGGTCTGGCTTTTCTTCGCGCTCGTTTCCAAACGATTCTCTTGGTACATCTTGCCAGCCCTGCCCTTCTTAGCGATCTCTGTCGGCTGGTGGTTAACAAAGCTGTCCCGCGGCATGTGTTGGACGGGAGCGCTTGCAAGCGCGTTGATCATGTCGTTTTCCGTTTGGCTCGAGGCTTCCACGAATGGCATTCATCCCTTGGCCGATCGAACACCGCGCGTTCCCATGCATACGGTTTGGCGCTCGGTGGACTGGATCAGCGTTGAGTCTGGATTTTTGATTCTGCTCGGTCTTCTCGCGCTCTTTTTCGTGCTCGCAAATCAACGCTGGCCTGTTCAAGTCGGTCGTAAGGTTGGCGCAGGACTTTTCGGCGTGCTCTTCTTAGTCGCCGCTGTTCGCGTCAGTGTTCCGTTGGCCAGCTTGGAGCAGGTATCTGAACTCGACCGTTTCTACCAGCAAGTTGAAGCCAGTCGATTGGCCGGCAAGCCGATTGCCTATCCGCTCTCAATTCCTGAATCGATGGGCTATTTGCGCACCAAACATTACTTTGGACGCCGCTACCGTATGGAGATGCGTAAGGGGCCGCGCGGATCACTGATCCTGATCACCGGCGAGCGCCAGTAGCTGACAGCCTACGAAACAGCCCGCACACTCGATGCCAATGGCATGAGCATGCGGGCTGTTTGATTAGAACGTCTTACTTGAGAGTGAGGATGCCGTCGTTGAACGGACCACCTGTGTTGACGCCCGTGAGATCGGAGAACGGGTTTTTCGGAGTGTTTAGCGTGCGCAGGTATCCGATGAGGGAAGCCTGAGCTGAAGCTCCGAGCAAGTCGAAGTTGTCCTTCGCGAACTGCGCATCACCAGCGTGAGCGATGATGGCGTCGGTAAGAGTCAGTGCACGACCATCGTGCAGGTAGGGAGCCGAGTCGGCGACACCCCACAAGCGCGGGGTGATGAAATCGCCAGCGTTCGGATCACCGGTCGTTTCGGTGAGTGCAGCGCCCAAGTTGTGACGCTTGAGGTCCGAGAACATGTTGACGAGAATGCCGTTGCCAGGAATGGCACGGAATTTCATCGGAGCGTTCGTAAGGTCGATGGAGAAGAAGACGTTGGCGGACGGATCCGTTTCGACTTCGGGGAAGGCTACGCCCAAGTTACGCGAACGCGTAATGATGTTTGGGACGTGACACGTCGCACAACCGAGGGAATTGAAGGTCGCTTTACCGTCCTTCTCCGCATTCGTGAGGATGCGTTTTCCTGAGGGGCGATCCGCCGTAACAGCGAACAAGTGCAATGCCGAAAGCTCCCCAGCTGTGATTTCGTTGACGATTCCGTCGCCGTCAACGTCGTTGTCCACGCCGGGATCCGGAACGCCGTCACCGTCCATGTCGTCGACAATTTCTTCGGGCTGCATTCCTTGGTGGAAGGAAATAGCTCCGGTGTCGAACTTGCGAATGGAGGAATTGTCGCCTTTGCGACCGAAGGGCCTGACAACCAAATCGTTGTCCACGCCTTCGACGTCTGAGTAATCAAAATCGCCGAGTCCAGAGTCCCAAACGATCGTTCCGAAGTTGACGCCGCCGATGGTGTCGAGCTGAATCACCGTATCAGGATTGGCGAACGCCAGCGTTTTTGCATCCTGGAGGTCTTCGGTCATTTCCTTGCCGACGAGTTCAACGCCCCCGGCGCCAAACAAGAAGGGCGGATTGATGAGACGACCGTCGTAGGCTGCGTACCCATTGTCGTCGGAATCGTCGAGGTCCCAGTTCTTCGTCGCGGGCATAGCCACGTTATTAATGAAGCCAGCACCGCCGATACCCAATGTGGGCGGGATCGTTGCGCTGGAAACCACGCCATGGCACTCCTGGCAGGCTTGGCTATCCATGCCGTTCGTGCGCAAGAAGCCAGTCGAGGCGTGCCCGACACTCGGGCGGTTGCCCGGGCTGGTTTTGTCCGGATTGAAGGGATCAATCGGTCCATCTCCAAAGCCGTCGTGCTTGTTGAAGGGGGCAGAGAAGATCAGCATGCCCGTCTTGCGGATTTGCTTCAGCGTGTAGACGCCGCCTTCAATTTGAGCCTGAGTGATTCGGTTGTTGCCCAATACCGAAGCCTCTCCAGGAGGGGCTTGGCCGAATGCAGGTCCGATAAGAGCGAGTAATGCGATCGAGGTTTTTTTCATGGTCCAGGCTTTGTAGCGCTATTTGTAACCGACGTGATTCGAGGAATTAGATCACGGTGCGCACTGGCTCCGAGACCCGTGGACACGAACGTATCCAGAACCGATCATGTACCGAACTTCCGGATTTCGATAGACGGGATTTGGCGAAAACCGAACAAGTCTCTAATTGGGAAGAGGTTCCCTGTAAGAGCTATGCAGCCAGGTTTTGTCGAAAGCGAGTCGAATTACCCCCCCTAGCCCGAATTATTCATGAACACGCGGACCAAACACCACGAACGACCGGCACAGCCGGTCTATTGGTTCCTGCTGGCACTTTGCAGATACTGGCGTCCTCGACGACCTTACAAGGTCGTCTGCGGGGGCAAGTATCTGCAAAGTGCCAGCAGGAACCAATTCGAGGCGTTTTGCCTCGCGGTTCATGAATAATCCGGGCTAGATGCCCGATATGGGGATCACGGTCATCGACTCTGAATCGTTCACTAGACAAAAACGTGCCCGATAAAACGTGTACGGGAGTTGTTCCGATACGATCCCTCGAGATTTGGATCGCCAATTCGAGAGCCCCGATTTCGCGCTTGGAATTGGACTCGTCGGGCGTCCAGTGAAAACGCGGCCATGAATGCGTCCAATCCAGTGTCTACTGAAAATGACGTGCGATGATTCGCGCAGGGCGCGACTTGTATTTTCCCATCCACCTCACTGAACCCAGTTGAAGCCTTCCATCATCGATCCGACCTCGATCGCAATCCAATTTAAGAGTTTGTCAGTCCATTTTGGACGGGTCGTGGCGCTGGACGGAATGTCGGCGGAAATTCCAAGCGGGGCTACCGGTCTTCTGGGACCAAACGGTGCGGGAAAAACGACTCTGATCAAGATTCTGCTCGGGCTGCTCTCTCCAACGAGCGGCAGCGCCTCCATTTCAGGGCTAGATCCGGGGCGGCGAATGGACAAGATCGAGCTTCGTCGAATCGTCGGCTATATGCCGGAGAGCGATTGTTTGATTCCCGGTCGCACTGGAATTGAGTTGGTCGCCTCGCTCGGACGCATTACGGGGTTGTCGCGTGAGGATGCGATGACGCGCGCGCATGAAATGCTGGATTACGTTGGGCTAGAAGACCAGCGTTATCGACAGCTTGATCAGTACTCAACGGGCATGAAGCAACGGCTCAAGCTAGCCCAAGCACTGGTACATGATCCCAAGTATCTCTTGTTGGATGAACCGACCAATGGATTGGACCCCAAGGGTCGACGACATATGTTGGAGTTGATCAAGGATCTCGGTGATTCGCACGGCAAGAACATTCTGTTGTGTTCTCACCTGTTGCCCGACGTGGAGAAGACTTGTCAGCACGTGCTCGTTATCAATCGAGGCCAGGTGATCGAATCGGGATCGATAGAGGCCTTGACCTCGGCGAAAGAAAGCCAATTGAACGTGGAGATTCGCGGCGACTTCGAAGCCTTCGAGTCTCAATTGACCAAGGCTAAATTTCAGTTTGCTGATCACGGGCGGGGCCGCTACGAACTGAGTGGCTACATGGGCAGTGACGACGCAGACAGCATTTTTGCGATTGCCAATAACGCGAACTGCAACGTTTTGGCGGTTGAACCCGTGCGCTCGAGTCTCGAGCAAGTGTTCATGAAGGTTCTGCACGAAGCGGAAGCAGGGCAATCCTAATGGCAACGACACACACCGAAGTCTACCGAAGCTTCAACGGTGAATTGGCCAAGCGGCCAGTCCGTTGGTGGCCGCTCTTCCTTTCCGAATTCAAGGTTGTCACGCGCAAAAAATTGCCGTTGGTTTTGCTCTACGGGCCAGTCGCGATCGGCTGCATCGTGACGCTAGTGATGGTCTATCTGGCCTACGCGTTGGAAAGTACCGTTTCCGAAGAGGCTCCTAAGATGGACTTAGCGACCTCGATGGCGACGGCGATGGTTAAGTCGATGTTCGAGGTCCGCATGTTGATCGTCGAGTTCTTTGGCTCCATGTCGGTGTTCTGCTTACTCGCTTCGACCTGGTATGGAGCGGGATTGATCTGCGAAGACCGTCGCGTCAACGCACACCTGCTCTACTTTTCGCGACCACTCACAAGGCTCGACTACTTCCTCGGCAAATTTACCGCGGTTGCAGCCTTTGGTGCCTTTGCCATCCTCGTTCCAGGAATCTTGATCTGCTTGATGGCCGTCGTGAACTCGGAGGACTATGCCTTCCTGTCCGAGCAGGGTGACGTCATCGTCAACGCCGTTCTCTACGCTCTTTTGTGGATTGGCACGGTCTCCAGCATCGTGCTGGCCATTTCGAGCGTGGCGCCCAAGAAGACTTTCGCCATGGTGGGCTGTCTCGGATTCTTCCTGCTCACCGAAGTGGTCGTCTCCGTTCTAGGTGATATCGGCAATGTTGAATCCGTGGAGTACCTGAGTCTGCCGCGCGATCTCGACTTGATTGCCAACTGGATGATGGCAACTCCGGGAACTGAGTTTACGAGTGAGATCAGGAATGCGTTCCTGGCAACGGGTGGATACGTGTCGTTCGCTTTGTTGGTTGTCGCGCGTCGCTTGAAACGCATGGAGCTCTCGATATGAGTGCGGTATTGACCTGCAAAGACCTCGGCCGTTGGTATGGAGAGGTCGTGGGATTGAACGACCTGAGTCTGGAGATCGGTAGCGGAATAACCGGATTGATTGGGCCGAATGGCGCGGGCAAGTCGACATTTTTGAAATTGGTTGCCGGTGAGTTGCGTCCATCTCGAGGCTCAGTACAAGTGCTCGGTCTAACGCCTTTCGCGAATCAAGAGTTGTATCGTCGAATCGGCTTTTGCCCGCAGCAGGATGCACTTTACGAGGGTATGTCGGGATTGGAATTCGTTAGCTTTTTGATGCGTTTGGCGGGCTTTAGTCGCGCAGAATCGAAGTCGCGAGCCTGGAGTGCTTTGGAAAAGGTAGACCTAATTGAAGCAGCTAAGCGGAGCGTAAAAACCTATTCAAAGGGCATGCGCCAACGAGCGCGGCTTGCACAAGCGATTGCTCACGATCCGGAATTCTTGATTGTTGACGAACCACTAACAGGTCTCGACCCGATTGCACGCGAGTCTTTGACGACGCTTTTCAAGCAACTGGCTACCGACGGCATGTCGATTCTGCTCTCCAGTCACATCTTGCACGAAGTTGAGAGCATGACGAGTGAGATTGCACTCCTGCATCGCGGCCGACTCTTGGCACAAGGCGACGTGATGAAGGTGCGTGATTTGATTTCGAAGCACCCGCGGCGAATTGAGTTTGAAGCTCGCGATACGCGTAGGCTCGCGGGCGCTCTGGTCGAACTTCAAATGGTTTCTTCAATTCAAATCCTTCCAGCGGAGAAACGTCTGCGCGTTGAAACCTCGGATTCGGGTGGCTTCTTTGGCGCTCTTACGCCAATCGTCGCCAGTGGTGCGTTCGGAATATCGGCGATGGAATGCGCCGATGAAGATCTTGAGTCCGTATTCGACTACCTGGTGGGCTAAGCATGAGTGCTCTAATTCGTTCAACGGCAACCGTGTTTGAGACGCAGGTGTTTCAACTGCTCAAGTCCAAACGACTGATTGTGTGCGGCCTCTTGGCATGCGCACCGGTTGCGATTGCTTGCGTTCTGCGCTTATTTGTCGCCCCCGATGAAGATGTTCCCGTGGAACTCGTCGCGTGGGTTTTGATCGTTCAGGGCATCACGCCGTTGCTCTCGCTCGTCTTTGGTTCAGCGGTCATTTCAGAAGAAGTGAGTGATCGAACCATTAGCTACTTGTTCACGCGACCGGTTCCGCGCGTTTCGATCTTTATGGGGCGCTGGTTAGCTTCCTTGGTTGTGACCTCCGGGCTGCTGATTGGTTCAGCGGCGGCAACCATTGGCATTCTCGGTACACACTTCGAGTGCAGTGATCCGTTCGGCGTCGCTTGGAGCCTGGCCCTGACGGTTGTTTTCGGCACCGCGGTTTACTCGGCGCTCTTCGCGTCGCTGGGCGCACTGATCAAGCACCCGATGATCGTTGGACTAGGCTACATCTTCGCCTTCGAGTTTTTGCTCGTGACTGCGCCTCTGCCCGGAAGCCTGCAGCACATGGCCTTGCAGTTTCAATTGCGTAGCTTCATTGCCGGACTGGGCGTAGATGCTTGGACCGGTGGCGAAATGCTTGGACTCAAGGATTTGGTCGAGCAGAGCGAAGCCCTGACGACGATGGCACTGTTGCTCGTCGGTGGACTGGTCGTTGGAAACTATGTCGTTTCGCGTCGGCAGTACGAATTGACCGCCTAATCGTCGGCGTACTTAGCGGGCCGCGTCCGTTTGTTCGGCCGCAACACGATCGAAGTGTTGGTCAAACAGTGGAGCGAGTTGGCTCCAATCGAATCGATCCGTGAAGTGGATCAATTCGCGCCGCTCTGGCATCCACTCGCCCTTTTGAATGCAATCAATAGCGCGAGCGAGGCATGCGGTAGGCCTGTCTTCGCGGTCATAGAAGAAGCGCTGATTGGATCGTTCGCTTTTCGGTAAGAGTTCGGGGTAAGCGAGGTCGCGCGGGAGGACGGGAAAGGCGCCGGCGCGAATGGCTTCTAAGGAGCCCAATCCAAAGAACTCGTGACGCGCAGTCGAAATTACGATTTGGCAGTGTTCTAGCCCGAATAATTCATGAACACGCGGACCAAACACCACGAACGACCGGCACTGCCGGTCTATTGGTTCCTGCTGGCACTTTGCAGATACTGGCGTCCTCGACGACCTTACAAGGTCGTCTGCGG
>JBLINP010000191.1:0-9226 GCA_047639415.1 Planctomycetota bacterium | reverse complement strand
CGACATTCGGCGGCCACGTCAAGATCAGCGGGATCATTGCTTGGCATCAAACTGATCAACGTGCGGAAGCCGCGGCGGTTGACGATGTCGAGCGCTTTGGCCGAAGGCAGCTCGCCCAACCAAACATCTCCACAAACGTGAATGTTGCCCATGTCGCCCATTTCGGCGGCAACTAGGTCAGCAATCGTCGGACCTTGATGATCGTCGTCTGCACCGAATATGGAGCAGCTGGCGACGAGCGAAGAAAGGCTGACGGCAAATAGGACTGTGCGGAACTTCATCAATGGTTCGAAGGCGGTCGGAATCGTCGGTGTTCTCGAACTATATGCAGGGGAGACTATACTGAGATCGTCGAAACTCTTTTGGATTCTGGCCAAACTTACATCAACCGTTGCTGGAGGAGCGCAAAGCCCCCACGGCAATTGAAAGCCAACCGACCAGCAGCAACAGGCCGCCCGCGGGAGTCAGAGGCCAGATGTAAGTTGAGGGTATCCCCAGCGCCAGGGCGTAGAGCGAGCCGCTGAAGAATACGGTTCCGATAAGGAACAGCCAGCCGATTGCAGAACCGCCGCTTTGGCGTTGTTCGCGCATGACAGCAAACAGAATCAAGGCAAGCGCATGCCACACCTGATAGCGGACGGCCGTTTCCCAGTTGCTGAGCTGATCGGCTTGCTCAAGTTGATCATGTAGCGCGTGAGCACCAAAGGCTCCCGCGGCAACCGCAACGCCGGCGAGCAATGCGCCCACCGCTTTCCAATTCGAATTACTCATCGTTGTCTCGTGCTTCAATCGTTTTCGGAACTTCCAGCAAAGGCGGCGAGTAACTCTCAATCACTTGATGAATGTCGTTCACGAACGCCGGCGCGCCCTCTTCGATAGCCGGGCGCCCACCCAAGAAGGCCCGATTAAATTCGACTTGACGCACGACGCGCTCTTGCGTGAGCAACGCCACGCGCTTGCGACGTTGACGCTCGTTCAAACCGTGCAAGCCAAGCTCACGCCATTCATCTTCGGGCAAGATCAATTCCACGAGAGATGCGTAAGCGGGCGGCAAGCGGTGAATGGTCTCGTGCACGCGATCGTTTTCGCATTCCACACCCGCGCGGTGACGCCACCAGAGACCGCCGATGCTGATGGCAAAACCGCTCGCCCACATCGTGATCGTATGCGAGTAGTGCAGCCCTTGTTCGGGAATGCCGAACTCGGCTGCGGTGAAATCCCCGAGTGAGAAGTGACGCATGCTGGCGGGTAACCACGGCATGCTTGAGAGCAACGGAACTTCGAAGCTGATCGCGGCCCATTCGTTCTGAACGCCTTGATAGGTCACCCATAAACGCACGAACAGGAAGACCACCAACCATAGAATCGTTCCGTGGCTGACTCGCACTCCGGCAATCTCGCCTTCGCGCCCTCTGCGCGAGAGTACGAGCAACAAAATGATCGCTTCGATGAACATCCATGGTCCACCGGGAACCAGCACGCCGCCCGCGACGAACGTGAGGCCCGCGAAACCAATCAAGCTCGATAGCGCGGCCAACCAGGTGTGCGGCAACATCGGCTTTGCGGCTGAAGAACCACTGACCAGCGCGAACAGCATTGGAAGCAGAGCGATCAAAGCTCCCATTCCAAGTGAAGCGAATCCGGTTCCGCAAAAGCTGCCATCCGCTTGGCGTTGTAAGCCGAGAAGCGCTCCGCCGATTGCGATCATTCCGCAAGCGATCAGCAGTTGATCGGCCGAGCTTCGCTCGCCCGCGTCTTCCCGTTCGAGATGTACGTTCATTGGCCGCACTCTCCGTTCAGTTCCGGAAAGGCCAACTCGAGTTCGCCCGTGAATCCGGTTAGATCGGCATCGGAAATAGCGCTCGACAACGCATTGGGATAGCGCGTGCCGAGGGCAGCACCGAGCGCGGTACGTCGATCGCCTTGACTGCCAGCCAAGCGCACGAGGTTGGCCTGCGCGCGATCCCGCGAAACGTCGCTCTTCCCAAAGATCCCAGCTTGGAACGCCACGTTCATCACGTGGCCATAGAGCAGAACCGCCGCGAGCGTGGGCTCGTATAGCAAAGCGTCTTCCATCGCCCGCTCGCCCCAACGGTCGAGCCAATGCGCCAAAAGTCCGCCGAGACGCTCGGCCGCTTGTGCGTCGCCGAACATACCAGGCGCCCACTCTGTCGTACGCGCAAGTTGGAAGACGAGCGCCAAGGCACCAAGTGCTTCCGTACGTGAGGCGCGTGACAGTGAACCAACCGTTTGCTCAAAGGCGAGCCCGCGACTGCCACCAATCCATTCACCCAGAGGAGGGCAACCATCCAAGTCGAGGAGATCAAGGCGCGTATCGATGAAAGCCACGCGTTGATCCAAATCGATCCAACTGTCGAGTTCGACCAAGCGCTCTTCACCGCCGATTCGCAGCAACTGCATCGGCTCCAAGATCGGAAGCTCATCGCCCTCGGCTTCCGGTGCGGCGATAATCGTCGGCGGAATTGTGCGAACCCATACGGCACCGAATAAAGCCGCGACGACGAGCACCATTCCAACCGATTGCGAGCGATTCATAAATGCGACTACGAGCCGCCCTCGCTACCGCCCGATGAGGCCACGCTCAACTTAATCGTGCGCAGGTCCAATTCAGCCGGCCCGTTGACCGGATCAACGCGCAACCAAAGTCCGCCGGAAGCCGGCCACTGATCGTGCTCGCTCAACATGACTTGATATTCGTGATACTCGCCATCATTGACTACCGAGAACTGAATCGAACGAGACTCTTCGAAAGCCAGATCGCCCATGCCCATCCAATAGATCTGTCCCACGCCGGCATCGACCGGAAAGTCGGGATTGTGGATTCGCATATCGATCGTAATCGCTATCGCTTCGGATTCGGGTAGCTCGAATAGCGGCCCCACAATCCAGGGATCGTCGCCCTTCGACAACCACGCCGAGCCATTCCCGTTTTCTTCCCGCAAGGCCATTTCGGCGCACGGCATCCAGGCGTCCTTCGTCCCAGCCACCTCGAAATTCCACGACAGATCCTTGTTCGCCGGCGGAATTTCCAACCGGTCATACAACTCCATAATTGCTGAGATCTTTTCGGCATCGTCATTCTCAACCCACAGATGACTTTCGAGGTCCATCGGATCGGGGTCGGGAGCGCTCTCGTCATAGAGCGCGGGGACGCCGCCAAAGATCGTGTACTCGCGACTGCAATTGGCGCACGTGATCGGTTCCGAATCCGTCTCCGCGAAGCGCAGTCTTCCGCTGCACACTGGACAGCTCATCATCTCGCGAAAACTGTCGCGCTTGTCGGTTGCGATTGTCACTGCGCCCGGTGCGCCGATCGGTTCAGGCTCGCGCGCGACTTTCAAAACGGCTTCGAGAAGCTGTTCTTCCGGAAGTCGCGGATCACACTTTTGCGCACCGTTAAACAACGCCATCGCCACAACGCCCAAACCATTCGGATCCCAATGGTCGACGTCGGTCGCGCTTTGAATCCAAGCTTTGGCCTCGTCGAGACTCACGCTATCCGCAGGCGGTGAACCGCAATACTCGGAACGGCATTCGCAATCAGCGCCGTACAACAACTTCATATTATCGATATGAAACAAGTTGCGTTCGGCATGCGGCATGCTGCGACGATTGTTCGCATGCTCGATCAACTCGGCTTCGTCACCCGTCACTTCTTCCGTCGTCAACACCAACGCTTTGCCCGAAACTCGCTCCAGCTCAAGCATCACATCCACAGGGAACTCGACGTGTTCGATGACCTCGCTGCAAATCACAAGATCGAAAGCGTCGTCGCGGAAGGGAAAGCGCGCACAGTCGAATGCGACACCCTCCAAGCCAAACAATTCATTGGCTCGATGACCCGCCTCCGTCGAGAGGTCGCTAACCAGAACTTCAGCACCGAATAAATCGCGCACCAAGGAGCCCAGATAGCCTTCGGACGCACCCACATCCAAAACGTTTTCGAAGCTCAACCGATTGAGCACTTTCAGGATCTGAAAGGTGCGCGCCATACGCGTCAGGTGAAAACCCTCGCTGGCGGGATGGGCCAATCCGTAAATCGGTTGGTGCGCTAAATAAACGCCTGCTTCATCGGTCTGTCGGTAGCGCTGGTCGAGCCAGGCGCGTGTCATGCGCGTATAGATTCCCATGGTGGTGGAGATGTTACGGCCCTCTTGTCGCGGGCGGTACGGAGACAGGCTGCTTCCCGGCCAAAAACCGTCCTCACTTTTGATTTAGCCGCCGTACGAAACCAATTTATCGCGCCTCGCGTCGGGAATTCAGTCTCGACTCGTACCTGCGCCAGATTTCGGGCCGTAACATCCACTCGTGAATTATCTCGCCATAGGATTGGGCGGTTTCGTGGGCGCGATCGCCAGATACGGACTCTCCGGATTCGCTCATCGAATGAGCTCCAGCGGATTTCCTCTCGGCACGCTGGTCGTCAATGCGCTCGGTTGCCTTCTGATCGGCGCCCTTGCTTGGTGCATCGAAGATCGCCAGATGTTCTCCGACAACGTCCGATTGCTGCTGCGAGTCGGCTTCCTCGGTTCGTTCACGACCTTCTCAACCTTCGGCTTCGAGACGATCGAGCTGCTAAAAAACGATCAATGGGCGGCCGCGATCACAAGCATTGCGGCGAACGTAGTATTCGGACTGCTCGCTGTAGTCGGCGGCTGGGCCGGGGCCAAAGCGCTGCTCGGATAAAGCCGTTCGAGAATGGGGTCGGTAGCTTGGCGCACGCGGAGGAGTAACAACTGGCCAGCACAAGGCACTTCAAGTGCTCATGGGTCCCTGAGATTGACTAAGAAGGGTTGCGGTTTTTCGCCCGCGCCCTGAGAGTTGTGAATGAGAGAACGTTGATATTCCATCAGCCGAAACGCTAGGCCGTGAACACGCGCTCGGGCATGAAAAATCAAATTCGGGCGTCTCGCCTCGACCTCAAGTGCATCACAACCGTTCTGCTCTTGCCGATTCTCGCAGGTTTCGCCCAACAACCGCCTCTCCTGCAGATCGCAGTGTCCACTAGCTTGACTGGCGGAACTCCGGTCCCGATAACTCAACCCAACAGCGGTGTCTTCGTCGTCGGGTTCGAAGGGTTTACGAACGGACGCAAGCTATTTGGTCACGAATACGCGCAAGTCATTGGCCTGCGATCGAGAGGCAGCAACGCGGGTCTGGCTGTTTTCGATTCGACAGTCGGCGGACCAAACGACGACGGCTCCGATGCCGCACTAATCGTCGACACCGGAAATCTCCTGATCCTCCAAAACGATTTGTCGCCGGGTTTCGCCCTCGAAGGGATCTATAAGAACCCGACTCCCGATCCCAACGGCGGAAGAGTCAGCATCGACTTCTCGAGTCGCATGTATCCCGCGTCGATTGATCTGGTTGCTCTAAATCAGCCGGCCGGCTACCTGACGGTGTCGCTGGTGGATTCGGAAGAGCGCCTACGTACCTACTTTGTCCCGGGCGGTTTTACCGGCGGCTTCGGCGCGCAAAGTCCACCCAGCTTCATGCGCTTGGATCTCTCAACTTTGGATCCGCAGATGGGAGCGAATGCAACGGCGACCGCAAGCGAGGATGCTGGATTCGATGCGAACAGCGTGCTCGAGATTCAATTGACCACGAACGAAACGGTCGCCTTCGATCGGTTGGAGTTTCGAACGGGAAGCTTTGAAGACTGCGATTATCCGCAACGTGCCTACAGCGCACCGAGCACATCAAACCCCGCGGTGGCCGACTTGGATAACGACGGAACGCTGGACATGGTGACCAGCACGAGCGAAGTTTTTCAGTCTGTCCTCCAGGATCTGGTTCAAGTCCGTTTGAATCCAGGCGATGGCAAGTTTGACGTGCCGAGCCTCTACCCATCGGGCGCTAAACCAGTCGACATTGCTATTGGCGACCTCACTGGCAACGGTTCACCCGACATTATCGTCGCCAATAAAGAATTGCCCATTTTCACTCCTACGGATGGAGGCATTTCAATTCTCGCAAATCGCGGAGATGGCAGCTTCGACCCGCGAATCGAACAAAGTCTTCCAGGCCAAATGCAAACCGTCGTCCTGCGTGACTTCGATGGCGATGGCGACCTCGACGTTTGCGTCGGCAACCAATCGACCTTCTTCTTTCCGGCCCTCAATCCAACTCGCGTCCTCACTCTTATCAATGGCGGCACCGGTCAGTTCACGAAACTGTTCACCTCGATCATCAACACGGGATCAGCCGGACCAATTGCTTCTGCTGACCTCGACGGAGATGGCCTGCCCGAAGTGGTTCGCTCGAACGAGTCCGAACAATCCTTAAAACTGCTTTTCAACAAGGGCAATGGCGACTTCAATCCGGCGGTGAACTTTGCCGCTTTAGGAGGCATTGGTGCGTACGACATAGCAGACGTCGACTTGGATGGAGATAATGAAATCCTGTTCGCGAGTTCAGCGATCTGGGTTTACAACAACAACGGCGGCGGGGTCTTTAGCTTCCCCCTTCCCAATGGTGAACTTCGCAGCGTCGAAAGCATGGGCGCGACAGATTGGGATTCAGACGGGTATGTCGACGTTGTCGTAGGCAAAAACGCCGGCATGGCGCTTTTCCGAAACAATAAGCAGGGAGGTTTCGTACAGAGCCGCCGTTATGAGCTCCCGCACGAACCTTCGGGCTTAGCCTTTGCCGACATCGATGACGACTCGGACATCGACTTCATCGTTTTGGCTGACACCGGCAACGATCAAGTAGTTCAAACCTGGTTCAATCGTGGAGATGGCCGATTCAAGACGCGAATCGAATATCCAGGATTCCAGGCTACCGAAGACCTTCTGATCGAAGATTTGAACGGAGATGCCAATTTAGACGTGGTGGCTGCGGATTCAGCCGGCGACCAAATTGCCGTCTACGCAGGCAACGGAACCGGAGCTCTCGAGCCACCGACGATTTATCCGGTTGAACAATCCCCCGTTGCCTTGATCTCGGCAGATTTGAACGGAGATGGAGCTGTGGATTTGGCAGCGGCGTGCAGTCACGGAGATGCGGTTTCAGTTTTGTTGAACCAGGGGGACGGTACGTACGCCCAACAGGTTGCTTATTCGACCACTTTCAGTTCTACCCAAGACATCGATACCCCGGAAGATATGACGGCTGGCGACTGGAACAACGACGGCTTCATTGACCTCGCGGTGGGAAACGATTTTGGAAGCAGTGTGCAACAGCACTTGCTCACGATGACGAACAATGGCGATGGCACTTTCGCGGACGCGGTGCGCTTGGATCTATTGTCTTTCATAACCTCCGTCACGAATGCGGACTTTGACCAGGACGGGGATCAAGACCTGGCTGTGGTCGTGGGCATCAAAGGTTTTTCGCCGAGTAAGCGACGCGTTTCCATCCAGCTGGGCGACGGAATGGGCAACTTTACAACCGCCGATGAAGTCATTGCCTCCAGGGATGTCGACAAGCTTCGAGTCGCTGATTGGAACGGCGATGGCCTCTTGGATCTGGTGGCGAGTCAAAGGGTGGTTCTCAGTATGGGGCCGACCTTTGGAGTCATACTCAATCAAGGCGGTGCTGACTTCGAGTTGGGTGACGAGTTCATAATCGAAGAGGCGAGCGCCTTCGAAATCGCTGATTTGGACTCCGATGGGAATCATGAAATTTTGGTCACGAGCTTCACTACGCGGAATTTGCTCTCCATCCACGAGCAGCAGATCGGACCCGTCTTGAGCACACCCAATCGATTCGCGACAGGGGGCACGATCAGCGCGATAGCCACCGGGGACCTGAACAATGATGGACGCCCGGACCTGGTCTCTGCTGGTTTCGGCTTCAGCGACCTCGTAATTCTCCTTATGGAATGTGACTGAGCCACGCGCGCCGTGAAGCCCCCAAGCGAGTCGGTTTTCGCCCGACCCGCCCCAGGACGACGCAAATTTCGGTGGAACCCCTCCCAGGGCGCGAAATCCGGCGCCAGGCGCGAAAATCGCGGGTATGCTGGCCTACTCACTGGTCTTAGTACGTACGAAATGCCGAAGACCAGGACTGATTGACGCGCACCAATGAAGCTCCAACTGATCCACCCGCCCCTTTACCTCAACGTCCACGCGATGACCGCGTTGCGTCCGAGCCTCCCATTGGGCCTTGGATACATCGCCGCGAGTCTGCGCGAAGCTGGACATGAGGTTTCTCTGCTCGATGCAGTCGCCGAAGCGCCCGACCAGGTTACCGAAGGCAGCAAGAAACAGCTCTTCGTGCTCGGCTTGACGACCGATCAAATTGTCGAACAGTTGGATCCGGAAGCCGAAGCTTTTGGCGTCACGAACATGTGGACCTTCTCGTGGCCCTTGGTGCGCGAGCTGATTCAAAAGATGAAAGCGGCTTTTCCCGACAAGCCCATCGTCTGCGGCGGTGAACACTTCTCTGGATTGCCGCAGCTCTCGATGGAGCAATCGCCGCTCGATTACATCGTGTTGAGCGAAGGCGAAGAGGGCGCTGTTGACATTTTCGACGCCATCGAAGCTGGCAGTCTGCCGGAAACGATCGAAGGCATCGCTAGCATTTGGTATCGCCACGCTGACGGCACGCCGATGCGTTCCATCGGCAATCGCCCGCGAAACAAAGATGTCAACACGATCGCTTGGCCCGCTTGGGATCTGATCGACATCGACACGTACAACGAGCACGAGTTCATCAACGGGCTCAATCAAGGCAAGACGATTCCGATTCTCGCCACGCGCGGTTGTCCCTACCAGTGCACGTACTGCTCGTCGGCTCGCATGTGGACCACACGTTGGTATGCCCGTGATGCCAAAGATGTCGTGGACGAGATGCAGCATTACAAGGAGAAGTACGGCGCCACGAACTTCCCCTTCCAAGATCTGACCGCCATTCTCAAGCGCGATTGGATCATCGAGTTTTGCAACGAGCTGCTCGAGCGCAATCTCAACGTCCACTGGCAGTTCCCGTCGGGAACGCGCTGTGAAGTGATTGATGACGAAGTCGCGAACCTGCTCAACTTGACCAACGGCCGTTCGCTGGCCTTCGCGCCCGAAAGTGGCAGCGAAGAGACTCGCAAGCTCATCAAGAAGCAGATGAAGACGGAGGCGTTGATGGACGCCGCCCGCGCTTCGGTCAAGAACAAGCTCAACGTGACCTGTTTCGTCGTAATCGCTTTCCCGCACGACACCGCGGAAGGCATTCAGAAAACGATCGAGATGGCGCGCAGGCTCGCGCG
>JBLINP010000190.1:0-9241 GCA_047639415.1 Planctomycetota bacterium | reverse complement strand
CTGGGGGTAAACACGTTGAAATCTCCTTGTGGGTGGGGCTCCAGGCCCTGGTCAAGAAGAAGACGATCGGAACTCGTTGTGGTAACGGATGCTCCGACGGTTCACATCGCTCGGATCAACATTTATCAAAGGCAGTTCCTTATGATTTCGAGGAGCAGTTTGGGCTCCCGTCGGGACGCTCCAAATTTGAAGGACGCGTGCAGTGGGCATGAGCCAGCGGATATCGGAGTACTCAGCGATTCCAATCCACTTACGGCTATCTTAGATCCAGACCACGCCGCCGGCCCCTTGGCCGTGTTACTTCACGTTGTCGAAATCTTTGATGAGCTTTGCGGGAGCTACATTTCGCCAAGCCGTGATCAGTAAAGCTTGCAAGTCCTTGTGCGAGATCTTGGACAGGCTCAGACCTGTCCAACCTTGCTTTTCCCAACCGACCAGCATGAAGGTCGAGGGAGTGGAGTTGACCAATTGCTGTTGATGCTCGACTTCAAGCTTGAGGACGACGATTCCATCAGCTTCAGCGAGTGTGGCGAAAATTTTCTTTCTCACTCGGAAGGACTCGCGTTCACGGTGTGGGTGCGATTCGGCTTCGAGAAGTGTGAGTGCGAGGTCGCGAAATTCGGCCGATGTTGTCATTGAATTGAAACTTGGGGAGTTCCTAAACCGATTGGGATTTGTTCGGCCGATGCTCCGGCAGGAGAACCTGTAATTCTTGTGCGAGTTGCCGCTCGGTAAAGGGCTTATCGAGGAAGTTGAAGACCTGAAGAGCTCTGAACTCGGCTGCGACCGCACTATCGAGCAGGCCGCTGGAGACCATGATTGGAATGGACGGTAGAAACTGTCTCAGCTTGCGGACGAGCTCAAGTCCATTCATGGTGGGCATGTGCAAATCTACGATAACGGCGCTCAATTCGGACTGCTGGTTTAAGGCAGTAATCAATCCGTCTGCGCCGTCGACGGCTGTCAACGGTTTGAAGTTCAGGCGCTGCAACGCCATGGCAGCGATTTTCCGAAGATTGACCTCGTCATCCACGAAAAGAATGGTTTCGCCGTGTCCTCTAAATTCCGTTTCAGGTTTGGAGGTATTCGCCGCTTTGTAAGACTCGTCGATTATGGGTAGATAGATTTTGAATGTAGTTCCTCCACCCCATTGGGATTGAACTTGCAAGAAACCGCCGTGACCTTTGAGGATGCCCATGACAGTGGAAAGTCCAAGCCCCGTGCCTTTATGAGGTCCCTTGGTCGTAAAGAAGGGATCCGTTATGCGCTCGAGATGCTCAGGCGATATGCCCATCCCTGTATCGCGAATTTCAATTTCGATGAACCGACAGGCTTGCGCCTCATGAATGGCTTGGGCGCGTTTTTCGTCAATATCTTGGACTCGCGTGGCGACCGAAAGAGTTCCTCCATCGGGCATCGCATCGCGTGCATTGACGCACAGGTTTAGGAGAATTCGATGGAGCTGTGTGGCATCGCCAATGAGGAGTGGCAGGTCCGGTTCGAATTTGATTTCAAGGTCAATGTTTTTGGGGAAGGTACCGCGCATCAGGTGATGGAGTTCCTCAACGAGTTCAACAACATGGATCGCGGCGCGCTCACCTTCGGCGCCTTTAGCGAAGGTCAATAGTTGTTGAACCATGTCGGCTCCACGCTTGGCGCTGACTTCCAATAGATCAACCGTATCGGTTGCCTCGGGATATTCCATTCTCAACAACTCGGTGCCCATTAGAATGGGTGCGAGTGCATTGTTGAGATCGTGGGCAACGCCGCTAGCCAGTGTTCCGAGGCTTTCCATTCTCTGGGATCGGAGCAGGTGGTTTTCGGCTTGTTTCCGCTCCGTGATGTCTAGGTGTGCTCCAAACATACGCACGGGCTGACCCGATGAATTCATGAGCAACAAAGCGTTCGAGTGAATCCAACGGTAAGACCCGGTTTTATGTCGCAACCGAAAATCTACTGAATAGCTCTTTGCCGGATCAGCGCGAAACTCGTCCACTGCCGTGAGAATTGAGTCTCGATCTTCTGGATGCAAGCGCTCGGTCCATTCCGAAAACTCGTTCGCAATCTCGTCGTCGTCATATCCAATTTGTTGCTTCCATTCAGGCGAAAAGTAAACCTCGCCTGTAATGAGATCCCAGTCCCACGGACCAATATTGGCGGCTTGCAGCGCCAGTTGAAGTTGAGTTTGGTTTTCTAGCAGCGCAACTTCACCTCGTTTGCGTTCGGTGATGTCTTGGAAGATACCGGTCAGTTTGCTCGGCTTACCATCCCGCAAAGTGACCGCGCAGGTCGTTCGTACGTCGATCCGCCTGCCTGTTGTCGTCAATGTTTCGAGCTCCAAGTCATAACCCTCGCCGCGTTCCTTCGCCGCTTCAAGAGCAGCCGTGATCGTTGCGCGGGATTCGGGCAGAAAGTAGCTAACTCCGGGATCTGCTGTGGGGTTGAACTTCTCAGGCGACGTATCGTGAATGCGATAGGTCTCGGCAGTCCAGTAGAGGCTCCCGGTTGCTAGATCGAGCTCCCAGCCCCCCAATTTTCCGATCGACTGTGACGCCTCTAGAAGCTGCGTGCTGATACGAAGCGATTCATCAGCTTGTCTTCGTTCGGTGACATCTTCGGTAATTCCGAGAATTCTTATAGTTCGATCCTCATCGTCCTTAATGGGAATGAAGCAGGACCTGAAGTATCGTACGAGTTTGCCACTCGACACAAATTCGAAATCGGAAGCACGTCCACTAAATGCCAGGTGTAGCAATCGTTCGATGCGTTGATAGTCCTGTTCACCAACGTTGTCCATGTAGGCGGAACCGCAGACTTGTGATTCAGACTCGACCTCGAGCATTTCCAATCCAGCGATGTTTATGGATTCGACCCGTCCTTCGAGATCGATCTCATGGACACAGAATGGCGTGTGTTCGACTAAGGTCTTGTATCGCTTTTCGCTGGTCTGTAGCGCAAGTTCAGCTTGCTTGCGTGCAGTGATGTCGGTCATCACGGCGCGGCATTCGGCTCCATCGGAAGCAACTGAAGCTTCGATGTGTATGGTTCTCGCCTGCGCGCCTTCATCGTGCAAGGCGACTTCGCAATTGGCTTGGGATTCGTCCGAGAACAAGCGCTGCAAAAACAGTTCGAAAAGGGGGCGGAAATTAATCGCAACGAAAGCACTGAACGCTTCGCCAACCAAGTGTGCGGGCTCGCAATTTAAGAGCAGTGCTCCAGTCCGATTGGTCTGAGAGATTTTTCCGTCACGCAGTAACGTCAGATAGCCCACTGGGGCAAATTCATACAGCTCGGTGTAACGATCCGCGATCGCTTGTAGCTTTGCGTTTTGAGCGAGTAAATCGACGGTGGTCAGCGAAGTTTCTTGGTTCTCATTCATGGGAGCAGAGCCGTGTTTATGCAGTGCGATCCCGAGACTATCACGCTCGTAGGTGCAGAGCTAGATCGAGCGATAGAGGCGCAGACCGCCATTTTCCCGCATTCGACTTGAGTGTGCTCTAACGCTCATCATCGTTTGCTTCTACTGTCCAGGGGTAGCGCCAACGCTGGGATAAGGAACGGCCTAGCTTCCGAGTTGATGGCTTGCGCGTAAAAGGGGTCGTGTCCGGATTACTTATCGGTGAGCGATGAGGAGGCAGGGCCCTAAAGGTCGAATTCAGGCGCAAACCGAAGCATCGAATTGGGTGAGTCCTGACGATCAACACGGATACCAGTCAGTTTACCGATGATAGAAACTTCCTAATCACCAGCTCGAAGCAACCGAGCTACTCAACTCGGAAATTTAGATCCGAAGGTTGTCGATCGTTAGAAATGAGCGCCGTCTCAATCCGCGGACGGGCATTCCCTTTGGAACAAACATTCATCGCATTTGGGATCGTTGTTCTTGCAGAGCACTTGCCCGTGCTTCCGAAGTAGGGTGAATGCGCGTGTCAGCCAAGCAAAATCGGTTTGCGTTTCTTGTGCCAGTAGACCGATGGCATTGCGGTAGCTCGCCGAGTAGTTCTTGGCTTCCTCCACCAAACCCAATCGAATCAAACAGCGCAGCCCGTTGGAGTCGAGGGCGGGGATGGGGTAAGCCTTCGTGAACAGAAGAATTTTATCTGCACCGGGATCGGCGATGCCTGGGAACCGCTTCAAAGCCCTTCGCGCTTTAGCGAGCGGCAACTTCAGTACGGCTTCCAGTTTGCCGCCAAATTCATCTTGGACGAGTTGGGCGATTGTGAGCAGTTTTTCCACGCGCTTGTCGGGCATCATTCCGCCAAGTTTGGCGAGGCTTTGGAGCTCATCAGGGCTCAACGCAAGAATCCCGCCGGCGCTTAGCCCGGTTTGCGTTCGAAGCGCGAGGAAGGCGGTTTGGCGGCGATCGTCGGGGATGAGATAGCCTACGTTTTCCCACAAAATCCATTCCAGTGCAGTCTTCAGCGTTGGGCGTCCGAGCTGTCCGTAAGTGGCTTCAAGCCGATCGAGTAGGGTGGCTAGATTGCGAGATCCCGTCTTCATAGGTTGGAGTTTAGCAAGTCGTCAATAAGAGCGAGGCCGGGATCGCAGTACGCCTTTCGCCTTCAGCGGATCTCGACTATCGTCAGGTCAGTGGAATACATCGAACTGATTCCGAGTCGGTTGTTCAAGCCGTTTATTCGCTGCTATTGGAGTTTGCAGTCGAATGGCGTTTTAGAAAGTGAGCGTATTACTCCAGACGGATGCCCTGAAATCATCCTCAATCGGGCTGATCGGTTCGAACGGGTTGGTCCGGACGGTTCACGGCATTTGCAAGCAGAGATCTTGCTGGTCGGGCCCATTCAGCGCGCCATCGAAATCGCACCGACGGGCGTAGTGGATCTATTCGGCATTCGTTTCGAACCAGGCGGATTGCATGCACTACTCGGTATGCCGATTCACGAGGTTGAAGACGAAGATCTTTGCCTGGGTTTGATTGAAAGTAAGCTCCGCGACGAGTTGTCACTCGTCAAGAGTTCGTCGAATCTCTTATCGCAAGCGAGCCAAGTCGAAGCCGCTTTCGCGCGACAATTTGAGGCGCGCGGGATTCAAGGCGGTACGCGATCGGCACTGGGGCTCGTTGGATCCGCCGTGAATTTGATTGAGTCAGGCGTGTATTCGGTCGCACAACTTTCGGAATCTCTAGGAGTCAACCGACGAGCATTGGAACGCCTGTTTCGATCCGAAGTTGGACTTTCGCCCAAGGTGTTCGCGCGCATACAACGTCTTCAGAACGTACTCGTGCATCTCGATGGGAAGTTCATTGTTCCCAATTGGACTCAGCTTGCCTTGAATCATGGCTTTTCAGATCAATCCCATCTGATTCGCGAATTTCGCGGAATGACGGGCACGACGCCCGAGCTGTACTTGGCTGAACGCACCGAATTTTCGAACTGCTTCGATCCGGGGGATTTGTCGCATTCGTCCAATACGTGACTTTCTGTAGCCGTATGCTCATGCGCTCAACTTCTACCGAAGCTTTAAACATGTATATAGCCAAACGATTTAGCCTCTTCGTCCTACTTGCCCTGATTTGTTCATTCGCCATGCCCAACTCCCAAGATGCGGGGCTGGTCGAGGGAGCGCGAGTCGAACCTGCCCGAGTGATTCAGTCGATGGACTGGTTAGCCGGTGATTGGAGCGGCGATATGTGGGGTGGAAAATTTCACGCTTACTACAGCACTCCCACCGGCGGAAAAGTACTGAGCCATAGCCGTCTGATGCACGGCGATGAGCTGTCGTTCTACGAATTCGAAGTCTTTGAGGTTCGCGAGGAAACGGTTTACTTGCAGCCGTATCCGGGTGGCAGTCCGGCCGACGGATTTGACTTTAAAAGTCAGGATTCCAAAACGAAGCAAGCGGTTTTCGAAAACCCAAGCAAGGATTTCCCCACCCGAATCGTTTACCAGTTGCTCTCTAAAGACAACCTGGTGATCACTCTGTCCGATCCGCATGGTGGCAGTACCAAGGTTGAGCGATTCGATCTGAAGCGGGTTGTCGAAACCTCGCGCTAAGCCGAATTAGTTCTGCGCGCGCGGCTCAGTCTTCCGGCGGATCTCGTTGAAGAATCTCGTAACGACGCGAATCTCATTCGGGATAGCTTCATCGGCGACCTCGACAGCAAGCAAGCGAGTGTTGTTCTGATCAAAATCGTAGGCGGAGCCATGGAGTAAAGTGGGGCCTTCGAAGATCGGTTCGGGCACTCCGCTCGGGCGTCCATCTGCAAACTCGATTTGCATGAGCGACCTTCCACGCCTGAAGTAGATCGCGTCACCGCTGGCCTTCCACTTCGGAGACGTTCCACCGCTGTTGGATATCTGCAGGGGCGTGCCTTTGCCGTTTGCAGGCAGTACAAAGATTTCATCTCGACCCGTTCTGTCCGATTGATAGGCAATCAATTGACCATCCGGTGAAAACGAACTCTCGCTCTCATTCGATTCGGTGACGAGCAATTCGCGAGCTTCTCCGCCCGGCTCAAGTATCCAGAGATCATTGCCGGTCTCGGCGTTCATCTCAAGAAAGGAGATGGCGCCCGAAGGAGATACCGATTCAGCGAATAGGTTGACATCCTTCTTCAGCAAGAGAGTGGGCGTGCTGTTACCGTCCAAGGTCAAAGCCCAGATCGCCCAACGCTCGTCACGATTCGATGAAAAGATCGCTTGGCTTTGATCGAAACTCCAAAGCGGCGTTGAGTCGTTGGCCGAATCGAAGGTCAGCCGACGTGGAATACTCCGCTCAAGATCGACTTCGACAATATCGCCGTAGCTGCCGACAAGAGCTCTTTTGCCATCTCTGGAAATCGAGATGCGTCCTCCGATGGAACTGAACTCGCTGATTTGTTCTTCACTAAGGATCAGGGTTCGCTCACCGGTTGCATTCACCCAAACGAGTTGCAGCTTCTGAGGATTCCCCGGGACGTAAGCCAAGGTTCCGTTGTCCGAAATCGAAAAGAGCGAGCGCGTCTCGGAACCTAAATGGAAGACGTTCTCGAGTAGTTGCCGGGCAGTCCCCAATGAAACTTGTTCGCGTTCACTCGGATCAAAGGGCGTCGCGAGCAAACCTGCTTTCCAGTTTTCATAAATTAGGTATCCCGAAGACACATAGCGCACGGTGGGGGCAAAGCGCGTTGCACCTTCGATATCGGAACCTGCGAAATGTTCAGCCTGTCCGGTTATTAGATCGAGAACTCGCGGACCGCCGCCAGCGCCACCGACCCATGAAACGAAAATCAGTGAATCCGTTCCGTGAATGTGTTCCGGCCAAGTGTGTCCGTAGGAAAGCGGGTCATCGTCCAAATTCGTGAGTGCTGTCGAAGCACCACCTTTGGCGTTGACTTGCCAGAGTGGTGACATCATGCCTTCCGAGTAGACGATCGTGCCGTCCTCGTTCCAACTCGCGCCAACTAAGGCTTTAGCGTTTGTGACAATCGTCGGATTGCCACCATCGGTGGAGACGCGCCACAAATTGTTGCGAGCATGAAAGCCAATCGATTGCCCGTCGGGTGAAAAGAAAGGATTGGTGCCGTCGCGCGAACCGGAGACGGGCTCCGACCCGAACTTACTCAGATCGCGCAGGTAAATGTAACTCTCTCCACTTGGGTCGATGGCTGCAAAAGCGAGTCGCCGACCGTCGCGCGAAATTTCGATGGCTCCCAAAACTTCGAATCCATCCGGAAGGGGGATAGACAACTGAAGTGGGGGCGCGGCGGCGAGCGTTTGATCGGCCGGAGCATCACCCGCAAACCAGCTGATGATGACTATGGTTATGAGCTGCACACCGACGCCCAAGACGAGTAACGGTGAAAAGCGGGAACCGATGCTGCCGAGTACCGTGGTGCTTTCGAGCGTTTCGCGCTCATCAAGATCGTTGGAGAGGTCGAGGTCCAAGCAAGCATCGCCAATATGTCTCGTGCGTTTGTCCTTGTCGCGACGCAAGCAACGCTTGAGCACGCGAACCACTTTCGGAGGCAGGTCCGACGGAAGTGCAGTCCAATCTGGCTCGGTTTGCAGAATGGAGACCATGAGGTCGGAAAAGTTGTCGCCAGCGAACGCGCGCTTGCCGGTCAAGCACTCGTACATCACGCAACCGAAGGACCAGATGTCCGTGCGGCGATCAATGGACTTGCCGCGCGCCTGCTCGGGACTCATGTAGGTCGGCGTACCGAGAATCAGTCCCTCCTCAGTAACCATCGCACTGTCGGGTTCCGATGTGCTGATGCCTACTTTGTTCTTGCCGGGCCCCACGGGCTTGGCGAGTCCAAAGTCGAGTACCTTGACGACCTCGTCATTGGTGATGCGAATATTGGCGGGTTTGAGATCGCGGTGAATGACACCGGCCTCGTGCGCAGCTTCGAGGCCCTCGGCAATTTGCCGACAGATTTCGATCGCCTCGCCGATGGGTAGAGGACCTTGGCTAAGCCTTTGGGACAGGTCTTCGCCGTCAACATACTCCATAACGATGAAGCTGTTTTCGTCGGCCTGATCGAGTCCATAAACCTGCGCGACATTCGGATGATTGAGCGAGGCCAAAGTCTTCGCTTCGCGCTCAAATCGACGCAGTCGATCTTGATCTTGGCTGAAGTGACTCGGCAAGACCTTGATGGCCACTTCGCGATCGAGGCGCGTGTCCATCGCTCGATAGACCTCGCCCATTCCTCCGGCGCCCAGAGGGGCCTGAATGACATAGTAGGAGAGGGTTTGATCGAGGGGGAGCGCCATAGACGTCTTCCAGTCTACTAGCTCTGCCCGTGTCAATGAGTAGTAGATAGGTCAACTTTATTGAACCGAGATGCGAAGAGCGGTGTGACACCGCAGGAGCGGCTCTCGCGTTCAAACGGCGGATCCCGAACCTACGCCCTTGATTAGAGGAGCAGGATCGTGGTTGTCTGATCCGAATGAAGAGTCTTTGCGAGTCCTGCCTTCACATCAAAATCATTGTCTCCGCTACCGGTTCCCAATTTTTGATGTGCCTGCGATCTAAGGCGGAACCCAGCTACGGGAAATATCCGCCGCAACCCGTGGGCTACTGTCCGGGTTATGAAGAGCGAAAAGCCGAGCGATAAAAAATCGCCGCGCGCTCAGATTGAAAGCGCACGGCGATTGAATTGAGAGGCGTGTCTGCTACTCAGTTTCGTCAGCGGCCGGGGGATCCGCGATGAGCATCATGTTGAGGCGGCCAATGATGTCCTCGTCGTCGAGGGGCTTTTCAAAGTGCAAGGCCAATCGTGCGTAGATCTTGGCGCGCT
>JBLINP010000189.1:0-9277 GCA_047639415.1 Planctomycetota bacterium | reverse complement strand
GACGAGGGTTCGCCGCTGATGGTACATAGCCAGGCGCTTCTCGCCGATTTGAAGCCCATGTTGCCCGAGTTCGAATTGGCGCTCTCGATGCGCTACGGAACTCCATCAATTGCCGATGGCTTTGCTCTGTTGAAAGCGGCCGGTTGCGAGCGCGTGATTGTCCTTCCGCTCTTCCCGCAGTATGCCGAGGCGACTACCGGATCGATCGAGGGCCGCGTCGAAGCGCTTTCCGCGCCTCACTGGAAGCCGTCCGAGATCACGGTTGTGCCCGCCTTCTTTGACGATCCCGGTTTTCTATCGGCATTCGCCGATGTTGGTCGACCGGTTCTTACCGATAAGCAGCCAGATCACGTTCTGTTCAGTTTTCACGGCCTGCCGGAAAGCCACATTCGAAGAGCAGACAAAACGGGTAAGCACTGCCTCGAAAAGAACAACTGCTGCGATGCGATTACGGAGGTCAACGCTTCTTGTTATCGCGCGCAATGCATGGCGAGCGCGCGCGGCATCGCCAGCCGATTGGAACTCGAACCCGATCAGTGGAGCGTCAGCTTCCAATCGCGATTGGGCCGCACGCCGTGGTTGTCACCGTATACCGACAAAGTCGTCGTGGAGCTTGCGGAGAGCGGAGTGAAGCGACTCGCGGTCTACTGTCCATCGTTCGTAGCCGATTGTCTCGAAACGTTAGAGGAAATCGGATTGCGCGCCGGCGAGGAGTTTCGAGAGGCCGGTGGCGAATCGCTCGAACTAGTTCCTTCACTTAATTCCACGGCGCTATGGACGCAAGCTGTGGCCAAGCTCGTGCGCGGCGCGAGTTGAACAGGCTTCGCCGCTAGGACGAAACGTCAGGATAGAGCCCTTCGAGAATCAACTCTTGAATCCATCCGAAGAGGCGCACTTTGGCAACGGAGGTCGCAATTTCGCCTTCCAACTCTTCGGGCAGCGCTTCCAACTCGACAACGCCAAGCTGATGAAGCTCGGCGATCGTTAGACGTGCCGCGTTGAGCGCGCTAATCCAAGCGCGCACGTGCGTGGGCGGAATCTTTAGTTGCCAGCCGACCTTTCCAACGTCGGCCGGAATGAATGACTTCAAGTCTTCCGTGACGATTTCACGCGCGGAGGCGACCAAGGCCATCAGATCCGGATGAACGAACTTCTCCCATTCCTCGTTGTGCTCCGCGTCGTCCGAAGCCGCCGGGTAGAGGCGGTCCTGTACACATTCCGGCTGATCGGGATCGAGCAGTTCACCTAGCTCGAGTAAGACGGCAACCACCCAGGGCGCGATGATGGTGAGGTCAACGTGTCCGTCGTCTTGGACCTTAACTTCAACGATGTTCAAGAGTCGACTCGTTCAATCGTCGCCAGCAATTGTGCGGCGTGAAGTTTGATCAAGTGGAGCTCGGCTTGCTCTTTGGGACCCGTCCAGACGACGGACTTGCCGAGTTCGTGGATCTCCATCATCAACTTGTGCGCCTTCGCTTGGGAAAAGCCGAACAGCTGGCGCAAAGTGACCGTGACGTAGGTCATGAGCGTCACGGGATCGTCGTGCACGATCACATTCCAAGGCGTTGCTAACTGAGTCTTGGGCTTGAATCTCGGTTGGATTTTCGTGCCCGGCGAAGAGCCATAAACCGAACTCGAACTACCCGCCTCGCGTGTGAACATCAAATTCGATTGTAAGTGAACAATCGAAAGTGCGCGGGCTAAAAAGCTAGTCGCTCGTGCTCGGGCTAGCTCAAATGCGCGACGAGCGTGTCTACGCACTCCGCAATCGTGTCGAGAACGTTTTCGAGCCCGCCTTCGAACATGGGATCGGCGAGCTCTTCGTCACGGTCGAGCAGGTTGGTGAGCAGGAATGAGCGCCGAGTGAAATCGGGATCTTTCGGCAACACCAGCAAGTGCTCGAACTTCATCCCGAAGACGATGGTTCGCTCGTCGAGTTGTGGCAGCAACTGCGACAGATGAGTCGGTTTAAAGGCCAGCGTCCAGCCGCTGTTGACTCCGCGCCCTACCAGATTGGCGGCCGTCTCGGGATGAATGCGCGTGTTCTCGTAAATCGTTCCCGCGGAACGAACCGGCAAAGGGCAGTTGAGGTGACGCGCGTAGAGGTGCGCGAAGGCCGAGCGGATCATGTTGCCCGAGCACAGGAAGGCGATGCCGCTGGCGCTCTTGAGTTCTGCTTCGAGTTCGCTGTTCACGCGCGGAATACTAGCAACTGGCGCGGTCGTTAGTAGGCACGAACCCGATTGGAAAAGTGGAGGTGTCCCGCGATGGCCTCTGTGTGTCAGCTCCCAAATGTTCGGTAACGCTCCTGAGTACGTTTCCATTCATTGAGAACTGCCCTCCGTCGCCGGACACCTCCGTAGTGGTTGTCGTCCGTAAGACTGGCGCGCGTCGAAAGAGGTTCCGCCAAAATTGGGCGGCGCCGGCTGCTCGGTCGTAACGAAGCGGCTAGACGCGCGAGTTCGAAATCGCCGCGGCGATTCTGCGGCCATCAATTGCTGCAGAAACAATCCCTCCGGCGAAGCCTGCGCCCTCTCCGCAGGGGTAGAGATTTAAAATCGGAAGAGCTTGGTAACTCTCCGGATCGCGTGCGATACGCACTGGGGAACTCGTGCGGGACTCAACTCCGAGCAGTTGGCCGATCTCGGATGAGAAACCTGAAATTCTTTTTTCAAAATCAGGAAGCGCCGCTCTCAAACGGAGCAGCATGCCCTGCGGGAACAAATCGGCGAGGTCGATCGGCGTGACTCCTGGGCGGTAGCTGGTGGTCAGAGCGGGGCCCGGTTGGCTCGATCCCTCCGCGACGATGTCGGCACGTTGCGAAGGCGCACGGTTTGCGCCGCCTCCTAAAACAGCCGCTCGTTCCTCGAGCGCATGTTGCAGGCGAACGCCGAACAGCGGGTCGTCGCCCGGGTTTTCCGGAATCGGATGTTGGTCGCTGCTGCTCGCCATGAGTTTGTCAAAGCCCCATTCGCGCGCTCGCTCGCCGCACCAATCTTCGGGTTCGATGGAAACGACGATGCCGGAATTCGCGTAGGGCGAATCGCGACGGGATAGGCTCATTCCGTTGAGAACGTGGCGGTTTGGCGCAACGGTGGTCGGAACGATGAATCCGCCGGGACACATGCAGAAACTGTAGACGCCGCGTTCGCGAACTTCGGTCGTGAGTTCGTAGAAGGAAGCGGGCAGTGAATTTTCCGCTCGCAATCCACCGTACTGGCCTTCGTCGAGCCACGGTTGCGGGTGTTCGATGCGGACGCCCATCGCGAAGCCTTTGGGTTCGAGAGTGGCACCCGCTCGCGCAGCCATTTCGAGCGCGTCCATCGCGCTGTGTCCCGTGGCCAGCACGATTGCATCGCAAGCAATGCGTTCGACGGAATCGGTGTCGAGATCGCGAGTGTGAACGGCTGTTATCGCGCGCGAGCTTGGATCGGTTTCGATCTCTTCGGCCAATGATCCAAAGCGCACCTTGCCACCCGAACGCAAAATCGTTTCGCGCATCGCGGCGACAACTTCCGGCAGTCGATTGGAGCCGACGTGTGGTCGCCAACTCGACAAGATCTCTTCCGACGCGCCGTGCGCAACCAACGTTTCGAGCACGCCGCGAATGTCCTTTTTGCGCCCGCTGCGCGTGTAGAGTTTTCCGTCGGAGTACGTGCCCGCTCCGCCTTCACCAAAGCAGTAATTGGAGTTCGGATCGACCGCTTCACCACGATGCAGCTTCGCGATCGGCTTGCGGCGCGTTTGAACGTCGCGACCGCGCTCGAGCACAGTCACGTTGATGCCTTCACTCATCAAATCGAGCGCGCAGAAGAGCCCGGCTGGACCACTGCCGATGACGACGGTGTGTAGCGCGTCGCTCAAAGGCTCGCTATAGGTCGGCGGATCGGTCCCACGTTCGGGAGGATGCTCATCCCCCGTGGTCCACACATCGACGGAAACACGCCACACGCGATGGCGGCGGCGCGCGTCGAAGGAGACTCGCGATGCGCGCGCTGCGATAATCGATTCGGGATCGAGACCGAGCTTTTTAGCTGCGGCCAGCATCAAGCTGCGCTCGTCGTTTACAGGCGGTGGGTCTTCGGAGGGCGGATAACTAAGTTGGGCCTTCGTGGGCATACCTGCATTGTGGCAGAGTGTCGACCCAGAAGGAGACCCCCATGTCCAACTCTCATGCTCACGCCGGTACAAAACCGGCCGCCCAGCAACCGATTGCCCGCGTACGTCAGCCCGATTCTTGCGTCGTCGTGCTCTTCGGAGTGACCGGCGATCTGGCCGGGCGCAAGTTGATTCCGGCGCTCTACAATTTGGCCGCGACGGGCTCGCTACCCGAAAAGTTCGCACTCGTCGGTTTCTCGCGTTCGGCCAAGTCGGTCGATGATTTGCGCACGCGTCTGCGAACGGCGCTCGGGAAGCACTCTCGAACTCAGCCGATTGACGAGGCGGTCTGGGAGGACTTCGCCTCACGCATTCACGCCGTCGCAGGCAGTATCGACGACCTGGATTCCTATCACCGGTTGGAGAACACCATCGAAGAGGTGGAAGCGAGCGCTGGCACGGCTGGCAATCGCTTGTTTTATCTCTCGACTCCTGCCAGCGCTTTCAAACCCAGTTTATTGAACCTGCGCGAAGCGGGTTTGGTCACGCGGGCACTCGACCGCCGCAAGGGACCTTGGTCGCGGGTCATCATCGAAAAACCGTTTGGTCACGACTTGGCTTCAGGCGTGGAACTGAACGAATTGGTGCACGAGGTGCTCGACGAGAGCCAGATCTATCGCATCGATCACTACCTCGGCAAGGAGACCGTTCAGAACATCTTGGTGTTCCGTTTCGGCAATACGATTTTCGAACCGCTTTGGAATCGGAATCACATCGACCACGTGCAGATCACGATGGCCGAGGAGATTGGCGTGGAAGGACGCGGTGCCTTTTACGAGGAGACCGGCGTTCTCCGCGACATCGTTCAGAATCACTTGCTGCAAGTCTTGGCGCTGTGTGCGATGGAACCGCCGGTTTCGATGGAGGCCGACGAAATTCGGAACATGAAGGCGCAGGCGTTGCGATCGCTGCGCACCATTCATCCGCACGAAGTCGACACGCATGTTGTGCGGGGCCAATACGACGCGTATCGGTCGGAGCCGGGCGTCAGTCCGGAATCGGTGACGTCAACTTATGTCGCCGTGCGCGCTTATATCGACAACTGGCGCTGGCAGGGCGTGCCCTTTTACTTGCGTGCGGGCAAAGGACTAGGCAAGCGAGTCACCGAAGTGAGCTTTCACTTCAAATCGATTCCCTTCTGTCTGTATGGCGACCGCGAGGTCTGCCAGTTGATTCCAGGCAACGTCCTCAAATTGAGATTGCAGCCCGATGAAGGCATTTCCATCGATATCGCCAGTAAGGTCCCGGGCGAAGATCTCTCCGTCGGCGGCGTGACGATGGACTTCTCCTACGCGGAAGCTTTCCATAAACCAGCGCCTGAGGCTTACGAGCGTTTGCTCTTGGATGCGATGCGCGGTGACGCGACATTGTTTGCACGGCATGACGAAGTCGAGCATTCCTGGCAGTTCTGCGATCCGATCATTCAGCATTGGCTGGAAGCGAAATACGAGAGCATCCCGATCTATCCGAAGGGTGGCGAGGGACCGACCGAATCGGACTTGATGTTGGCGCGCGAAGGGCGGCGATGGTTGCCGTTGGGATGAAGGAAGCCAGTCTTGAAGTCGTCGCGAACAAGGACGCCCTAATTCAGCGGGCAGCAGATTGGATTGAAGCGCTCCTGCGAACAGAAACGAACGACGCAGGATTGTTTTCGTTCGTGTTGGCCGGCGGTTCGACTCCGGGTCCCGTGTACGTCGAGCTTGAAGCGCGTCATCGTGCGAAAGCTTTGCCGTGGGGGCGCATCGCGATTTACTTCGGCGATGAGCGTTGCGTGCCGGCTGAAGATCCTGAGAGCAATTATCGAACCGCGTTCGAAGCGCTGATCGATCCGATCGGCATCGAAAACTTCGGAGCGGTGCATCGCATGCGCGGCGAGGCGGCAGACGCGGAAGCGGAGGCCGAGCGCTATGCCGATTTATTGCCCGATACGTTGGACCTCGTCGTGCTGGGCGTGGGCGAAGACGGTCATACTGCTTCGCTATTCCCCATGCAGCCCTCATTGTTTGAGGAAGAGCGCAAAGTGCTATCGGTTATCGGTCCGAAACCACCGCCGCAACGCCTTTCGCTCTCGCCCGTCCCAATTCTTGATGCGCAGAGGGTCTTGGTGTTGGCGTCGGGCGAAGGCAAAGCGGAAGCGCTCGCGCTGGCCCTCAATGGGGAGATTGACGTCACAATCACACCTATTCAATTGGCCCGTCATTCGGAAGACGATCAGGTTCGCCATTGGATTTTGGATGAAGCCGCAGCCGCCAAGGTCGAGCGTGAATAAGCTCCACTTCCTCGTCGCTCTGATGCTCTTGTGCACGGTTGCCAGTGCGCAGTTTCCGTCGAAGCTCACCGAACAGTCGCGAATTTCCCTGCTGACGCTTTCGCCGGGTGACGAAGTCCACACCTTTTTCGGTCACGGAACGTTGCGCGTCGTCGATTCAGTAGGCGGCAAGCGTTTCGACGCATCCTTCAACTACGGCACGTTTGAATTCGGCGACGGCTTCATTCAAAAGTTCCTCTACGGCGAACTCGACTACACGCTCTCGGTATTGCACACGCAGGCGTCGATCGACGAAGCCGCTAGCGACAATCGCAGCGTGGTCGAGCAGGAGCTCTACCTCACGCTTGAGCAAAGGCAACGCCTCTACGATGCGTTGATCGAGAATTCTCAACCGGAGAATCGCACCTACCGCTACGACTTTCTCTTCGATAATTGTTCGACGCGCCTAGTCGACATGTTGCGCGACACGTTGGGCGATGGATTGGTGTTCCCGACGGGGCCCTATGAACCCCGGGACTTTCGCACCTTGCTCGAGGAGCACGTGGTTTCATTCCCCTGGGTGCGATTCGGTTTCGACTTGTTACTTGGCGCAACTCTAGAGCGCGAGGCCAGTTTCGAAGAGTCGTGGTTTCTTCCGCGCCATTTCATGGCTGCCGTCGGTGATGCGACGTTGGATGGACACGCTCTGGTTTCGAAAACCGTTGTGCTGAACGATTCCGGTCAACCGGATCTCCCGTTCAGAACACTGGACCAGGCGAATCTGCTCTCCTGGATACTGCTCGCGTTCGGCGCGATCGCTTCGTTCAAAGATTCACGCGGCAGATTGTCACGCATCTTGGACGCCTGTCTGTTCGCCTCGATTGGGCTAATCGGCTTAGTTCTCGCGCTGATGTGGGGAGCAACCCGGCACCACGTAACGGCTCAGAATTGGAATTTGATCTGGGCTTGGCCAACCCACCTGCTGGCGGCCATCTTTTTAGTCCGTCGCGGCCGTCCAAACTGGCTACGAGCCTATTTGCTTCTTACTGTTCTAGGAGCAGCTTGCGCGGCGCTTGGAATGGGCACGCCCCTCGAAGGCTGGGGCTACGGCGTTCCACAGGATTTTGCACCGGCGATACTGCCACTCGGATTGTTGATTGCGCTGCGAGCGTGGATGAACATTCGAAACCTCCCACCAACAAAACAGAGTTAAGTCATGGGCGTTTCAGAAGCGATCGATATTGCAGACTTCGGACTGATCGGATTGAGCGTGATGGGCAGCAACCTCGCCCAGAACATCGAAGATCACGGCTTTACGGTTGCGGTGTGGAACCGCAGCAGCGAAGTCGTCGACAACTTTATCAGTGAGACCAGCGGCAAGAAGTTTATCGGTGCCGCGGATCCTGCTGCGCTGGTCAAAAGTCTCAAGCGACCGCGCAAGATCATGCTGATGATCAAAGCGGGAGCTGCAGTCGATAAGGTGATTGAAACGCTCGTGCCTTTGCTCGATGAGGGCGACGTGATCATTGACGGTGGCAACACTTGGTACGAGGACACCGAACGCCGCGAAGCAGACTTAGCGGCCAAAGGCATCAAGTTCTTTGGCGTTGGCGTTTCGGGTGGCGAAGAGGGCGCACGTTTTGGTCCCTCACTGATGCCCGGCGGCGACAAGGAAGCGTACGAGTCGATTCGCCCCGTCATGGAAGCGATCGCTGCTAAAACCGATTCGGGTGCTTGTGTAACGCACGTCGGTTCGAAGGGCGCTGGGCACTTTGTGAAGATGGTCCACAACGGCATCGAGTACGCCGACATGCAGTTGATCGCCGAGGTCTACGATGTGATGTCGCGCGCGCTCGGGCTTTCGGCCAAGGAAATGGAGAAGGTCTTTGTCGAGTGGAATAAGGGCCCGCTCGAATCCTTTTTGATCGAGATCACCGGCAAGATTCTTGGTGTCGAGGACGGCGAAACGAAACGCCCATTGGTCGAAATCGTTTTGGACAAGGCCGGACAAAAGGGGACGGGGCGTTGGACGGTGGAGACGGCGCTGAAGTTGGGCGTTTCGATTCCTTCGATCGCAGCAGCTCTGGACGCACGTGTGCTTTCGAGCATGAAAGACGAACGCGTCTCCGCCAGCAGTCAACTCGCTCCCGACGGATTGCATACGGAAAAGCTCGGCCCCGAGTTTGTGAAGCGTGTGCACGACGCACTCTACGCCGCCAAAATTCTCGCTTACGCGCAGGGCATGCACCTGATTCGCGTCGGTTCCGATGAAAACAACTGGGGCGTCGACTTACAGGAAACCGCACGCATTTGGAAAGGCGGTTGCATCATCCGCGCACGCCTTTTGGACTCCATTCGCAGCGCCTACGAACGCGATCCGGCGCTAGCCAACTTGATTCTCGATCCAACCTTCAAGCAGGAAGTGCTGGCCCATCAAGGAGCCCTGCGCGAAGTCGTCATACTCGCTCAATCACGCGGCATCCCGGTCCCCGCGTTAGCCGGAAGCCTGGCATGGTTCGACGCCTATCGCACCGCCGACCTACCCCAAAACATGACGCAAGCCCAACGCGACGCCTTCGGTGCCCACACCTATCTCCGCCGCGACGACATCGCGCGGGGCGCAGTGCACAGCGAGTGGTTGAAGTGAGCATTCGATAGAGCTCGATCCAACGGAGCCGTGCCGATCGAAAAGTACTGATCAACCCATCGAAATGACTTGTCTCGGGGACTGATCGTTATGACTTTTTTGAACTGGCTGGCAAGAGTGTGGATCCGTCCCCGGCCTCAAGCAGAGAGCCGTTCTCGATTTCGCCACTCCTGCACACTTTCTGCCTGCTTTGCCAAAGGATGAATACTGCGCTCCTTCCAGTC
>JBLINP010000188.1:0-9399 GCA_047639415.1 Planctomycetota bacterium | reverse complement strand
CACGAACGAGCGGCAGTGCCGGTCGTTCGTGGTGTTTGGTCCGCGTGTTCATGAATAATCCGGGCTAGAGCGCTCGGACTCGACTGAGAGTCACTTCGCTCCTCGCCAGCACAACTGACGAGTAAATGGTGCGGAAGGGGGGACTCGAACCCCCACGCCTTTCGACACAAGAACCTAAATCTTGCGCGTCTGCCAATTCCGCCACTTCCGCGCGGGTGGGAGAGAATACGCGGGAGTTTGCCGAAATTGAAGAGCGGGGCGCGGAGAGTTAGCTCAACTCGCGCGGTGCGACGAGAATTCCGTCTTCGTCAGCGTAGAGAAAGTGGCCCGGCTCGAAGGTGACGCCAGCAAAGGTCACGGCCAAATCGACAAGTCCCTGATCGCGCTTGACGCTTTTGCGCGGCGTAGTGGCCAGCGCTTTGACGCCCAACTCCATGTCGGCGATCACGGCTGAGTCGCGGATGCAGCCGAAAATGACCAAGCCGGCCCAGTGGTTGTCGACGCCGAGTTGGGCGAGCTTGTCGCCGAGCAGCGCGCAGTTCGTTGAGCCGCCGCCGTCGACGACGAGCACCCGGCCGTTGCCCGGCTCGCTGAGGCGTTTGCGAACCAGGCTGTTGTCCTCGTAGCACTTGATCGTGGTGATCGGGCCGTCGAAAGCGATGCGTCCGCCGAAATCGGCAAACATGGGCTCGGCCACGGAGACCAGGTCTTCGTGCTCGTCAAAGAGATCAGCGGTGGGGGCGGTCATGGCGAGTGGCGCGGGTTAGTCGTCGTCTTCGTCGTCATCATCATCATCGTTCGCATTGATGATGACCGCTTCGCCCTCGACGACCACGACATCATTGACGTCGCCATCAATTTCCACGTCGCCTTCCGCTCGAACGATTTGCGTGGCCGGGTCGCCCTTGAGCAGTGAGCGACCTTTCTCGACGAGCTCTTCAACATCATCGGGGTCACATCCGTTGATGATCGTTACGCGACCGGTGGGGCGAATGATGAACACGTCGCCGCCGTTGCCGTTGATTCGAACGGTCGGGGCTTGGGTTGCGGTTGCAGGCATGGCAGTGGTTGTGTAAGTCGTGATTTGAGCAGAAGCGAAGGCGCACCATGCCGGGGGAGGCGTGGTCGTTCAAGCTTGCGACGGGTGCAATTTGGACAAGCGTGCGAAGCGCTTGCGTGGGCTCGCTTTCAGAGCTTCGCCAGTTCGGAAATGTTCGACGTCGTGCACCCGAATCGAGTCTGCAAACCAAAGGTCCGCTTTTACTCCGCAGGCAGGAAGCCCTGTCGACGAAGCGCGCAAATCAGAGCCACCGCGTCGCGCTCGTTATCGGCCTTCGTGTGCTTCAACTGCGTGTATACCTGAGCCAGGTTCGTGATGCCGAGCGATTGTATCTCTCTGGCAAGTTCGGGCGTCGAAGTATGGCGTTGCCAGCCGTCGTGATCGCGTTCTCCATACGCGGCGTCGATTTGCTCCTCCGTATACTCGCCGTAGGTTTCGTTGTGAACGATGGCGGAAAGCGGCAGTCGTTTCCGGTGACTTGGCTTTTCTGCCGGATAGCCGAGCACCAGCGAAGTCACCGGAAAGACGCCCTTTGGAAGCCCGAAGAACTCGATCAACGCATCGACGGCATTCAAGGTCGTACCCATGTAGCAAATGCCGAGACCTTGGGCTTCCGCAGCGAGCACGGCATTTTGCGCGGCAATGAAAACATCGCCCACCGCCGCAGTGAAACAAAGCAGATTGTCATGACCGGGCTGCGCGTCGCGTGACAGGCACCAGCGCGTCATGCGATTCCAATCGGCGCAGAAAGTTAGCAGGACAGGCGCTTGCAAGATCATGTCTTGCTCTTGATGAAGCGACCAGAGCGCCTGCTTGCGCTGCTCATCGCGAGTGACGATGACGCTGTAGGTTTGTCGATTGCCTCCAGTCGACGCCATCGTCGCGGCGGTGAGTACGGACTCGAGTAGTTCGTCGGAAATTGGATCGGACGTGTAGGCGCGAATCGAGCGATGCGCATGAATCGTGTCGATGGTGGAGTTCACACCCGCGATCCTACAGCCTTCTCCAATCCCTCGAAAGCGCCAGAATTCAGCCGTTAGACGGCAAATGCTTCAGCTCAGACCTCGCCTAGCCCGGATTATTCATGAACCGCGAGGCAAAACGCCTCGAATTGGTTCCTGCTGGCACTTTGCAGATACTTGCCCCCGCAGACGACCTTGTAAGGTCGTCGAGGACGCCAGTATCTGCAAAGTGCCAGCAGGAACCAATAGACAGGCAGTACCGGTCGTTCGTGGTGTTTGGTCCGCGTGTTCATGAATAATTCGGGCTAGAGATTGCCGAGCTTTAATTCGCGCAATCGCTGGTGATAAGCCGCGCCGATATTGTTTCGATTCAACATGGCAATCACACGGTTCGTGTTATTCGGATCGACGACCGGCAATTCGTGAATGCTGTACTCGTTGAGCAATCGCAGTGCTTCACCCAAGTGATCGTCCATTTTGACCCGCCCCGGGTTCTCCACCATGAAGTCGCGCACGATGACCAGATCTTGAATGTCCGTCTCGCGGAAGATGCGGCGAATGTCCGAAAGCGAGAAGATGCCGATCAAATTCTCATCGTCGTCGACAACTGGGAAATACGTACCGCGCGAAACTGAGACTATGTCGAGCGCTTTACGCAACGTCGAGTTGGCATTCACGATGGGCGGTACGCGGTCCGGATCGACGACGTCTTTTATGTTCATGCGCTCGAGCACATCGACCACGAAGTCACCGGCGTGCGCTGGCGAATCGACTGGGCTGTCGACTTGCGTTTCGTAAATCGTCCAGCGTTGGGCCAGCAAAACGTGCACAACCGAAACGAGCATTAACGGGGCGAGCAGTTCGTAACTCCCCGTCATCTCGCAAACCATGATGATCGATGCGATCGGCGTTTTGGCCACTCCCGCGAAGAAGCCACCCATGCCGACGAGGGCGAAACAGGCAGGATTGATCTCGAGAGCGGGGAACATCTGCTGCGCGGCGCTACCGACGATTGCTCCCAAAAGGCCGCCAATCGCCAGAGAAGGGGCGAAAACACCACCAGAGCCGCCCGATGCAATCGAGAAGGAAGTCGCCAGGATCTTGCCGACGAGTAGTAGCCCCAAGATTTTGAGCGAGAGCGAACCGGCGATGGCGGATCGCATCAATTCGTAACCGCCGTAGAGAATGCCGTGCTCGCCCGTCAGTGGCGCCATGGCCAAAACGAGTACGCCCAAAGCCAGGCCACCGAGCGCAGGTTTGAGGGCGGGATGGATTTTGAGCTTGTTGAAGAACCGGTGCGTGGCTCCGAAGAAGCTGATGTAGGCCCAGCCGACAATCGCGCACAAAACGGCGAGTGCGAAGTAGACCAGTAGCTCGCGTGGGTCGTGAAAGGAGAGGCCCGCCAACACTTCGGGCGCGATGTCGATGGCTCGCGAACGTCCGGTGATAAAGGTGAACGTCGTGAAGGCGACGATCGACGAAACGATGCAGGGGATGATCGCTTCGCCTTCAAATTCGGGCTTGCGATACAACACTTCTGGAGCGAAAAGTGCGCCGCCGAGAGGAGCGGTGAAGAGGGCACCGACGCCGGCCGCAGCGCCGGAGAGTAGAAAGATGCGTCGGTCGCGGTCGCCTAGTTTTAGTGCGTCCGACAAGGCGCTGCCCACGCCTCCGCCGATCTGCGCGACGGGACCCTCTTGACCGGCGGAACCACCGGTGCCGATCGTGATCGCACTCGTGATGGCCTTAATCGCGACGACGCGCTTGCGCATCTTGCCGTTGAGGTTGTGGAAGACGCCGATCAATCGTTCGGTGCCGTGTCCGCTTGCCTCCGGAGCCCAAAGATGGATCATCGCTCCAACGATCAGGCCGCCAAGCGCGGGAATCAGGAGCACCAACCACCAAGTGAACTCGCCTGGCAAACCTTCGCCAACAACGCCAGCATCGCTTAAAGACCGTTCCTTGAAAGCGTGCGTGATCCAGTCGAACCCGACCGCTGCGAGGCCACCAGCGAATCCGATCACTCCGGCCGTTCCAACCCACTTGCCCATATGCCCCATGCTGGTGAGCCCAAGGGATTTGGCCACTTTGAGCCAGATAGGTGTGGGGGCGTCCGACATATGCCGGAATGATACGAGCTAGCGGACTCCTATATAACGCTGCGCGGCTTCCTTCTCACATCTTCGTCAGAACTTATGTGTCGTGCTGATCGGCTTCGCCGCGTTCCTCGCCCGGCCAAAGCTTCTCGCGCTCGTTCTCAATCTCCGACATGACCTGCCCGAGTACTTCGTGATCCTCAGTCATGAAGATGGTCTCGAAGTTGAGTTGGCAAACGGCGCAAACCGGTCGAGCACCTTTGTAGCTCATGATATCGAGCTTGTAGAGCACCACGTCTTCGATGCCATACTCATCCGCGTTGATGGGCGTGCCGTCCTCGTTGAACCCAAAGAAGGTCTTCACATCGGAAGGCGTGCGCCGACACAGATAGCACCGATCATTGCCAGCATGATCGATACTGGCGAAGTACTCCTGAAAGCGCTTATCGATTGAAGTCATTGGGGTGTGCCCTCGTCAGAGCTCTCTGTCCGCGTCGCCCAATTTCGCCAAATCTGAGAGGGCAGTGCCAGTGCAAGAACGAAAGCGCTACAAAACGAGCTCGCGCAGAGGCCCTCAACGCACAAATCCGCGTCGACGCGGATTTGTGGTTGGTTTGGGAGGGCTACTGGATGACGCTCCACATAACCGCAGTGTTTTGGGTCATACCCTGCGACATATTCCCGTTCGACTGGCCATCGGCAGAGTCGAATATGGGTTGATTGCCACCCGTCGCGGTAAGCCCGCTAAAGGGCGCGTACCCGGAGGGATAGAAAGCCTGTAGCAGGTCGCCTTCTTGATCGATGTAGAAGGCTCGGTTGCCCGTTTCGCGAGCGGTTACAGGCCAAGCGTAGGCACACCACTGAATTTCTGCATTGTCGTGATCGATCCCTAATTTGGAAACGTCAGCGTCGTCGGCCGATTCATTGATCATTGACCCATCTGCTCCGGGTAAACCAATCTGAAAGTAGTAGCCACTTCGCATGATTACGGCACCACCTTGACCGTCCGCAATCAATGAGGCGAAAGATTTCCCGAGCACCGGCGGGTTTAGCATCTCATCGGTTCCTCGTAAGTTGCGAACGCCGGTGAGTTCTCCGAAGGTGCCATACTCGCCACCCCCGTCTGAGTCGGTGTCGATTTGGCTGATCGACCACATCATTGCCTGAGCACTGGATAGCGATCGCAAAGTGCTAATCGCGGCGGACTCGTTTGCGGAGAGGCGCGCACTCATGAGGTTTGGAATGGTAATGCTCGATGCAATCGCCGTGGACGCCAGCCCGCCAGAGCTAAGCGGCGAACCGGCCGTTGCTGTCAAGCGCGCGACGACCGAGGAATCGTGAGTCGTGGCTGCCAGCAAATCGCCATTCTTGACGTAGGTCAGTGACACGGTTGGACGAGAGTTGCGCTTGAGCTGGGTAAGCGAAGGCACCAGGCTCGCAAAGTTCGGCAACATGGAAGTGTCGATACCCGATTGAGCGCTGGCGAGCATGTTGTTGACAGTCGACTGCAGCATGCCGATCGAAGAGTAACCGCGCTCGAGCCCAAAGTCGGCATCGTAGAAGCCGAAGGAAACGAGCTGGTTGAGGGAGGCTTTCGGAAGCATAGCAACGCGTTGGTTGTCGAGGATCGACTCTTTGCGCTGCGACTGATCGAGGGCTTCGATCAAAGCATTGCGGCTAAGAGCCACGAAGAGCTTGTCGCCCGAAATGGCCACGCAAGGCTCGACGGGCATGGCCGTGCCGGGCATGCCGTAGGTCGTGCAGACGATTTCGCCGTGCTCCCAGTTCGTGGCACTAAGCTTCATTTCCGATTGCTTTTCAGCCAACTGAATGAGCTTCCCGATTGATTGCATGACCTTCATCGGCTCAATGCATTCCGCAAACATGACTAGGCCCATCGGACCGCCAGCTCCACCAGTTCCGCGCGAAGAGTAGAACCCCATGGTCGGGCCGATTCGATTGAAGAGGTCCGCTTCAACGTCAAGTCCGGTCATGACTTTGGCCAGGCCGAGCGCTTTGTTGACTTCGACCTTGTCGATCTCGCGAGCCAGTTCAAAGAGCGATGAGATATTGATATTGCCGACGCCGCCGACAAGCGTGTCTTTCGGGAGCAATTTGATGTCGGCCATTTCCAGTTGGCCGGCGATGACTTTGCCAAGGAATGAATCTGACCAACCTTTGATGTGCATGGTTGTGATCGACTCAACGCTTCCATGCCCTTGGGCCAAGTTCATGTCGAGCGCGTTCGGCCCAATGAGACTCAGTCGGTTCAAGACCTGCTTGAGCATCTGGTCCTGCTGCTTGTCGCCCAAGTTGCTCTCAACCAACTCGGTGAGAGACGAGCCATTCAAATGAACGGCGAAGGTCGGCTCGATGCCTGCGGGCAAAGAGTAGCTCGACACTTGAAAGGCGGGCTGGCGGTCGCGACCGAAAGTGATCGAGAGTGTGGCGCTCTTGTCCAAGTCGATGAGTTTGGCAGAGAGTGTGCCGACCATGATGTTGGCCGTCATCGAACCTGCGTCGGCATCGGAAGCGGCGAGCACGATGCCTGCTTGTTCGAGACTCTTGCGGAATTCCGCGAACTCCTTGCGAGCAAGGGCGCGGTCGGCCCACGAGATGTCGAACTGAAGATCGGGCAATCCGCTCTCGCCGACGTTGACGCTGAGGTTCAGCGGTTGCGTCATCCAACGAGCGGCCATGGCGATCGGCTCCGGCAAAGGCTCGCCGTTTTGCTTGGCAACGGCGTCCATCATTGGACGCAAGTTCGTGAGCCAAGCATGCAAGCCGCCGTCGCGCGGATCAGCCAGGATCTTGTCCAAACCGGCTGAGTACAACGAGAACAGATCGCTGGTCGGAGAGACTTGAGCTTCGTTACCTGTGTTGGGCGACGTGACCGGAATGAGAGCGAGGGCAAGGTTCAGGAAGGCGGGATGCATCGCAGAAAGCTTGTAGTTGGTTGGCGCCAAGAGATGGCGGGGACGAACTTGCTTCGGCGAGCGGGGTGCGAGACCTGTGGCGGGAATTCGAAACTCTTTTGAGCTTCACTTTCGGCCCAAAATTCGACCAGCCCACAACCGGAAATGATTTCCGGATTGGTTGGGCAATCTAGCCCGGATTATTCATGAACCGCGAGGCGTTTCGCCTCGCGGTTCATGAATAATCCGGGCTAGAGCTTCGAAAGAGCTTCCGAGATGACCTTTGGCGAGGCATTGTCGCCGAAAGTCTTGCTGCGATAAGCCAAGAGCACGCGATCGTCGGCAGCTATCACTAGGGTGCCGCCCAACTGCATCGGATTCATCCCGAGCCATTTTTGACGATGGCCCGCAGCCTTCGCGCGTGCGCGAGAGCGCATGTTGTCGAGGCGAAAGAGATGCAGAATCGAGGCATTCGCGAATCCGGCGGCGCAGTAAGCGTTGCGATCCGCGTCGACCAGGACAGGAGTGTTTAGGTTCATCTCCGACTCAAATCGCAGCGCCTGTTCGTTGTCTCCCAGCCCAATGACGACCGATCGAATTCGGTGCTGCTCAATTTGAGCATCGACATCGCGCAACTGCGCGATTTGTTCACGAGCGAAAATTCAGCCGTAGTGCCGCAGGAAGGTGAAGATCACGCCAGAAGCTTGCCACAGCTCGCCCAGCCTGACTTCCACTCCGGCCGTGTCCGTGAGTCGAAGATCCGCGAGTCGTTTTGCGAGGTCATTCATAACGGGTGCCATTTAGAGCAAGTCGCCTTCCGGTACGCGTTCGACTTCCAGCGGTCGATCGGGTCGATCTGTAATTCCGTAAACCAACTTCACAACCGAATCTCCGAAAGCGCGGTTGAGTTCGTGTAGTTCCTTTTCAAGCACCGCAAGTTTCGGGACGGGGTCGGGCACGACGATCGCCGCGACCGCGCCGCCGCTGGAGGTGCGTCCAACCGCTCGAATGAACTTGCCCGTGTGACGACCGACTTCGACGACTTCGTCATCGATCAAGTCGGCGGCTTCGCGCATCAGGTGCGCCAAGATGAAGTCGAGGCGTGCTTCGTCGAAGAGACGCGGGAAGTCGGGCTCGACGTGCTGCTCGTAAACGCGACTGCCGCGTCCAGCCTGGATCAGGCTCACATTGGGCTGCAGATGCCGGAAGTGAAAGGCCACGAAGCGATCGGCGATGCGGTAGCGTCCGCGCCTTGAGCGCAACGGGTCTGGATCGGTCAGCGGAATCTCGCGCATGACCAAACCAAGCTCTCGCAAAACGTGCAGGTATTTTCCAGCCGTCGTCGAGTCGACGCCGACGGTCAATGCGATGTCTCCCATGCGCTCGGCGCCGCCCGCGACTGCCGCCAATATGCTGTTGTACGTCGTGGGGTTGTTGAGCTCCGTGCGCAACAGGAATTGAACTTCGTCGAACAAGTATCCCTCGGGTCGCAACAACTCGCGCATCACGTTTTCGCCGACAGACCGCTGATCGTCGAACCGTCGCAGATAGGCGGGCATGCCACCCAAAATGCCGAACGCGTGCATGCATTCCTGCACACTCCAATTGGGATAGAAGGCGATTGCTTCTTGCGGTTGCAAGGGTTCGAGCCGTCGTTGTCCCGTGCGCCTTCCAAATAGTGGTGAGCGTTCCGCCAAGACTTCGCGCTCCATAAACGACACGTGACTGCCGCACAACACGATCATCAAGTTCGAGCGCTTGCCGCGCTGATCCCAAAACTGCTGAAGCAAGGAAGGCAAACCCTTGTTGGCCTCGCACATGTAGGGGAACTCGTCGAGCACGATCACCAGTCGCTCATCACCGGCGCGTTCCGATGCAAAGCTGAGCGCCGAGGACCAGTCGGTGAACTCGACACTCGCGGTCAAGGGATCGTCAAGCGCATCCGCCAATGCATCACGGAAAGCGCGCAGATTGTCTTTATCGCGCACCTGCGCAGCGAGGAAGTACACCGCCCGCCGCCCAGTGCAGAAGCGCTGCAGCAATTCCGTCTTTCCGACGCGACGACGGCCATAAAGCACGAAAAGTTCAGCACGACCCGAGTCGTACATCTCGGTCAAGACGTCAAGCTCGCGATCGCGACCAATAAAGAGTTCGGTCATGCGCTTATACTGGTCCGTATATAGACGAATTGCCACAATACAGGACTCGTTTCGTCCGCAATGATGATCGAGAACCCTTCTGAACTGCCTTCGATAAATGTTGATCCGAGCGATGTGAACCGTCGGAGCATCCGTTACCACAACGAGTTCCGATCGTCTTCTTCTTGACCAGGGCCTGGAGCCCCACCCACCAAGGAGATTTCAACG
>JBLINP010000187.1:0-9418 GCA_047639415.1 Planctomycetota bacterium | reverse complement strand
GCCCACAGACGCCGGCGGCTGGTTATGCATGGCTCTAGAAAATGCAACCACGCCCTATGAGCGATCGCACTTGAAACATCTTCGCGTTGAACTTCTTTTGGAAGCGAACTTGGCGGTTGAGTGGATTCATCCACCCAGAACAATCGGTCGCGTTGCTCAACTTCCCGCCGGCGATGCGTTGGTATTTAGACTCCATCGGATCGAACCGAACGATAAAGGCTCAGCCGCCGAGTAGCTTGCGCAACTTGGCGAGCACCTTCACCGGGAACCAGTTCAGCTCATTTCGGAAGTGTCGATTAGCCTCTTCTAGCTCCGCCAATCCTGCTCGGTAAGCAACAATTTCCTCGTCGCGCGCGGCCAGCACATTGCGATGCTCCGCGAGCTCTTTGCCGAGTTCGTCGGAAACCTTCTCATGTTCGGAAACACGCTGTTCGCGATCCTCGATGATGCCATGAAATTCTTCGCACTTCGAACGAAAGCGATCGCGCTCTCCCTCAAACACGGTCATTTCCTTCGTCATCAGCGCGACAGTCGCCATTGGATCGCGCAGAGCATTCTGACTACTCACGCCAGAGAGCCCCTCGAGTTTGGGAGCTTCTGCTCCCGACATCGTGGCTACGACCACATGTCGATACACCGGCTCGTCCGAGTCGCTGGCGTAAAGCATTTCGTTGTAGTACGCAAAGACATCGCCCGCGAACCCGCGCAGTGCCGGATCATCATCGAGGAACAACTCGACGCACATCATGAAGAGCCAGCGGTGCAGGTTGCCATGTCCCACACATTCAACTTTGGCCCCCGTTGATTCGAACCAATCCGTCACGACTTGGCGGTCGGGCAAGCCATGCTCGCCATGCTCGTCCAAATAACGGTGCTGGGTTTTTAGCTTATCGCTGAGGAAGCGTTGAAGAATTTCTTCCCCGCGCACCACGTCGGCTTGCAGGTAAGGACCGGCCAATACACACCAAGATCTGGACACACGCGCGCATTCTTTGACGAAACTCTCCCTCGCGAACGGAGGCACGTGCTCCAAAGTGTCGAAGGCACAGACGACATCGAAACTTTTGTCTTGAAAGGGAAGCTGAGCTCCGTTTCCCAGAACCATCCCCTCGGTGACATTCGAGGCCTCCATATCCACGAGAATGATGTTGTCGCTCACGAACTTGCACAACAGCGCCGTTCGCCCACCAACATCCAATACGCGTAGCGGTCCATCGCCACGCAAACGTTCGAGCACATCGGCCACCATGCGATAGCGCTGATACTGATCGAATGGCAGTCGCAGAACGTCGTCGGTCATGGCGTACTAGTCGTTCCTACTCTTCGTTGACGTCATTGCGAGTCACGCGCCAGGTCGTCGGCACGCGAATCATGCCGTGCTGGTGGCTCTTCGTGTCCATCACTTGGAAAGACAAAGCGTGCTCCCGGTGATCGACTGGTGTCGGCGAAGGTTTGCTGTGATCGTAAACGAAGACGGTTACGTAGTAGCGCCCCTGCAAAAGCGGGAGTGCGCCCAGGTCCATTTCCACGGAACCCGTCTCACCTTTTTTGACGTCGTTGATCTCAATCGGATCGTCGTTCCAGAGATGATTCGAACCGTTCACGTACGTGCCGTCGGCCCGATACAAGCCCAAGCCAAACGTAGGCTGTGTGCAGTCCGCGTAGGCCTTCCACTTCATGCGCGCGACGAACTGCTCGCCCGTCCGGAACACCGTCGTCGCTTCACGGCCATCACCCAGCAGTTCGACTTTATCGACCAAGATTTCCTGGCTGCCCCAGCGAGGATAGGCGCTAGCGCCGTGCTCCGCCGAATCGATCATCGCTTTGCCGCGAACCTGCGCTCGTCGCAAATATTCATCGGCAACTTTTTCAGGCGTGCCTTGCTCAACGATTCGTCCACCGTCGAGATAAATGACGTGCTGACAGAGCGTCTTCACCGCACTCATATCGTGCGATACGAATACCACCGTTCCGCCGTTTTCGCGCAACAGGTTGAGGCGATTCATGCACTTGCCTTTGAAGTACTCATCACCAACGGAGAGCGCTTCATCGACGAGCATCACATCCGGCTCGACGCAAGTGGCCACAGCAAAGCCCAATCGAACGTGCATACCGGAGCTGTAGGTTTTGACCGGTCTGTCGATGAAGTCGCCTAACTCGGAAAATTCGATGATCTCGGGAATGCGTGTGACGGTCTCTTCGTCGGACAAGCCCAAAATGGCGCACGCCAAGCCGATGTTTTCTCGACCAGTGAACTCTGGGTGAAAGCCCGCTCCGAGTTCGATCAATGAAGTTACGCGACCATGGATCTCGACGGTTCCCGTAGTCGGAGCGGCAATCCCAGAAAGCAACTTGAGCAAGGTGCTCTTGCCAGCGCCGTTCTCTCCGATGATTCCGATTGTGCTCTGCGCTGGTAAATCCAACGTGATGTCTTGCAAGGCCCAAAATTCAGTTGCGCGTGACTTCCCAGGCAACATGAAATCCCACAAGCGATGAATCGGTTTCTTGTACATCTCGTAGACCTTCGACAGGCCTTCGGCACGAATAACCGTCGGAGGCAGCCCCGTTTCGCTTTTCGATTTCGGTGTCTTCTTCGGTTGCTTGTACATCGGCTAGAGCAGATCCGGAAAACGGCTTTGGTGTTTCGAAAAGAACCGACTACCGATGAACAAAACAATGAGCGAGACGACGCCAAACTTAAAGATGAATATCAAATTCGGCCATTTCCCGTAGATGAGGATTTCGCGGTAACACGTAATCAGCCAGTACATGGGATTGAGGTCGAGCAGAATGCTCAGGGAAAAGGTATCGCTCTCTTGTTTGAGAACGCGTTTGTACGCGACCCCGTTGACCGCGACGTAGCCACCGAGTGAATCGGGCCAAACGACGTGTTTGTCCGCGACTCCAAATTGGTTCTCCGCTCCGTCGCCGTTCGGATCGAAGAAGCTTTCTTGATCCGCAGGCAATTCATCTATTCCAGTTCTCGACCAGACTGGCCCAATGCTTTCATTTTCAGCGAGTTCGAGAGTTGCACTGCCGTTCGTGGGAATGCGAGTCATCCATTCGGAACTGTCTCGCCGCTCTAGGCCAGTCACTTCGTGTTTCGTGAATGGGATCGGGATCTGCGAACTCTTCACAAGGTGCGCTGGATAAAAGATCGGCGTACCGAACATCCAAACCATTGTGAGAACGCCTATCAAGTGAAAGGTGTCGCGCAGGAAGAGATTGAGCGTGGAGAGAAGGAAGCCCAAGCCGATCGTAAAGATCGCTTGTAAAACGAGGAGTACGGGGAGCATTACGTAACTTGCTCCCGGCCTTTGATCCGCGAATATCCAGACACCCACAATCGTGATCGGCAATCCAATCAACATATTGATCAGTGCTGATATCGTCAGAAAGGCGGGCAATATTTCAGATGGAAAAACGACCTTTTGAATCAGGTTCGCGTTTTCCACCAGGCAGTTTGTTGAGCGCGATAAGGTCTCGGAAAAAGCCTGCCAAGCCAAGATTCCGACCAGCATGATCAGAGCAGTTTCCGCGGGATCAGCGTCATCGGCCCAGCGTGAATTCAGGATCAGTGAAAACACGACCATGAAGATGAACAGATTCAGGAAGGGCACGATCACCGACCAGAAAAAGCCCATGCTCGAACCGACGTAGCGCGCTTTCAAATCCCGCACGACGAATCCACGCACCAATTGGCGATGATTCCAGAGCTTTCCGAGGAGGCCGAACATTAGATGCAGGTGCGAAGGGTTCCGGCGTGGGCTCCGGATTTGCGAAAATGGGGTCAGTAGCCTGATCTATCGGCAGAAATCTTGTTTGCCGAAATGGTGCACGGTCATTCTTTGCCCGTTCGGCAAAAGCATATCCCGGTTAGAACAGACCATCCGGCCTGTTCCGCTCAAATCGATCGTGTAGAAGCAAAAAAAGGCGCCTCACGGCGTTCCAGCCAAGTTGCCAAGGGATGCGCCCCTTTACAGGACGCGCTTTCCGAGGGCCGATAGCGCCAGCTCTTTGGCCAGCTCCGCCGTCTGATTGCCGCGGTCCAGAATCGGATTGATTTCGGTCAAATCCATCGAAAGCATCGCGCGTGAAATCGCGCAATCCTCCATGATCGTGTGGGCTTCGCGCGCTGTCAGTCCGCCCGAAACGGGCGTTCCCACTCCAGGTGCTTCGCTGGGATCGCAGCCGTCGATATCAAAGGAGAGGTGGAAGCCCACCGTTCCCTTGGTTGCAATAGCGATGGCTTCTTCCATCACGGCGTGAATTCCAGCCTTGTCGATATCTCGCATCGAAAAGGCTTTGATTCCGGACTTCTCGATCATTTCGCGTTCGGGGTCATCAATGCAGTGCACACCGACGAGCACGGCATTCTCGACCTGCACCATCGGCGTCACTTCACCGAGGTCGACCAATTCCGGCGTTCCAAGCCCGAGGGCCGAAGCCAGCGGCATACCGTGAATATTGCCAGAAAGCGTGATTTCAGGCGTATTCATATCTCCGTGGGCATCGACCCAGATCAGGCCGATCTTTTCGCCACGACGGTGATACCAAGAACTGATTCCCGCGATGCTTCCCGCTGCAATGGAATGGTCCCCGCCAACGATCATGGGCATGCTGCCCTCATCGAGCACCGATTCCACCTTTTCACGAAGCCTCGCACAGCAATGCGAGATCTCGTTGAGGAAGCGCGCTTTCGGGTTGCCCGGCTCAAGCCGTTCAGGACGAGGTACCGGCACATCGCCGAGGTCCTCGTAGTCGAGGCCCAAACCTCGAATACCCTCCTCAATGCCCGCAATACGCAATGCGCTCGGACCCATGTCCACTCCGCGCAAACCACCGCCCAAGTCCATCGGTACTCCGATGTAGGACACTTTCTGTCTCGGTTTCATCTAGCGAAGCTCCATTTCAATCTGTTCTCCAACACCACAGCCCAGGATACCAGCTGCACTTCCGCCGCGGACAGCTACTTCGAGCAGGCCGAACGAATCGACCAGCGCCAGCAACTCCCCCTCATTGACGTCAGCGTAAGTGCCGACGACTGTGACTGCATGCCCGCACAAGGATAATTGCGCAGGTTTCGCGCCTCTAGCGTGATTCAGAAGAGTCGCGGGCAGATTGCTGACCAAATTGCCGTAGTGATCGACCTGGAGCACCTCCCCGCGCCAGCACCCCGCCCCGGACAGGGCCACGGGCTCGTTGAATTGCAAATCCACGGCCAAATCCGTCCGTTGACCGAGCTCAGCAGGTGAACGTCCGCCTGCCAGCGCTGCGGCAGCCGGAGCGAATACATCCCGGCCGTGAAAGGTTCGGCTTCGATTGGGAAGCGCAATGCCCTCGACATCGAGCTCAAAAACCTCGGCGTCCGCGCTCAAAACTGGGGCGAGTAGACCGTTGTCCGGTGCGACAAAGGCGTGGCCGCGGTCCAAGGCGAGTAACGCGCGCCGTTCGGACCCCACGCCGGGATCGACCACGGCCAGATGCACGGTGCCCGGAGGAAAATAGGACCAGGCATGCTTGAGCTGGAAGGCGCCGCCCCGAATGTCTTGGGGTTGGATAGCGTGGGTCAGATCTACGACCTCGCTGAGGCCAGGGCAACACGTCGCCAGCACTCCGCGCATGATGCCCACATAGGCATCGGTTTGACCGAAGTCAGTGAGCAGTGTGACGATGCCACAGGGCTTCCAGAGCGGAGAGTTTGTCGAACTCATGCTGTCGAGACAGTGACTATTGCGTGCGCGCGCTCATCGCGCCGAGGTAAGCACCTTGCAACGCGGGATCATGACTCGGCCTTTGACTCGCCAATTCTTCGAGCGCTTCCACGCCACCCCATTCGCCCAAGGCGAAGCCGACTCGTCGAATGCCACCCACACTAACTCGTGCGGGAGGTGAGTTAAGTTCCTGATGCAAACGCGAGATTCCACGCGCGCGAACAATCACCGCACCCGCCAGGGAACTTAGGTCTAGAGGCGGACTCCAGAGTGCCCGCGTCAGCAATGAAAGTCCCACTATGTGATCGTGCTCGATCAGCGCCAGCGCCAATTCGATATTAACCTCAACGCCGTTCGCCGGAAACAAGCTTGCGAACGCTTGCAACTCGTTGACGCTCAAGTTTTTGCGCAGAGCGCGTACAAAGGTGTTGGCCAAATCAGGCTCATCACCGGACTCGAGTGCCGTGATCAGCTCCGCTCTCGGCAGCACACGGCCACGTTCTACGAGTTGTGTGGCCACACGCAATCGACGCCTACCGATCATGTGGGAGTAGGCCGCCTCTAAAAGCACGGGGATGCTGGGATCGCTTCCCACCGCAAGCAACTCATCGACAAGCAGTTCGCGTTGGATCTGTGTTCCATCCAAGACAATGGAACGCACCACGACATCGGCCGGCTTGTAGCCCATACGCATTTGCGCAACCAACGCCGTCATCGCTAATCGAGAATTGGGGTCCGTTCGCCGCAGTTTTGCCAGTTCGGTCGACCAGCGTGAATCGGTTACTTTGCCGAAGCTTCGGCAGGCGGCAATACGTGATTCTAGCTCACCATCGTACAGCGACTCGAGCAGTAAACTGGGTGCTGCCTCATCCCCCATGGCGATCATCAAGCCGGCCGCACGCGAGCGAAACTGCGGCAACTGAAGTGCTCCTGATGCGAGCGGAAAGGCCGCCTCATCTGCCCCCGCATTCTCGATCGCCTCGAGCACAAGTCTCCATTCCTCCGAATTAGCCGGTGCCCAAAGTTCGCTTTCAAACCGCGTACTGAGAGTCCTTGGAATCCGGGTCACGGCGACGCGAATCGCTTCCGCATCCCCGGTCTCGATCAACGCCAAAATATGGTCATCGACTCCCGGCATACTCAGATTCAGCGAGGCGCGGAGTACAACGGCGTTTAGGAACTCAGCGTGACTAACCAATTCTTCAATGCGAAGTTGCGAGCGACTCTTCCCGCCCACCAACCCATAACTCAGGGCTGCATCCCAGCGCAATTCGAACAGCAGCTTGAGCGATTCGGGTACTGAATCTTTGCTGGGAGTATCCATGACCTCCAACAGCTTGCGAGCCGTTTTCGAATAAGTAGAGGTTCGATCTTCGGCAATGGCTTCGACTTCCGATCGCGCTACGTTCGCGTTCAGTCGCAACATGGCGAGCAGCGCGCACTCCGCCACACGAGCGTCGGCGTCGGCAGCGAGTGCGAGGAGGAAGTCCAGGCTTTGACCACCGAGTTCACCCAGGGCTAGGATCGCAGCGCGGCGCTCCAGTAATCCACCACCGACGGCCCAGGATTCGAGCGTCAAACGAACGCCAGCGGCCTTGGAACATCCCAGGGCCATCAATGCGGCCCCGCGTCGATCGGAGTCTGCCAGGATGCCGTCGAGATCCGCTTTGGCACTACCTGCTGAGTAGGCCGAGAAGCTGATCAGGCGCTCGCGAAAGCGAATACGAACCCAACCCAGAGGTTGCTCCAGGCGATCCTGTAGCGGAACGTCCTCCAATACCGAGGGCAGTTGCCGATCGGCTTGAGCTTCCGGCAGAGCCTCCGCTTGTAACGCGTCCATCGCGACGACGGCCTCATCGGGCGCGGTCGCGTCATCTTGGAGAAGAGGCGAAAGGAAAATTGCGAGTAGGAGTCCAAACATAAGCGGGGGCCAGCAAAAGGCTGTGTTCTTCTATCGCCTAGCCAAGCGTCGCGCTGCACGTCCCAATCCGGCTTTTTCTTGCTCGAGAAACGATTTGTGCAGCATTGGCGGTCAGCGCTCGGCTCGGGGGCGGCGCAATCGCACCACCACCTCAAGACGGCCGCCGGCTAGCGGCAGGAGCCGATTGCTCCCCAATAAGCCGTCCTCGTGACTCGCTTCAAGCAGCCCCTCGAGTCCGGGAAGCATCCCGACCATCTCGAATCGACCGCTAGCATCGGAAACGGCCGTGGTGCCATCGGGCAGCGTCAAGGTCACATTCGCCAAGGGTTGCCCCGTTGCCGCATGGATGGTGACTCCAGCCACCACAGGCGGTCCCTCGCGAGAGGCGGAGGAGACCGAATGCAATGGCATGGGACCCGAATCGCGGTCGTGAGCGTTCGACTCACAACTACAAGTGGCCAGCCATAAACAGGCCGTGATGATCGGCAGAATTCGAATCGACTTCATTATTCGGGTACTCCCAGGATGGATACCAATTCGTCGCGGCGCTCGTCGCGCAAGGCTTCGGTACGAGCTTCCAAGTTGAGTCGTAAGAGCGGTTCCGTGTTGGAGGCTCTTACGTTGAACCACCACCAGTCGGGATCGGACAAGTCGCCAAATGAAACTGTGATTCCATCCAACTCGTCCTGCTCGCCGGCGCTGTAACGTTCCTTTAGTAGAGCAATCATCGCGTCTTTGTCGGCGACTTCAAAGTTGATTTCGCCGGTAGAGTGATAACGCCTCAATCCCGAGACCATTTCGCTGAATTTCTTGCCGCGATTCTCGGGACGTGAAAGCAAGGACAACACGCTGACCATTGCGATTACACCGGAATCGCAGGTGAAGTTGTCCGCGAAGTAAAAGTGACCGGAAAGCTCGCCTCCAAAGACGGCTCCCTTCTCACGCATGGTCGCTTTGATAAAGGAGTGACCAACTCGATCCCGAATCGCCACTCCGCCCTGCTCTTCGATCACTTCGCGCACCACCCACGACGAGCGCAAGTCGTAAACGATCGGCACGCCAGTCTTGGTTCCAATAAAGGTGGGAGCCAACAGCGCGGTAACCAAATCGGCACTGACGGTGCGTCCCGTTTCATCGACAAAACAGCAACGATCCGCATCGCCGTCAAAACAAACGCCCAGCGCAGAACCGCTTGATTTTACGATTTCGCGCAGTCCGTCGAGGTTTTCCTCTTTGAGCGGATTGGCTTCGTGAACCGGAAAGGTGCCGTCCGGCTCCATCAACATGCTGGTCACTTTGACGTTCGGAAGGGCGGCTAAAATCCCCGGCAAAGTATGGCCCGCGATGCCGTTCGACGCATCGATTCCGATTTTGATATCGCCGTCGATATTCGCAAATTTCACCACGTGCTCAACGTACTCTTTGAGCAACTCAACCTCTTCCTGTCCGCCGCGTTCCGCTACTGGCTCGGGGTAAGGTTCGTTACACATGCGCTCGATGTCTGCGATCCCCGTCGCACCCGAAATTGGAACGGCATCGGCACGGCATAGCTTCATGCCGTTGTATTCCGCAGGGTTATGACTCGCTGTCACACACAATCCACCATCACAATCGAGCGAGCCAATGGCGAAATAAGTCATCGGCGTCGAAGCCAACCCCAAACGAATCGGCGTACACCCCGCATCGCGCATGCCTTCGGCCACCGCATCGGCGATTTCCGGTGAGTGCGTGCGCATGTCTTGACCAACGACGAGGCGCTTGGCGCCCAGGAAACGCGCAAAAG
>JBLINP010000186.1:0-9435 GCA_047639415.1 Planctomycetota bacterium | reverse complement strand
ACTTCCATCCATCAATCTTGCTTCCACTAAAGGTGCAGGAGACCCCAAGAATCTTTGAGTACGTCGATGATTAGGTGAAGATCGTCTCGAGTCTTCTCACGAACGACTTCGTGTCATTGCTTAGGTTTGGGTGGTAGAGAGCGCGCGAACGCGACGCCATTCTCCACCCATTGTTTTAGATCGGAGTCCTCTTCGAAACCGATTGGATCGACAACCACGAAGCCGCGTAGCGAGCGTTTGGTGAAGTCCATTTCGCGAGTGTGCGGATGCTCGAGGCATTCCTCGTAATGTTCAAGCCCCACGCGAACCATCAAGTGCTCTTTGTTGGTTACACCCGTGGCCATGTGGCCGTTGACCATAAAGCAGTCTCCACCGAACATGCGTTTTTCGCTAACACCGCGACGACCATAGAGAAGCTCTCAAATGCGAATCGTGAGGTCGTAATCGGGCAGCGGCGGACTCTTCTTCGCGCGCTTTTTCATCGTTGTTGTTGCGCGTTCAATGTGCTGGGCTAGGGAGTCGCGTTCCAGTTGGTGAGGTTCGGAACATGCGTGCCGTTTTACTAACTCGAAGGCTAGCCGCTAGATGGCGGAGGCGGCAATCGCTAAATCGGTACGGAAGATCTTTGGAGAAAATTTGGTTGATGGATGTAGGTGATCCTTTTTGCCAGATGGAGACGTGCGACCCACTGCTTTTCGAAAACGGTTCTCGATTCCAAGAACCCCAACGCTCTTTCAAAGTGAAACCGGCAATTCCCCAATGCGATTCGCACAGATCAAAAACGTGGGACGTTTGACCCACAGGCACGGATTGAAGTTGTGGAATCATCACTTCAATCACAAAGCAGCCATGCGATTCAAGGAGCATAGCGGCATTGCGAAAGCAGTCGACTTGAGCGTCCTGCGAAGTGAGATTCATGATCGTGTTGTAAACGTGATACACGAGCGCAAATTTTTCATCGACAACCGTCGACGCGAAGTCGCCGATTGTTACTGGAATATCGGATCCTCCCTCTTTTGCTTAGAACTTGGCAACCATCGCCTTTGAAAGCTCGATTCCAGAGACGGAGACGCCTAGCCTTGCGAGCGGCGGAGCAATTCGACCGGTTCCAATTCCGAATTCTAGAGCTTTGCCCGCTCTCATTTTCTGTGAGCGCAACTCAAACCACTGAATGCTTCCGACAGACAAACTGAGTACTTGATCGCAGCGAAATGGACTCCGCCATAGCAGCTTTGCCCGTCGCAATGCGCAGGTGTACCGGATGGAGAAGTGCAGACGTCTTGTAAGGCTTAAACAAGACGTCAATGCCTTCTCGACGAAGGGCTTCTACTGACAGGATTCTTGCTCCGTAAACCGTCGTGAAGTGAGCCGGATATCGGGCTCTTTTTCGTGAAAGAATGACCTTGAGGATGTCGGCGCCGTTGTGAATGCAACCGTTTCGGTGAGCAAGTAGGCAAGAGATTGAACGACCCCCGAGGCCAACTCGCGAGCTCGCGTGACTTTCAACCGAGCGTCGTCGAATTTGCATGGATCAAATTTGTGGCCAACATCTCAAGTCTCGAGTTGTGTGCTCGGTTTTGCTTCTTTGGGAGCATTTATGGACAGATAAGGTGCGTCGAACTATCTTCGTTCTCGCTCTTTCGAGGCAGATCGCAGCAGGAGCTGAACTCATGATTTGGAAATTATTAATTCTCGTTTCACTGTCATGCGTTTCGTGCGCTTCCCTTGGGCACACACAGGCCCTTCTGATCGAGGGCAGCGGAGACCATCAGTTCAAAATCTCGACGGACGATCCCGAGGCTCAGACTTACTTCGATCAAGGCCTCGCGTTGAGTTACGGTTTCAACCACGCTGAAGCGATTCGTTCGTTCAAAGAAGTTGCGCATCTCGATAGTGATTGTGCGATGGCGTATTGGGGCCAGGCCTACGCGCTCGGTCCGAACATGAATTCGGGCGTTGATGAGGAGGGGGCCAAGGCGGCCGCGCAAGCGATTGCCAAAGCGATGGAGATGCGGATGAGTGCGACCGAACTCGAGCGCGATCTGATCGAAGCTCTCGCTACGCGCTTGGCCCGGCCGGTACACGAGGATCGCGAAATTATCGATGGAGCTTATGCAGGTGCCATGCGCGCGCTGTGGGTGAAGTATCCCGAGAACGATGAGGTCGGATTTCTCTATGCGGACGCTTTGGTAAACGAAACGCCTTGGGAGCTTTGGTCTGCAGACTTCGAACCAAACCGGAACACCGAAGAGATCATTGCGGTGCTCGATCGGGTGCTCGAACTCAACATCAATCATCCCGGTGCGAATCACTTCTATATTCACACGTGGGAACCATCCGGTGAGCCTGCACGCGCGGAGGCGGCGGCCGATCGATTGGGAGCCCTCACTCCCGGCCTAGGTCACATGGTTCACATGCCTGGACACATCTACGTGCAGGTTGGGCGATACGAGGATTGTGTGCGCGTTAACGATATCGGGGCCCGCCTAGATCGCGAGTATTTCGAGCGCGCAGGCGAACAGGTTGTCTATCACTTTTATCAAGCGCACAACACGCATTTTCGAGTATGGGCGGCGCTCTACATGGGGGCCTACGAGGAAGCGCTCGAAGCGTGTGCCGTGCTTCTCGAAGATTTGCCCGACCACTTCGAAGCGGCCCCTTCTTCCGCCAATTGGTTGGTGATGGACCAAGAAGTCCACCTGCGATTTGGCAAATGGCAGGCCGTTCTCGATGTGCCGAAACCGCGTGAGGATCAGCCCATTGCCCAGGCATTGTGGCATTACGCTCGCGCCGTCGCTTATGCGAATACGGACCGCATAGCACAAGCACGCGGCGAAGTTGAACACTTCGAGCAAGCGGTGAGTTCGGTGCCCGCGGACGCAGATCTCGAGTTCGTCGAAGATCTAAACGTCGTCATGGATATTGCGCGCAACATGATGGCGGGTGAAATCGAGTACAAGGCTGGCAATGTCGAGGCGGGTTTGGACTTTCTTCGCAAAGCCGTCGAAGCGGAGGACAAGTTGGAGTACTCCGAGCCCTCACCTTGGCTCGTCCCGACGCGCCATTCACTCGGCGCTCTGCTTTTGGAGCAAGGTCAACTGGCTGAAGCTGAAGAGCACTATCGCTATGATCTCAAACTGCATCCGGGCAACATCTGGTCGTTGCATGGTCTAACCGAGTGTCTTGAGCGCACGAATCAGACGGCCGCAGCGGCGGAAGTGCGCGCGCAATTGGAGCGCGTGCAAGAACAGGCCAGCGTCGAGGTCAACGCCTCATGCTATTGCCGCACGACCGAGGGCTAAGTTCACTGGCGCGTGAAGCTCTCAATGCCTCCAGTGGGAACGGTCGATTCGGCCGTGCTTGCAAATCGTAGTGGTTGTCAATTCCGCACTTGAAATGAATACAGACGAAAGTAACGAACCGAAGTCATCTGAGTATCGGGTGCTCTTCACGAAATCGCGCGTGACCGTGGACGCGGGTGCGGAGGATTTGATTCTGGAATTGGCCGAAGACAACGAAGTCGAAATCGACAGCGTCTGCCGGGCGGGATCTTGTCAAACCTGCAAAGTGCGTTTGATAAAAGGCGAGGTGGACCAGCAGGTAGAAGGGGATTTTGACGACGAAGAGCGAGCGGCTGGTTTCATCCTGGCTTGTAGCTGCACGCCAAAGTCCGATATTGAGATCGAGGCCTGAAGCGACCGTAGGAAGGGGTGGGGCTTTAGAGTTTCACTTCTAATAGTTGCAACTCGTCGCTGAATTGAACCGGCCAAAATTCACTCCCGCTTGGAAGGGTCGCTGAATCGCCAGTCCGCAACAAGAGTTGCTGATGTGCGGGGCCGCGTAATTCGAGTTGACCGTCCAAGACAAAGAGAAAGAGCAATTCTCCTTCGTGGCTCCACGGTTGGTTCGCTTCTCTTTTGGCTTTTACGCGCAAAACCTGGGCGCTTGCAAGCCCGGCGGTCGCCGCAGCAATATCCAGATCGCGGCATTCGAAGCTAGTTTGTTCGCGCTCGATCCAGCGGCCAACGCTGGCACGATGATGTACGAAGCGCTGACCCTCAAAATCACGCTCGGGCAAAAACTGAGCCGTGGGGAGCTCGAGTTCGTGATCGATGAATGTGTCATGTTCGGCGGGACAGGCGATCTCGACAACTTTCAAACCTTCCGAACTTTCGAGCACGCGATGTCGAATGAGTGGCGGCTGCAAGAAGCAATCTCCCGCTTCGAGAAGCATCGCTTCGCCTTGATCTTCGTAAAGCACGCGCACCCAGCCCTTGACGCAAAAGATCATCTGGAAGCGAACTTGATGGAAGTGCACAAAGTCGGGTACTTCGCCGCCATCTGGAATTTGAATGTGCGAGGCAATGAAACGCCCACCGAGTCGACCTGGAATCAAATCTCGATAACGCATACCTGCGCGCCCGACCACAGCTTCCGCATCCGCTTCCCTTCGAGAGATGACGAGTTCTTCCTTAATCGGGGGAAGGTCTAACGCGGGGATCACGGGCGCAAATTCGATTCGCGTTCCGTTGGGTGCGATCATTGAGCTGGGAAGCGCGTCGCCGCCCAAGTCTTTGTCACAGGTTAGGCGAATTGTTGCCGGCGGAGACTCGCTGCTCACTCGCAACTCGATGCGCAATCCGTGTCCACTGATTTCGGCGCTACGCGGATTGTCAGCAGGCGATATTCGCTCCAGTCGAAAGCCGAGTCGATCCGTGAAGAATTCCAAATTCTCCTGCAGCCGTTGGCACGGGAGCACGACGATGGCGGATCGTATTTTTTGCATGAAACCAGAGTTCGTGGCTGAATGTCGGATTAGTTCATTCTCAGTGTAGCTAGTGTCACGTCGCGCCAATGCATTGATTTCGAATCAAAACAGATCACGAAAATGGCATTCGAATCAATCGAGGCAGCGCTTTGACTGAGGCCCCCATGCACTGGAGTAGACAGCCTTGGTAAGCTGCGTGCATGGTCAACGAACGAGCTGAGGGTACGAAGCTTAAACGGGAACTTGGCACGCTTGAATCCTACGCGGTGTTGGTGGGAATTCTGGTTGGAGCGGGCATTTTTAAGGTGACGTCCGATGCGACGGCCGTAACCGGGCCCAGTGTGATCTTGGGGCATATGGTTCTCGCTCCAATCATTTTGGCCACCGCGGTTGCGTACATCGTGTTTCTCTCCACGCCGCTAGGCAGGGAATCCGGTGGGGAGGTGCTCCACATCTCCAGCACCTTTCGGAGTCGGCGTCTCACCTTTCTCGCCGCGTGGCTCAAGCTGATTTCTTACTTCGGAGCTGCCGCCTACCTCGCCGACGCCCTCGCCCTCAACCTACTCGAACTTTTCAACCCTGGAGCCGAGCATTCACCAATCGCTGTCACTGTTGTCGCGCTGCTCGGCATGCTCACTTTCCTCACGATTCAAGTCATCGGCGTGCGATCCTTTGGGCGTGTTCAAGTCGCCATGTGCGCGATTCTCGCGCTCTCCCTGGCCGTACTGATCGTGCCAGGCGTTTTCGCCATCAACCCCTCTAACTATCAACCTTTCTTCACCGGCGGAGTCGCGGGATTCGGCGCATCCCTGCCTTCACTTTTTTTCGCCTACGCTGGCTTCGAAGCACTTTCTCAAGCTGCCGGTGAAGTGCGCGACAGCCAATCGCGACTGCCGCGAGTTTTCCTACGCGGCATTCTGGTAACCGCAATCATTTTCGTTTTGATGTCGGCTGTGGCAATTGGAGCATTGCCCGCAAATGAACTGGGAGCCAGTGGAGTTCCGATGTCGATCGCGGCCGCAACTTACTTGCCCTTTGGAGCCGAACTTGTCGTGACGTTGGGGGCGGTGATGGCTGTGGCTACCTCCTTGAATGCGACTCTGTTCGTACCGGCCCGTTTGGCGTGCCACTTGTCGCGCGAAGGTTTTCTACCGAAGGCCTTCGCATCCTTACACGCGACCCGTCGTACGCCGGTCTTCGGGCTATTGATAAGCTTCACCCTGGCTGCGCTCTTACTGCTCTCTGGCCGCATGGATTTGGCTCTGGGAATCGCCATCGTGTCGCTGATGCTTTTGTACGCACTGCACAGTATCGCACTGGTTATGTTCCCAAGACGTTGTCCCGAACTCTACAAGCAACGGATAAGCAATGTGCCGCGATGGCTGCAATTGACGGCAGCCTGGTGTTCGATCCTTGCACTCGGTTCCCTGGTTCTCTTGCGATTCAGCGAAGACTTATCGCTGATGCTCGAAAAACCGATGGGGGAGCGATTGGGCATGTTCGAACTGACCAGTCTCGAACTCTTTACCGGTTGGGTTGTCGTCGGGCTGGTTCTGTTTCAGTGGACCCATCGAAACAGGAAGTGAGCGCAGCGCTGGATCATCGCGGCACTTTGAGTCCCAGCGTGTACTTGCGCCAGGCGTTTCGAAGTTCGCGCAAGTCCACATCGCTGAAGGCCTTGGTCAATGCTGCTTCGCGAGCCTTTTGCTTGGCTTCATCCAGTTCTTCCTCATCGAGTTCTTCAAGCTGCTTACCTTCAAGCTCCTTGGCGTAGGCGACTTGCAGGGTATCGAAGTAGGTTTTAAGGATCGTTGACCAAACCGGGTGTTTGCGAACTTCCTTCGCCGTTCGCAAAAAGTAGATCATGGACCAAGCTTGCGAATAGCACACGCCCACGCGATCGCCTTCGTAAAAGTCTGCCTGCGAGTAGGCCAGTATTTCTTCGAACGACTCCTCTCTGAGACGATAATCCCCGTTGATTGCGGCTTGGATGTATTCAATTCGCCAAGGGTTGACGCCGATTTTTTTGACCTTGCCACTCTTGATGACCGCGCCTGAGTAATAGTCGCCGGTACCTTCGTTGAACCAGGAGTGCGGAGCAATTTTTCCGATCGCGTAGTAGATGTATTGGTGGAACGCTTCGTGATACAGGACGATGCGCGTATTGGCTTTTCCGGTCCCGCGCTTTTCTCCCTCGCGTTCATCGCGATCGTAAAAGACGAGCTCTTCGGATTTGTCGTACCAATAGCCACCTGTTCCGCGCGGACCGCCATATTTGTGGTATTCCGCTTCGTCCTTGCAAATGCGAACCGTCGATACGGCTTCGACTTCCTGCACAGGCGGGAACTCCTTGATGTATTCGTTCCGAATCGCCTCAAGTTCTCGTTTGATGATTCGAATCAGCGGCTCGTCTTTGGTGCTGTAGACCAAGATGTAGTTCTCCGTATCCTCGGCTTTCCAACCATCGACTAAATTCTGTCGGACTTGAACGCGGTAAGCTGAGTTCTTGAACTTATTGCGAGAGTAGTACAGCTCAAGCTCAGAGGTGTCGGCCGCTTCGGGCTCATAGAATTTAATCTTCTTGAGCATTTTGCGCCAGATCTTGACCTGGTCCCAATAGTCCTCGGCTGCGCAGAACCCGTAAACAGCGATCGTTCGACTCTCGTTACTAAAGGTGATGGCCTTACCGACAAAGTGCTTTGGGTAGCGCTTATTCGTAAGCTCGTATTCGTTGACTAAATGTCCCGCGTGATCCTTCTGGGAGTCGGAATCTCCCACGTCCCATGTGTCTAGCTTTTGGTGAGCGAAGATTTCAAAGTTAGAGATGGGGGGCAAAATTTCTTCCTCCTCCTCTTCCTCTGCATCTCCGTCCTTCTCCTTGTCATCTTTCTTTTTGTCCTCCTCTTCCTTCTCCTTCTTCTTCGGCTTGGGCTTCGGTGTCGGCGGCGGATTGTGATCGATAAAGACGAATCTCAGCTCCGGTCGGAACCGTTTGCGATCGTTTTCGCGAAAGGCTTCCTGCTCGGCGAAATAGAGAATCGTCCACTCCTCATCTGGCGGGATGGGAATGGCGTCATAGTCGCGAGCGCTTATAAAATCAAAGCCGAGCTCTGGATGCTTCTCAGTCGAATACCCGCCCTGCGCGTTTGTCGCGAGGCTCAGCAGCACGACAAAAAAAACCGTAATACCAAGCTTGAATTTCGTGCGAGCTCTCCACCAAGTCATGCCTCAACTCCGTTTATAGATTACGTCTCTCCTTCGGTTTGACCTTGAGAGGTCACCCGAACCGCAATCATTAGAAGCTAGCAATTCATTCTCGAATCGTCTAGTTGGGCCAGTCCTCTGATTCTCAATTACGGCGATGATTCCCATTCCGCTTCTGAATAACGCGGTGTGATGTGTTGCGGACAGTTCCAGTCGAACGCAGCCACGTGAAAGAGAATCAAACGTTCGACGCGGCCGGAATAATCTGCATCTCTTAGAAACTCGAGATCTGGTCGTTCATCTGCATCGAACGATTCTGTACGTACCATCAGTTTCAATCTGCGCTGATTGGGGTAATCCATAAAAAACAGCGCCGTTCGATCGTTCTCGCGAAGGTTCCCCGCACTGATGTATTGACGGTTTCCCCGATAGTCTGCGAATCCGAGCGTCTGACTATCGATCACCTTCAGAAAACCTCGCGGTCCTCCGCGATGTTGCAAGTACGGCCAACCGTCTTGATTGACGGTCGCCATGTAGAAGCTGTCACGCGCCGCAATGAAACTCGCCTCAACGGCAGAGAGATGTTCATCGTCGATGTCCCAGCTTTCCACCTTCGCACCCGACGCTCGCGCGCCATAGTGTTCCTGTGTCGACTTGACGGAATCCGTAAAGGTTAGATTGGTGTAGTTACGGGACATGGTTTTGCTTTCGTATGGCGGACTCGTGCGAGCCTCTGTCGAGACGATCTGGACGGAACAAGCTTTCCAAGTGCACGTGCCGTGCCAATCCACTCGATCGGTCTAAGTCCCGTGTTCGTGTGGTTTAGGCAAAGATGCTAAGTCCGCACGGGTCATGAAATATCACAAAGCAGTGTGAACTCACGATTTGTGAATGAGAACTCCGTACCCTGCCGGCATGAATGTAGAAGCCCTTCAGCAAGCCGCACTCAACGTCGCTCAGTCGGTTAAGCCGAGCGAAGTGCTGACGCAAATCGTGGAGGATCTCGCTCGCGAACCCGGAGTTGCGCTGGCTCGCATTTGGTTGAGCAAACCGGGGGACATCTGCAGCAATTGCATTATGAAAGGCGAGTGCCTCGATCAGACTCGCTGTCTTCATTTGGTGGCGAGCGCAGGCCGCTCCCGCGCGAATCCCGATGAAGCCTGGGAAGGAATCGATGGCCGGTTCAAACGCTTTCCCTTCGGAGTCCGCAAGGTCGGTCGCGTTGGACAAAGTGGCGCAGCATTGCAGTTGCGGGTTGATGATGGCGACAAGTGGTTGGTGATTCCCGAGTGGGCAAAGGCTGAGGGGATCGTTTGTTTCGCAGCACAACCGCTGAACTTCCGCGGCGAGACTTTAGGAGTGCTCGCGATTTTTAGCCGCATTGATATCAAGCGCGAAGAGTTCGGTTGGATGCGAACTTTCGCCGACCATGCCGCTACCGCCATTGCAAATAGTCGCGTTTT
>JBLINP010000185.1:0-9593 GCA_047639415.1 Planctomycetota bacterium | reverse complement strand
GGTGTCTGACACCGTATGACGATCTGTAATTGGAGCCGGTTACATTGGATCGGCCGCCGGTCACCGAAGTGTTGAAGTTGTTTGCCGTGTTGTCGCGACCGCCGCTGATCGTACTGGAGATTGAGTTGGCGATATTTGAGCTGCCACCTGCAACCGAATCATAGAAGCCTTGGGCCTGATTGGAATTGCCACCGCTAATGGAGGCGTACGTACCGCTCGCGGTATTGGTCGTTCCACCGCTAACCGAGGCGCGGTCACTACTCGCTACGTTTCGAGTCCCGCCCGAAACCGTCGCGAAGGCGCCAGTGATTGAGTTATTGTTGGAAGCGACGAGTCCTCCGAAGTTGGAGTAGGTGTTGCCCAACCCAACGACGAGGTTGTGCGAGCCCGTTCGATCGTCACCGTTCGGATTGCCCAGTTCGTTGTAGCCAATGATCAGATTGCCGACGCTGTTGGTTGCACCTGCGAGTGAAGTCGGATTGCCGGTATCGCCGTTGGTCGCGCCAGTGCCGTTGACGATCTGGAGGTTGGCGCCGCTCACGCGAATCGTTTTTGCGGTTCCGCCGAGTCCATCGGGCAGCTCTTCGATGCTGAAGTGGCTCAATATCTTCAATTGCGTCGAATTCAGCCCAATCGGCGATTTGAGTGGGAATCTGGGAGAAGTGAAGGTGCCGGGGGGGAGTGATGCGATCGACGGGAGAATTGTCGGTGTCGCCGATGAATTCGAAGAACCGGATACAGGCGTTCTCGATGAACCGGGCAAATGAACAGAGCCATTCGATGTGGGCTGTGCGTCGAAGGGAGCAGAGTTCACCGTGCCGCGCAGCCCATTCTTTTGCTCTTTGTACGGCAGAGCGACATTCACTTCGCTGCTCGGAAGGCTCATAGAAACAAACGGCGTCGCTTCGTCGCGCTCGAATCCGCCAGGTATTCCCCAAAACAAAACGTCGCTCGTTTGGTTGTGAAGCAAGAGATCCGCGATGCCATCGTTGTCGACATCATCGAGTTCGATGCCAATGCCAACTCCTTCGTCTTGGAGACCGAGTTCAAGTGTCGCTTCGCGAAAGAGCCCAGTTCCATCACCGAGCAACGCGATGTTTGTATGGTTCGTGAGCAAGTAGAGATCGGTGATGCCGTCGCCATTCAAATCCTCGGCCACCAAATCGATCACGTGCGCTTTCGGCATCACTTGTGAGATCAATTCGAATTGCCGGAGCCCCATGCCCAGTGAAATTTCGATTGCGCCGTCCGCTCGATTGATCAAGCGATCCTTCTGCATGTCGCCGTTCAACTCGACCAAGCGAAGGGATGTCTGGGGTTGCTGTGCGGAGTGCGTTGCGGGGACAAAAAGGCACAGGGTGAAAGCAGCGGCGGAGTTGGAATTCTTCATGTCGTAGTGGGGCTTTATGAGGCTGACCGATTGCACCAGAAGGGGCACGGAGCGCGTCTTTGGCCTAAATCCCGCTCCGCTCCTCCTCGTTACGCCGTTTTTGAAAATTCGAAACGATGAGCGCTCCCTCCAGGCTTCGTGACCGGGCGTGGCGGCTCTATATGGAGCTACATCGCGGTCTTCGGCATACCCAAGACGGCCCTAGCAGGTTCTAATCGAGCAATGTCCGAATTCGATCCACTCGCCAGTACCTTCGAAGCTCCGTCGCCGTCCTTAGAAGATTCGCTCGTTCTTCTCAACCAAGCCAAAGCGGGTGATGACGATGCGATGAATCGTTTGCTTGGTCGTTATCAAGAGCGGCTGCGACGAATCGTGCGAGTGCGCATGGGACCTGGTATCGGTCAGTACTTGGAGTCGATGGATATTGTGCAGGGCACGAACCAAGTGGCGTGGCGCAAGTTGGCGAGCATTGAGGTGCGCGGATCGGGGAGCATTCTCAATTGGTTGGCGCGCGTTGCGGAGCGACAAATTCAAGACGCGATCACACACAGACAGGCTGAGAAGCGTGACTGGAGACGCGAGGTCAACATGCAGGGCGGGGACGACAGTTCGAATGGCGGGCTCGGCGATAAGTTGGAGGGTGACGCCTCGCAACCTCCCGATGCGGCGGAGCGAGCGGAACTTCCCGAGATCATCGACAAAGCTCTATCTGAACTTTCCGAAACGCATCGCGAGGCGATTGTGTTGCGGGATTACTGCGGAGGCGAGTGGGATGAAATTGCCACGACGCTGGATAAGACCGTCCCTGCGGTTCGTGAGTTGCATCGTCGCGCTCGCTTGAAGCTCGCTCTCAAACTGGGCCCCGTACTCGGTACCGACGACTAACTCAGTAAGCTCCCGGTTGGACACTAGAAACTGAACCATCAGAGCTGCACGAACGAGGCACTCTTCATTATCCTTCCGGGATGCAAACCCCTAAATCCTCTCTCTTGTCGCTGGTTCTCGTGGCTTCGTCGACGGTTCTGGCCGCGTCGTCGTTTCAGGATGTCTTGCCCCCTGCGAGTAAGGAAGTCACTGCTGCCACTTTGCGGCATCACGTTGAATTCCTGAGCAGCGACGAACTCGAGGGACGTGCGACGACGAGTCCAGGGTTGTTGCGAGCCGCGATTTACTTGGCGAACTCTCTCAAGCGCGCCGGTCTCGAACCCGGCGGTGATGACGGCAGTTTTATGCAGCGCCTCCCGCTCTCACAACTTAAGCACACCAAGGTGCCCGCGTTGTCGGTTGTGACGACTACCGGCGAAGCATTGGAAGTCCTCTACGGACGTGACTTTGATTTCTATGCGCGTGGCAAGGCTACTTCAACGGCCGAACTCGAATTGACCGTGGTGAGTTCGTTGGAAGACTTGCCCGAAACAGTCGATGTCAATCGCGCGATCGTGATGGATGGCAATCGCCGCGAACGTTCGGAGTGGCTGGAAGCGCGCGGTATGGGAGCAGGTGAAGGTTGGGGTTTGTATCTGCGCTTCGGACCGAAAAGTCCGGGCAAAGTGAGCACCGAAGTGAGAGGCGGGGGGCTTCAGGTTGCGGGCGAAGCGGCGGTCGGTCCTGACGCATCCGATATTTTGGTTGTGCGTGGCGCGCTCCGCGAAGCGATTGACGCTGGGCAAATCAGCAAACTAAAGCTCGAGGTGTTTGCAGAAGAGGAGTTGCTTGAGGATCGAAACGTGATTGGCGTGATTCGCGGCGTAGGTACGCCTGAGAACCCCGAATTGGCGAACGAAACGATTGTTTTGAGCGCTCACATCGACCACATCGGAACGAAAGATGATGCCAAGGAGGGCGAGGATTCGATTTACAACGGAGCCGATGACGACGCCTCGGGCACGGCGGCAATCTTGGCGATTGCCGATGCGCTTGGGAAGGAGCCGGCGCCAGCGCGCACGATTGTCTTCCTGTTGGCGACTGGCGAAGAGATCGGTTTGCTGGGCACCAAGTGGTACTTGGATCACCCGACCGTCGCGCTGGAACAAACCGTTTGCAACTTGAACTTTGAAATGATCGGGCGTCCCGACGATCTCGTGGGTGGTTCGGGCAAGCTCTGGCTTACCGGTTATGAGAAGACCAACCTCGGCCCGCTGTTCAACGAGCAGGGCTTGACGATCGTTGCTGACCAACGACTCGATCAAAACTTCTATCAAAGGTCGGACAACTACGCCTTCGTTATGAAGGGCATCATCGGCCAGACACTTTCGTCCTACAACATGCACACGGACTATCACCACGTGAGTGATGAGGCGGACAAGTTGGACTACGAGCACATGGCGATTGCCGTTCAGTCTTGTATTGAAGCGGTCAAGATGTTGGCCGACGGTAGGGTCACTCCGACGTGGAGTGAAGGCGAAGGCGGGGAATGATTTCCTCTCGGTGAGGATTTGAGAGAAAACGGGAACTGGAGGCATCCGGTGGTCGTAGGCCGCGGAAAGCCTCCGAATGCCCCCCCTCGACCCCGATTCCGATGAAGCCCTAGCGGCTGCCGCCGCACAAGGCTCGCGAGCAGCTTTTGAAGAACTTGTGGATCGATTCGGTGGGTCGGTCATCGCTTTGATCGAACGTCGGATCGGCGATCACCACACGGCCATGGATTTGGCGCAAGAAGCCTGGGTGCGCATCTTTCGCGCGCTCGCTCTGTTTGACGCCAATCGCAGTTTCCGTTCCTGGCTGTTCAGCATCGTGTTGAATGTCGCTCGCGATGAGGGCCGGCGGCGCGAGCGCAATCGCGTGATCTCGCCGGACGAATTCCGCGATTCGTTGGAGGTGGCGGACTCATCCGAGAGGTTGGCCGATCGGGATCTGATCAACGACTCACTCGGTCAAGTAGTCGAACCACTCCGAACGGCAATGGTGCTCGTCGATGTCGAAGGTCTCAGTTACGAAGAGGCATCGGAATGCCTCAAGTGCGCGGTTGGAACCGTGAAGTCCCGCGTCAACCGCGGGCGTCTTGCTATTCGCGATAGCTAGTTGCGGCTAGCTGGGAAGCAATCGCAAGAACTCAACGTGAGAGGCTAGCTATGAAATGTGATCGCGTCGAAAAACTGTTCTCCGATGTCTACGAGGGGGTGCTAAATCCCGAACGTTCGAATCAAGTTCGCGAACATATCGAAGGCTGCAATCAATGCTCTTCAGCATACTACGATTTTGATGAGGCGTTTTGCCTCGCGGTTCATGAATAATCCGGGCTAGAGCTTCCCCAGATTGCGTCCATTTTGGTGGAACCTGTGATTACGCGTAAACCGGAGTCGGCCTTCGAAAGTTGGTTCGGGAAACCCCGTGAAGCGAACGACGTGAACTGGGAAGAGCAATGGTCGGTTTGGTGGAACGCCAATAAGGACAAGTTGATTGCCGCGGAAGCCACTGGCGATTTTTGGATCGACATTCCGGGAACTCTGCTCGACGCATGAGCGTATTGCCGCTCAACCAAGTGGGTTCGTCGAATCGAAGAGCCCGTAGCCACTCAGAAATTATGAAGTACATTTCCCTATCGCTCTTACTTGCATGCTCGTTGTTGACTGGATGTCGCAGTGGTTTAAATAGCGTCGACGATATGGCGATCCGCTCCGTGAAACGATCCGTATCCAAAGTTCATGTCCTCGCGGAAAGGCGAGATGAAAGTGGCGTGCTTTCGTCTTGGACACTTTTGAATCGCGGACACGACAAAGCGTCGCGCATCTACCACTCGAGGACTTTCATTGAAACGAAACCGATGATCGGACTAGCGGTCGGTCCCGTTACCCGAGAACGGGCTCAATCTATCGGAGTAGAGCCGTTCAAAGGCGTTTTCGTGACTGAGGTAAAAGCGGGTTCACCCGCCGAAATTGCGGGCGTTTCGGTCGGCGATATCATCAGCGCAGTCGATGGCTATGCGCTGTCGAGCAGGGAGCAGTACGAAGATTATTGCCAACAAAACGCGGCTGTTGATCAAGGCCTTCAATACTCGATTCGCTTGTTGTCGAAGCTTGGCGGCAATAGTGATGAGGATCCTTTCGTGGCCGTTGAAATAATTCCAACAGGCCTTGAAGAGGCGCGCAATAAGAATGCCTCCTTCGAATTGGAGGGCTCCGAAGCGATTTACAGGTACACCGGCATGCGCGTGGGGCAATTGACGCCAGAGCGCAGCGCTGAAATTTATGGTGAGCACAAAACTCGTTTACTCGTGACGAATGTGCGTGTCGGATCACCGGCGTACTTCTCGGGATTCCGGATGGGAGACCGCGTAATGACATGCGATGGCGTCGCTCTGCAGTCTCTCGATCAATTGCGTTTCGCGGTCCTCTCGTACCTTCAAGCGCGAAGAAATCGAAGGGGCGCTGTTCGATTTGGCTGCCGCGAGCAACGATTGGGCGCCCTCAGATTCAAAGGAGAAGACAGAGGAGGGGTTCGGCGTATGGGGATCTCAATTGTTACTGGGCGTGAACGGCGCGCTGGGGCCGTACGAGGGCAGATTGAGGATCGAAACCGACCTCGACGAGGACTCGAACTTCTACTTTCCGATCCTCCTGGACACGACATCGGACCTCAACTCGTCACGAGTGTCCTTCTTGGACTTCATTTTCCAGTTTGGATTCAACTGCAAGAGTCGAGTTTTGCCCTCCGACACTCGCGAACCCACAGAGGCTTGGAGCCTGTCCATCCTGCCGTTCGGCATGTTCGAATTCTCGAAGGGCGTGCAAGCCGGAGGGCGGAACTCCAAGGTGGGGAATCGCTACACCCTCTTCTGGTTTATTGATTTCGGCAGTGTTTGATCTCGGTTGCGGTTAGGATTCGGGTCCCATCGAGTGATCGCTGGGAGCCGAATTTATGAGCACACCCCTACATAGCGAAACAGGAACTGATAAAGGGGAAATCTGCGCTCTGCTGATTTCCATGTTTGAGCCGCATGTACGCGGAAGCGGTAAGGCTTACGCCTACGACAGCAGCATCGAAAATGTCGTTTTGTTCGCTGGCTGGGCGCGGGCTCAGGTCTCCGGCGCAGTCTCGTACTTCGTGGAACTAGATTGGAAAAGCGCAGACGCTCCAGGATCGTGCAGTTGTCTGCAATTTCAAAAGCGCGGCCCGTGCAAGCACATGTGGGCCCTCGCGCTCTGGCTTGATAACGCGAAAGCCACCAATCAGTGGGAAGGCGTGACGATGCCCGAGTCGCCTCCGGTTACGGAGCAGACGAACACTTGGCAGGATCGACTCGAGTCGCTGCGCTCGATTTCGGAAAGAGTCGAGACGGCCTTTCCGAATCCGTGGGATGTGGCGGGCTCGGACAAAAAATTGCGCTACCGCTTAGAGCACGGCGTCATCGAAGACGGTGACTTTGCTCAATTGAGCACGCTTGTGAGTTCGCGACTCAAGTCTGGCTTGTGGGGCAAACCTCGTCAGGTCCAACTCGAAAACGTCGACGCGAGTTACCTCAACGGCGAAGAAGAACTGCGCTTGTATTCGCTACTTCGCTCGCACGGTTCAGTGAACGATTTTGATATCGAATCGTTTGAGCCGGGCGAACCGGATTTATTGACGATCGGCCTGGAGTCGGTCGTCGTCGACGAACTCTTGCCGCGTTTGGTTCGCGCCAACCTGCTCGAAATTGCGAGCCGTGAAGGAGAAGTGGCGCCGCTCGAGTGGGACACAGGCGATCCATGGCGAATGGAGCGTGTGCTCGAACAATCCGAAGACGGCAGTGCGACCTTGTGGGCGGAATTGGTGCGCGGCGACGAGCGCCTCGACCTCGGAGAAGTGCTCTTTGCGCATCGGTTCGGGTTGTTCGCGACAAACCATCGATTGGCGAAGTTTGCGGGCAAGCAGGACTATGCGTGGCTGCGAGAGTTCGCGATCGCGGGCGGCAAGATCGTCGTTCCAGCCGGCGAAGAAGAGAACTTGGACGAAGTCTCCGCGACGATTGCTGCGGCGGATGAAGATGAGTCCAAGCAAATTCAAGCGGGCGTTCCCGATCCGCATTTGCACATTTCGCCGGTGAGCGGCACTCGGGTGGAGTGCATCATCGAGTTCACCTATGGACCGGGTGCGACGACGATTCCGTCGAGAGTTGAATCGGTTGTAATCGCGAAGGGCGGGGTACGAATCGCGCGCAACGAGGAAGCGGAACGCGTTCGCATCTCACAATACATGGCTGTCGGCGGGCGTCGAACGGATGCCGATATTCGCCGCGGTGCAGACGGATCGCTGGCCTACAAACAGGTGAGCGAAGCGGTGCGTGTGCTGCTCGATCAAGGTTGGGAAGTTACTGCAGAAGGTCGTCGACTGCATTCGGCGGGCGAGTTTCAAACCTCCGTTCGTTCGGGAATCGACTGGTTCGACCTCGAAGGCGGGTTGAGCTTCGGCGACCAAATCGCATCCTTCCCCGAGTTGCTCCGAGCAGTTCGCGGCAAGACCAACATGGTCGAATTGGGCGACGGCTCGTTCGGAGTTTTGCCCGACGATTGGTTGGAGCAATGGCGCTTGGTCGAATTGGCCGAGCCGACGAAGGACGACACGCTGCGGTTCAAAGGGAACCAAGGTTGGTTGCTCGACATGCTGCTTGCCAGTCGCGACCAAGAAACGGTCGATGAGGGCTTCAATCGCTATCGCAAAAACCTAGCAAGCTTTGACGGAATCAAGCCCGAGCACGAGAACGGGCATTTCGTTGGAGAGCTGCGTGACTACCAACGCGATGCGCTCGGTTGGTTTACCTTCCTGCGTTCGTTGGGGCTGGGCGGGTGCTTGGCCGACGACATGGGACTCGGCAAGACCGTGCAGGTTTTGGCCTTGCTCGAATCGCGACGCGAGACGAAGGGCTGTGGACCATCGCTAGTGGTCGCACCCAAATCACTGATCTTCAACTGGCTCGACGAAGCCGCGCGCTTTGCGCCGAGTCTTCGGGTATTGGATTACACGGGCCCCGGTCGACGAGCGAGTCGCAGGCAGGCGGGTGAAATCGACTTGTTGTTGACGACTTACGGCACGCTGCGCCGCGACGCTGCGGGGCTGTGCGAAGAAAAGTTCGACTACATCGTCCTCGATGAAGCAACCGCGATCAAAAACGCGTCGAGCCAAGCATCGAAGGCGGCGCGCTTGCTCAATGCTGACCATCGCCTGACTTTGACCGGTACTCCGATTGAGAATCACGTCGGCGAGTTGTGGTCGCAACTCGAGTTCCTCAATCCGGGCATGCTCGGCCGCTCTTCAAAGTTTCAGAACTTGATTAGTAAGGGCATCGAGCCTGAACAACGTGGGGATTTGGCCAAAGCTCTGCGTCCGTTCATTTTGCGACGCACGAAAGACGAGGTTCTGGAAGAGCTGCCGCCGAAGAGTGAGCAAATCGTCGTTTGCGAATTGAGCAAAAAGGAAGAGCGTCGTTACGCCGAACTGCGAACGCACTTTCAATCCATGCTGCTTGGCGAACCTGGCGACGAAACCGAAAAGGTCGAAGGTTCCAAGATCCAGGTGCTCGAAGCGCTCTTGCGTTTGCGCCAAGCCGCCTGCCACCCGGCGTTGCTCGACGATTCCCTGCGCGCCGAGTCGTCCGCCAAGCTCGACGTACTCTTGCCTCGCCTGGAAGAGCTCATCGAGGAAGGACACAAAGTGCTCGTTTTCTCACAGTTCACGAGCTTCCTCAGCATCGTTCGCGAACGTCTCGACGCAGCAGACATCACCTACGAATACCTCGACGGAAAAACGCGCGACCGCAAAGCCAAGGTCGACAACTTCGAGAACAATCCAGACGTCCACGTTTTCCTGATCAGCCTCAAAGCAGGCGGCCACGGTCTCAACCTAACTTCCGCTGACTACGTCTTCCTGCTCGACCCCTGGTGGAACCCCGCCGTCGAAACCCAAGCCGTCGACCGAGCCCACCGCATGGGCCAAACTCGCCCCGTCTTCGCTTATCGATTAATCGCCAAGGGCACCGTCGAAGAACACGTGCTCCGACTCCAAGACGAAAAGCGCGAGTTGGCCGAGTCACTTCTAAGCGGCGGGCAAAGCGTGTTGAAAGACCTGACGCGCGAAGATTTGCGCGCGTTGCTGGCGTAGCGCATCGCACGCGGGTTGCTCAGCAACCTCCTGTTGTTCGTTCTGCAGGGAAGGAACTAGCCCGAATTATTCATGAACACGCGGACCAAACACCACGAACGACCGGCACTGCCGGTCGTTCGTGGTGTTT
>JBLINP010000184.1:0-9600 GCA_047639415.1 Planctomycetota bacterium | reverse complement strand
GATTGACAACTTGCTCGACAAGGTCGACAAGCTGATTGTCGGAGGCGGAATGGCCTATACTTTCCTCAAGGCAATGGGGCATACGGTGGGGACCTCGCTCGTTCAGGACGATCAGATTGACATGGTCAAGCGGGCCATTGCCAAGGCTAAAGACAAGGGTGTTGAGCTCCTATTGCCCATCGATCACCTGTGTGGCGCCGCTTTTTCCGCGGATACGCCGGCCTTGCCGACGGACGGTGCCGACATTCCGGACGGTCAGATGGGCCTAGATATCGGTCCCAAGAGCTTGGCGCTCTTCGTGGCCGCCGTGAGCTCCGCTCGCACATTGGTCTGGAACGGCCCCATGGGCGTATTCGAGTGGCCCTCCTTCCAGCAGGGCACCGAGCAGGTCGGGCGCGCCGTGGCGGCGTGCGAGGGCTACACAGTCGTCGGTGGCGGAGACTCTGTGGCGGCCATCATTCAGTTCGATTTGGCGGATCAGGTCGATCACGTTTCTACGGGCGGCGGAGCCTCGCTCGAACTGCTCGAAGGCCGCACGCTCCCCGGAGTGGCTGCTCTCACCGTCTAAATTCCGCCCCGCGAATTTCGATTCCGTACGGCATTTGTCGAGCGGCAGGAATTCGTCGTGCTGGACCCTCGGCAGAGCCTGTGGCAATCTGCTCGCACCTCAATTATGTCCGAATACCCACTGATTCTCGCGCCCTCCATTCTCGCGGCCGACTTCGCCAATTTGGCGAGGGATATTGCGCACGTTGAAGAGGCCGGAGCCGATTGGCTGCACGTCGATGTCATGGACGGCCATTTTGTGCCGAACATCTCGATCGGTCCGCCGGTCGTGGCCAGTGTGAATTCCGCGGCAAACATTCCGCTCGACGTTCACTTGATGATCACGGATCCCGCTGCCTACGCAGAGGAATTTGTGAAAGCGGGCGCGGACGTATTGACCTTTCATCGCGAAGTTTGTGACTCGCCGGACGCCGTCCGCGAGATGATCAAGCGCTTTCGCGACGCGGGCGTGAAACAAGTCGGAATGGCGTTGAATCCGGCCACTCCGGCTGAGGAGGCCGCCGACTTCATCTGCGAACTCGACCTGATCCTCGTGATGAGCGTCGTGCCCGGTTTCGGTGGTCAGAGCTTCATGTCCGAGGTTCTCGAGAAAGTCTCCTGGCTTCGCGAAGCGGGTTTTGAAGGCCACCTCGAGATGGACGGCGGCTTGAACGCCGAAACCCTGCCCCTTTGTGCCGCCGCTGGCGCTAATTGTCTCGTCGCTGGCTCCGCCATCTTTGGCGCCAAGGACATTCCCAAGACGATCGGTGAGTTCCGTCGTTTGGGCGAAATTGCGCTCGCAGGGCGCTCTCCGCGCGAGGTTTCCTAAAAAATCCCCCAAAGGAAGGCTCATCCGTGCCTGATCCCAAGCAGAATCCCTCCGCCATCGCTCACGAGCAGGTACCCTCCCAGAGGGAACGCGCTGGAAAGAGCACTTCCCCCAGGTCCCGGCCGGACCAAAAAGAGCACTCCGAGGTACAGGTGGTAAAAAAGAGCGATTCAGAAGACACGGGTTCCGAGCAGGATCCCGTAAAGGGGGGCGAGAAGCCCGGGCGTTTGGCCCGGATTCGACGGTCCAAAAAGAAGGACATGCCCGGCGGCCTGTGGCTCAAGTGCGAGTCCTGCAGCCAGGTGATCTATCGCAAGGAGCTCGAAGAGAAGGGGCGGGTTTGCCCGGCCTGCGATTTCCACTTCACTTTGCCCGGCAACGATCGCGTCCAAATGGTGCTCGACGAAGGCAGTTGGAAGGAAGAGTTCGCTGATCTCTCTCCGATCGACCGCCTCAAGTTTACCGAGAAGGTTTCCTACGCTTCAAAGATCGAGCGCACGCTCGAGCGCATGAAGCAAAAGGAAGCTTTGATTTGCGGTCGCGGCAACATCGACGGTCGCAAGATCGTCTTGGCCGTGCTCGACTTCAGTTTCATGGGCGGTTCCATGGGCGAAGTCGTTGGCGAGAAAATCGCTCTCGCAGCCGAAATGGCGGCCTCCGACGGAGTGCCGCTCGTGCTCTTCACCAGCTCCGGTGGCGCGCGCATGCACGAAGGCATTTTGTCGCTCATGCAAATGGCCAAGACCTGCGCAGCACTCAACAAATTGAATGAAGCCGGCGGCTTTTCAATCTGCGTGATGACGCATCCGACGACCGGCGGCGTGACCGCTTCCTTCGCAACGGTCTGCGACATTTCGCTAGCAGAACCCGGAGCGCTCATCGGCTTCGCAGGACCGCGAGTGATCGCAACCACGATCAAGCAAGACCTTCCGCCCGGTTTCCAACGCGCCGAGTTCATGCTCGAAAAAGGCATGATCGACTCCATCGTGCGTCGAACCGACATGCGCGAGACGCTCGCGAAATTGATCGACTACCGCGGCCTTTAGGTCGCGGCAAATAATCAAGGGCATCGGTTCAGTTCGAATCAATACTGATTGACGAGGGTGCTATTGCCCGTCAAATCAATTGCGCCTGATTGGTTCGATGACTTTGCCCAATGGCCTTACGAATTGTCCGTTCGACGTATCGTCCTAGCCCGGATTATTCATGAACCGCGAGGCAAAACGCCTCGAATTGGTTCCTGCTGGCACTTTGCAGATACTTGCCCCCGCAGACGACCTTGTAAGGTCGGCGAGGACGCCAGTATCTGCAAAGTGCCAGCAGGAACCAATAGACCGGCAGTGCCGGTCGTTCGTGGTGTTTGGTCCGCGTGTTCATGAATAATTCGGGCTAGTGCGCCACACATAAGGACATGTCGCCGCGCATTTGTTGAGCGTGTCTGGTGTCTTCAGGAAGGTTTGGATGACCAAGATCGTCAAACATTGGCATGACAACTAGCTCTAAGACGGCGTTGTTGACGATTGGGGTTATGGCGGTTGTCGCCTGGATGTTCGTAGATCTTGGAACCGAGCAGGATCCTGGGACCGCGATTGTTCCAGATGGGACAGAGTTAGATCGGCCTCTTACATCGGTTCCCAATTCGCCGGTGCAACCGATTGACGAAGTTGGCTTGATTCCCGAATCCGGCGAGGAGGCAGACGGGTTGGAAACAGAGGGTTCTGGGGAAGTTGAAAGCCCCGATGATTCTCTTGTCGTTGAAAAGTTCCCTGCGACGAGCACTACGGTCGACCCTGAACCGGCAATCGAGACTTCGTTAATTCCGCCGCAGAAGAAAGCGTCGACTAAGAAAGGATGGCCAAAACCCGAAGGCGATCGCAAAGTCGAACTAGTGAAGCTTTGGTCGTTTCGGGCGAAGGAGGCCACGCTCGTTTACGACGACCGCGCACGCGAGTTATTGGTTCAGCTACGGAAGCTTGGAATTAGTGTGTACAGCGTACACGGCGACCTCAAACGAGAAATCGAACTCGACAGTGGGTGGCGCTTGCAGTTAGCTGGCAGGTTCCGATCGGAGAGCAATGACTTTGGATCGGAAGAGCCCAAAGAGTTACTGCTGTGGAGACGTCCGGAAATGGTGGCAGTAACTTCGTCAGAAGGCGAGCTGCTCTGGACAAAGAAGCTTCGTCGACCAAGTGCAATTCGTTCGGGGGATATTGATAAGAATGGCCTCGACGAAATACTCTCCATTGAAGGCAACGAGAATGGCGACTTGCTCGTTTTTGACGCTCAAGGGCATGAATATTGGAGCCTAAAATCACTGGACCCTGACATCGCTGATGTCATCGGGATTCCGGCTAGTACTGACGGCGCGCTTGAGTTTGCGGCCTTTCAGAAAAATGGCGGCGTCGCCCTCGGAAATCGTGCGGGAGTGCGCTCGCGGTTTTCTGGATTGCCTGATCTTCGAGGATATTCAAGTGAGCAAAGTAAGTCGCTTCACACATTTTTGCTTGATGGGAAAATCGATCCCGCACTTCTGCTGCTGAGTTATGCGCATTCGAGTTCTGAAATCGAGGGAGGTGCTACCTTGCTTGCAACTTCGATCTCGGGTGAACCCATCTGGAAAATCGAGGGCGGACTATTGGGGTCGGAGTCAGACGCAATCAGGAGCAGCTACCATTTCGTAAGCGACAACACTCCGCACTGGGCCGTAAAGCCATTTTTGGTCGTTTAACCCTCGATGAAGTGGTGCGCTTTCCCCGCCGATGGATGGGGCCATAAGCGACTCTCGGCTGGTGTGTGCGTTGTCGACCTTCAGCATGGCGAAGTGTCAGTGATCAAAACTTTGGAAACTCCGTCGCACCACTATCTCTACAACGAATCGAGAAACCTGGCTTGGGTGCCTTACTTCGATGATGAGCTGCTGGTCATCTCGACTGGCCAGGAAGTGATCGCTTACCGGTTATTTGTCAACTAGGCGAGGGTGCATTTCAGCTCTTACGAGCGGTCCTCGCGGTTGGAACCGCGCACCATACAGAGAGCGTGGGCATTCGATACAAACAGCTTGTGATGGGAGAGTTCCGGCACGAACCCGCGGTACGGACAAGACTGACGCGAGCAGTATTGCGCGAACGTCTGCAGCTCCAGCGGCAACAGATTCCTCGCTACTGATTACCGAGAGCTTGGAATCGCTTCGATGTTGAGCGGGTAGTAGTGGTAGCCGGCCACCGTACTTATCACGACTGCTGCGAGTCCATCTCCGTAATTGCCTGCGATCAAATCGAAGATGGTCACGCGGTTTTTTTCTCCTGAGCTAGGAATCTTTCCCTCCCAATAAAGCGTGCCGGCCGTATTCAGGATGTACAAATCGCCACCGCTTGTTGCCGCCACGATCAACTTCTCGCGTCCTACGATTTCTAAGAGCGCCAACTTGGCGACACCGTGCGTAAAGGTGGCGGTCCAGAGCCGCTTCCCCCTCGCGTCTTGGCCGATCAAGGTGGGGGTCGAATTCATCAAGTCGCTACCCGCGATCGCCATTTCGGGGGAGCCGTAACGGCCTGGGTAGAGAATCCCGGTAGAGGCGTAGATGTCCTCTTCCATCCCGCTGCCTTGACGCGTTTGCAGGCCGGCTGGCGAATGATTCCAAAGGCTTCGCTCGCCACCGACGTACAACAAGACTCCTGGCAGGTCGCGGTGCGTTCGTAGCTCGTAGAGCACGATGCCGTGAGCCGACCACATCTGTTTTCCGTGTTCATCGAGCGCAACGATGCCCTCGTCTCCGCCGCCCGGGCCAAAGGTGACGCCGTAGGGGCCTTTTTGTCCGTACAGAATTGCGAACGCGTCGAGACCGGATTTAGGAGGTTCGTAGCGCCAGACTTCTTGGCCGTCTTCGTTCCACGAGGTCGCGTAGTCGGCACCCGCTCCGCCGAAGCCTGATTTTGAAGTTAGTGCGATCAACTGACGCGGCGCGCCGTCGACTTCGAGAACGTCGACGTCGATCGCCGGGACGGCAAAGTCGAGGGTGGAACTCGCACCTGTCGAACTCAGCAGCGGTTCGAATTGTCTTCCGTTGCCGATCATAATTGTCGGCGAGCCCTCACCATGCTGGATCAAAAATGTGGCGTCGATGCGACCGGTGAGATTGGTACTTACTGGTTCCGGTTTCGAAAGCAGGGAGGGGATCGGCTTGCGAGCGGGAAAGCGCGCGGCGGGGACATCGAGCTCAACCGCTAGCCCAGTAAGCTCTTCAAGCGCTTCGGCCGCCTCCCGGCGCAGTGAAATGTTTGGATCCTCAAGCATGTCCTCGATCAGCGATTCGAAATCGGTCCATCCCAGACTCGCTGCACACTTAGCCGCTTGTCCCTTTTCTAACCAGGATCCGCTCTTCGCGAATTGTCGAATGGCAGGTCGGAACCGAGGGTGCTCCCGGATATGTCTGCCGGGCTCTGTCTCACTGAACATCGGCATGACAACTTTGTACGTTAAAAGCAGAGCGTGCGAGGCATGAATCTCGGTCTGCCAATCGAGGATTTCCACCAGCAGGTCCATCGCTTCGATCGTCCCAATTGTGTCTGCCGCGCAGACGATCTCAAAGCCGCGCACATTGTCGTCGTATCTCCGCGTCCGAACGCTTTTTGGTTCTCCAGCGAGCATCCTGAGATGGACAAGTGCGTCGTTCCCCCAATCAGTGAGCTTCTGTTTGGCTACAGCGCTTTCCTTGTCGGGCGCAAAGTAGGCATCAACGGCCTGCCGAACTTGTTCCAACGACTGCGCGTGGAGATCCGGCGTAATACAAGTAGAGAACACGATGAAGGCGAGCAACCTAAGCATGGAACGGTTCATGAAGACGACCTTTTGGGTTTACTCCTGGCGTTCAATTTGAGCGTTCGGGCAAACGCAGCCAGGCTCGGTGTCGAAACTCCGATTGTAGCCATGCGCGTTTGTTGGCGATAATTTCGGCGCAGGTCGGTTCTGACTCTCTCCCGTATCGGTGGATACGGGGCTTAGAGTGATCAGGCAGTGACGTTTCTTTGATGGAGACGTCCGTGCTCAATCACAAGAAGAAGTGCCCGCTCTCTCAGCTCAACTCAGGATTCGGAACGCAAACGCTTCGTTCCGTCGTCGTTGTAGATGTAGATCGAGTTGGGTGAGCCGACGGAGACGCCCATGAAACGTGGCGCTATTAGGCGCATCGCCCAGCTGTCGAACTGATTGGCGAAGACGTTGCCGAGCATGCGGTTGATGCCGGCCAACATGCGATTGGCTAGGAGCAGCGGGAAGGCTAGGACGCCTTTCAATTTGCGCTCGGAGAAGTACATCGCTTCGGGGATCGGCCAGGTCAATTGGTAGCCGGTGGTTTCTTCGTGCATGAAACCTTTCTTCTCCAACCACGTGCGCATTTCCTCGGCGGTTTGCGCGTTCATTTCGCGAACCGGCAAGAGCGGGCGACTGCGGCGGCGATCGCGGAAGCCGCGCGAGTTGACGTTGATGTCGCCGAAGACCAGAGTCGATCCGGGCTTGCAGGTGCTGATCAAACCTTCGAGGAACTCTTCGACGGATGGCGCGAAGCTCACGACGCCAGAGCTGATGATCAAGTCGAATTGCTCTTCGCCTTCAGCGGGGAAGGGCGGCTCGTTTCCGAAGCCGGTTCTACCCGTGTAATCAGTGACGCCGGATGCTTTCGCATTGTCCGCCGTGATGCGCATCATTTCCGGACTCGGGTCGAAGGAGCACAGCGTGACGTTTGAAATGCCGTTGACGCTTTCGATGCCACACCAACCTGCGCCGCAACCGAAGTCGAGTACGCGATCGCCGCTCTTGGGACGGGGCCCGAAAAAACCGAGGTAACGTCGCATCCAACGGAAGTGTGCGTAGCCAGGCTTGCCCGGCTCGCCGTTCCAACCGATGGCGTTCTTGTCGAACTTTTCAACGGTGGCCGCTGGCGATTGAACCCAACCACGACGATGCGAAAGCAGTAGCGTGACGGACTCGCCGCCCAAGTCTTTGAACTTGTTCTTGCCCGAAAGCGTTCGGTGACTGGCTTCCTCGGGAGTGATCCGAATGATTGAGGTCGAGTGGAACTCAGGCCAAAGCTGATTGCGCCAGTTGGCCAGACCGATATCGGTGGTCTGCCCAGGTGCGGCGAGGATTAGACAACCCTCTTCAGCGAGTGTGCTAAGCGCTCGGTCCTTGGCTTGCTGCAGCTCCTCTTTTGTCGGCTGAATGCCGGCCAGCGGCTGTAGCACGACGTTGAGGTCTGCGGTGGCCCCCTGAGCGTTCATTTGAACGCCCGAAGCTTCGAGCACAGCCCTCCACTTTTCGAGCCGAGGGTCCTTGGCGATGGTCTGTTCGGTATCTTCAGGGGTCATAGCGCGAGCATCCTAGCGGAGAATTGCTCCAGTGCGAGCAGTCCACTTTCGGCTTCGATGGCTTCTTAGACCCCATCGAATTCGCTTGAGCAGCTGAATCCACCGAAAATGGTGGCTGCTCTTGCGCGCCGCCAGAGCCTCGGTTGCAATCTGGGCGCGGCCATCGCGGCTCAACAACAGTTGGGCGAGTTGGCCAGGCACCGATCTCGAGCGCCTTATGTCCGAACTAAAAAAATCCACTCCCCATCCTCGCAAGATAACGACGCGCTCGTTGAGCCAGATGAAGGAGAAGGGACAGCGCATCACGGCACTGACTGCCTACGACCACACGATGGCCGGCTTGCTCGATCAGGCCGGGATCGACGTCATCCTGGTGGGGGACTCGGCCGCCATGGTCGTGCAAGGGCTCAACACGACCCTGTGCGTGACGATGGAGCAGATGCTCATGTACGCCGATTGGGTGTCGGGTGCGGTCGATCGAGCGCTCGTCGTGGGCGACCTGCCCTTCATGTCGTATCAGGTGAACTCGGACGAAGCCCTGCGAAACGCCGGTCGCATGATTAAGGAGTCCGGCGTCGAAGGTGTGAAACTAGAAGGCGGCTCGAAGGTCTGCTCGACGGTCGAGCGTATTGTCGAAGTCGGCATTCCCGTGATGGGGCATTTGGGTTTGACGCCCCAGTCGATTCATAAATTCGGAACCTACCAAGTTCGCGCAACTGACCAAGCTGAAGCGGACGAGTTGCGCGCCGACGCACGCGCGTTGGCCGACGCTGGTGCCTTCGCCATCGTGATCGAAAAGGTTCCGGCCGATCTCGCAGCAGAAATTGCGAAGGACGTCGCCGTGCCGATCATTGGCATTGGAGCGGGAGCCGGATGCGACGGCCAAATTTTGGTCTCGCACGACATGCTTGGGCTCTACACCAAATTCCACCCGCGTTTTGTGCGACGTTACGCAAACTTAGGCGACCAGATGTTGGACGCCTTCAAGCGCTACGGCGAAGACGTGCGCAGCGGCGACTTCCCGTCCGAAGACGAGAGCTACTAGTTCGATCGAGACTAGCTTGCGACGAACGCTTACTCGCTGCGCTTGACCATCGTCGTGCTCGCTTGAGCCGACGGCCATAGCACGATCTCGCCAATGTTGACGTGTGCCGGCCGCGTGACCGCGTAGGCAATGGCGTCTGCGACATCATCGGGTAGTAACGGATCGAAGCCGTCGTAGACCGCTTTCGCTTTGGCTTGATCGCCCAGTCGCACGTCACTGAATTCGGTTTGAACCATGCCCGGATCGACGGTCGTGAATCGAATGCCGGATCCGGCTGCGTCCAAACGCAATGCTTCGTACAGCGCGCGAACGGCGTGCTTGGTGGCGCAATAAACATTGCCACCGGGATAAACCTGACGACCCGCAACGCTGCCCAACAAAACCATGTCGCCGCGTTCGCGCGCAATCATGCCCGGCAAACACGCGCGAATCACAGCGAGCACACCCTTCACGTTCGTGTCGATCATCGCGTCCCAAGCATCGGGCTCGACGCGTTGAATCGGATCGGTGCCCTTCGCCATGCCAGCATTCGCGATGACGAGATCGAACTCGAACTTGGAAAGCTTCGCGCGCACGCCATCCGCATCGCGAACGTCGAGTTCAAGCGCTTGAGCATTCGGCAGATCCTTGACGATCGCTTCGAGACGATCCATCCGACGAGCAGCGAGCACAACCCGTGCACCCTCCGCGCTCAATCGGCGAGCCGTCGCTTCACCAATCCCAGCCGAAGCTCCCGTAACCAACGCCAAACGTCCTGACAGATTTTGCATAGTCGATTTTAAAGTTATGTGGTCCGCGCAGGCATGTGGCCCGCGCAG
>JBLINP010000183.1:0-9621 GCA_047639415.1 Planctomycetota bacterium | reverse complement strand
TCAGGACGAATGCTCGGAACGCCGATCTACATGGCGCCTGAACAAGCGCGCGGCAAATCGATCGACCGTCGCGTCGACGTGTGGGCTTTTGGGTGTGTGCTGTTTGAGTGCTTGACGGGCAAGCGCGCGTTCGATGGCGAGTCGATGCCGGATGTCTTGGCTGCGGTGGTCCATAAGCAGGCGGACTTGACGCGGCTGCCGGCCTCGACGCCAGCGCGCGTGCGCAGTCTGATCGAGCGCTGTCTCGAGAAGGACCCGCGACGACGTTTACAAGATATGGGTGAGGCGCGCATCGCTCTCGAACATGTCGGGCTAGTGCCGGACGAGCAGGCTGCCTCGACTTCGTTGCGTAGCCCGATACGCGGTCCACTCGGATGGGCTCTTGCAGCTTTGGCTGGAGCACTGGCCGTGTTCGCTACGATGCGAACCGAACCGGTCGAACTGCCGGTGCCGGTCGTTGTCCGTGGGCTGACCTTTTCGGGGAGTGACAGCATGCCCTCGGCCTCTCCGGACGGCCGCTTGATTGCGTTCAACTCCGAGCGCGGCGGACGCACTCGAATTTGGCTCAAGCAACTCGACACCGGCGCAGAGCAAGTGCTGAGCGACGGGCCCGATAAAGCCCCACGCTTCGCGCCCGACGGAAACAGCGTCCTGTTCCTGCGCGCCGACGGAGCCCGTCAGGATGTCTACCGTCAGGCTCTCTTGGGGAGTAAAGCGCGCAAGATCGTCGACGATGTGATCTCGGCCTGCTGGTCCCCGGATGGCTCACGGATCGCGACCGTGCGAGTGCTGCGCGAAACGAAGGACCTGCGGTACGGCCTCCTAACCGTGGACGTCAGGACCGGAGAAGAGCTCGAGCTCTACCGGACCGGTGCGGGTGCGACTCTCTACTCGTTGCGCTGGTCCCCCGATGGGGCCGTCCTTTCAGCTGGGATTGCGTCCCAATCGGGACAGTCCAAAGACCAGTCAGCACTCCTGCTTGTCCCCGTGGACGGTGGAGAGGTTCAGCGCTTTTCCGTCCCCGGATCTATGATGCAAGCTTTCGACTGGGTCGGCGGGGAGGGACGGCGCGTGGTTTACTCGCAGAGCTGGCAATCGACCGGGGATTTGGCCGGTTCGCTCTCACGGATCGTCCTGTGGGACCTCGACGAGGACGTTCGACGCGACTTGTTCCACGCCGAATACCTGTGGGCGAATCTGGGCACGTCGTCCATCGGTTTTATCGCGTCGGGGATCGAGGTGGTGAAGGACGAGACCCTAGTCTTCTCCTCGGCCTTCGTGCGTCAGTTGCTCTGGGAGCATGAGATTCAGGACGGCCGCGCGGTGGAGCCCGGCCGCATTCTGCTCGAAGGTCAGTCGCGCGACCGCCAGCCGGTTTATTCGCCCGACGGAACGCGCATCCGCTTCGCCTCGAACCGCACCGGCAATCTGGACTTGTGGGAACTCGAGCTCGAGAGCGGCCAGCTTAGCCAGCTGACTGATGATCGCGCGCAGGACTGGGATCCGGCTTTTGCTGCGGACGGAGAAGGGCTGCTTTGGAGTTCGGATCGAGGTGGTGCGTTCGAGATTTGGTCTGCGGCGAGCGACGGAAGCGGGGCACGCCAGTTGAGCGACGACGGCCTCGACGCCGAAAACCCCTGCGTGGCGATAGGCGGGGAGTGGATCCTCTACTGGAGTGCGAACCCCGAGAAGTTCGGCATCTGGCGCATGCGTCCCGACGGCACCTCCCACGAGCGATTGATCGAAGGGAACTACCTCCAGACCGACATCTCCGACGACGGGCGTTGGGGCGGCTTCATCATTCAAGAGCCACACAAACTGCGCAACGTGGTGCGTGTCGCCGAGATCGAAACCGGCCGCCTCGTCCCCTTTGAAATTCAGGTGTCCTCGAGCATGAACCGAGTGGAATCGGTCACCCTCGGGCGCTTGCGCTGGGTGTCGAACTGTGCTCTGTCGCAAGACTTGGCCATTGCGTTCATCGGCGTGGACGACGAGGGGCGATCCGGCGTGTTCCTGCAGGACTTCGATCCCGAACGGGACACGAGCGCGACGCGTCGACCATTGGCCGGCTTCCACGACGAGCTCATCACGGAGTCCTTCGACATCGCTCCCGATGGGACGCGAATCACGCTGTCGATGGTCGAAATCAATCGCAAGCTAATGTTGGCCGAAGATGTGACCGGAATCCTGAAACCGAACGCAAAGCGATAATCACAAATCCACAAAAGTCGATTGAGCAACCCGCTGAATAGACTCTTTTACTACATGTCACTCACCACAGGTCAGACGCTATCCTTCTACGAAATCCTCGGCCCTCTTGGCGCTGGAGGTATGGGTGAGGTTTACCTTGCGCGCGATACGCGGCTTGAGCGCGAAGTTGCGATCAAGGTGTTGCCGGAGCACTTCGCGGACGACGTTGATCGATTGCGTAGGTTCGAGCAGGAGGCGAAGAGCCTCGCGTCGCTGAACCATTCGAACGTGGCTCAGGTCTTTGGTATCGATCAGGTTGAGAGCGTGTGCTTTATCGCGATGGAACTCGTCGATGGCGAGGACCTGTCCGAGCGCATCGCTCGCGGCAAGCTGCCCGTGGACGAGGCGATCGACATCGCGCGCCAGATTGCAGAGGGGCTCGAGGTCGCGCACGAAGCGGGTATCATCCACCGCGACCTCAAGCCGGCGAACATCCGCATCACGCCCGACGGGATCGTCAAGATCCTCGACTTCGGGCTCGCGAAGCCGACGGGGCCCTCGACTTTGCGGCCGGGTTCCAAGAACGCCGAGCCCGACAGTGTGCTCGTCACGGAAGACGGTTTGATTCTCGGTACGCCGACGTACATGAGTCCGGAGCAGGCACGCGGAAAGCCGGTGGATCGGCGCACCGACATTTGGGCCTTCGGCTGTCTGTTGTTCGAGTGCTTGGCCGGCGGGCGCGCCTTCACGGGCGATAGCTTTTCCGACGTTCTGGCCGCCATCGTCGCGGAGGAACCAGACCTCTCGCTGTTGCCCGCCGCGACCCCCGCGCATGTGCGAACGCTATTGCAACGCTGCTTCGTGAAGGACCCGCGCGGACGCTTGCGAGACATCGGCGAAGCGCGCTTGCTGCTGGCGGGCGGCGGAAGCGACTCCTCGATTTGGACGCCGGTCGCAACAGTGACGGGCGAACCCGCGCTGGGAAGCAAAGCACGCGCGGTCGGCCGCGCGGGCTGGCTCGTCGCCCTCGTGATGGGCCTCGTCGCGCTCGGGCTCTGGCTTCGGTCGACCTCAGATGAGCCGGGCGTGTTGCTGACGCGCACGACACTCGGGCTGCCTGAGGAAGACGCCATCTCGCTGACTCACGCTTGGGCCTCGGCGTGCATGCAGATCTCGCCGGCCGGAGATTCGGTCCTGTACTTCGGTGGAATCAACGCCGAGCTCTCGCTTCGAAAGATCGACAGCTTCGATTCGATCAAACTCGCCGGCACCGCGGGGGCCAGGTTCCCCGTGTTCTCGCCGGACGGTCGCTGGGTGGCGTACTTCGCCAATTTCGGCCTCTGGAAAGTCGCGGTGAGTGGTGGCGCGCCGATCCAGGTCTGCACGGTGTCGGGCGAAGCAGGCGCCATGCGCGGCATCGCCTGGGGCGAAGGCGAGCTCTTCTACCCTGCGGGAATGGGGGGCGGACTGATGGCTGTTCCCGAGGCCGGGGGCGAGGCGCGTGTGGTCTCGAGCTTGGATCCACAGAGAGAGGATGTCAGCCACCGTTGGCCGGACCTGCTTCCCGATGGGAAGCACATGCTCGTCACGATCAAGACGGCACAGACGGACAGCTTCGACGACGGCTTGATCGCGCTCGTCTCGCTTGAGACGGGTCAGGTTCAGGTCCTGTTGGAAGGCGGAGCTTACGCTCGGTATTCCCCCACGGGTCACATCCTCTATGCGCGTGGCTCGACCCTCTTCGCCGTGGCCTTCGATCCCGATGCGCTGGCCATCGAGGGGACCCCGTTCGAAGTCGTGGACGACCTCGCCTTCGACGCGGCGACGGGTGGTGCTCAGTTCTCGGTGAGCGACGAGGGAACTCTCGCCTACCTCCCAGCGTTCACCGACTCGTGGCGCTTTCGCCTGGCGTGGTTGGATCGGTCTGGCGCGGTGGAGCCTCTCGACCTGGAGCAGACCGATGTCTCTGGCGGCGTCGTTTCTCCGTCCGGAGATCGGGTTGCGGCAACGGTCCTGGGAGCGAACGACGCAACCTGGATCTTCGATCTAGAAGACAACACTTCCGTGCGGTTGACCTTTACAGCAGGCAATGACCAGGTCCCAATCTGGTCCTCCGACGGAACGCGCATCGCCTACACGAATGACAGCAGTGGTTCGTGGAGTCTCTATCAGGTTGCATCCGATGGCAGCGCACCTGGTGAAGAGCTCCTGGCGAGCAGCGCTGACGACACACCGAGTTCATGGTCGCCTGACGGCGCCCACCTGCTCTTCACCCGGAGTGCAGCCGACGGCGACGAGGACATCTGGGTGCTTCGGTTGGACGGAGAGCGGCAGGCCGAACCGTGGCTGGAGACCGACCGCGCGGAGTTACTTGGCATGTTTTCTCCGGACGGTCGCTGGGTGGCCTACGTGTCCGAGGCTTCCGGGAACCCGGAAGTTTACGTCCGACCCTTTGCGGGTCCTGGCGCAACGACTCGGATCTCTAGGGCCGGCGGCACGCTCCCCGTCTGGGCGCCGGACGGCGCGTCCCTGCTTTATTCGAATGAGGAGGGACGCATTTTCGAAGTCAAAGTGACCACGGGCGAGGAGTTGAAGGCGTCCGCTCCGGTCGAGCTTTTCCAGGTGGGGGAGGATCCGAGCGGTTTGTCCCCGGCCCCCGATGGGCAGCGAATCCTGACGACCTTATTCAACTTGGATGCCAAGGAGCGGCAGATTCGAGTGATGTTCGACTGGCTGTCCGCCCGAGCGGACGCTCCCCGGCGCTGATTCGGTACTCACACTCATTGGCGGTGCTACTGCTTCCATTGTGCGAGTCGAGCGCGCCATTCGTCAGCCTGTTTGTCATGACCTTTGATGGGAGGGGCGGCAGAACGGTCTGGACGATCATCGCTATTGAGAGGCGTTGACTAAAACCATTTAGATGGTCAGAAATCTATTCGAAAAATCGATTATGGGATAGTATTATGATCATTATGTCTAGGAATACTCAACCGCAACCCCCAGCTCTCCAACGCCTTCTGGCCGACATGGGCGAGAATATTCGGCTCGCTCGTCTGCGCCGTCGGTTTTCAATGGAGCTCGTGGCGGAGCGAGCGGGGATGTCTCGGACGACCTTGAGGAATATCGAAAACGGAAGGCCGGGTGTGACGCTGGGCGCCTATGCGAATGTGCTGCACAGCTTGGGACTCGAACAGGATTTGGCTTTGATTGCGCGGGACGATGAGTTGGGGCGGAAGCTACAGGATGCGGGTCTAACTACGAGTCGACGTGCGCCGAGGAAACGGAAGTCATGAATGGGCAGCTCGCGATCGAAGTTTGGGCGGATTGGTCAGTTGGCCGAGACGCAGAATTGATGGGACAACTGTTCGCCACACCGTCGCGCGGGAAAGAGATCTTTTCGTTCGAGTATGACGAGAAGTGGTTGAAGGGAGAGTCGAGGACGCAGCTTGATCCGGCGCTCGGAATGTATGCAGGTGTTCAGTATCCATCAGCGCAGCAAATCAACTTTGGTTTGTTTCTCGATTCGAGTCCCGATCGTTTTGGACGTGTGCTCATGCGCCGACGCGAGGCGTTGGTAGCGCGTCAAGAGGAACGTGAAGAACGTCGGCTAGTCGAATCGGATTATCTGCTTGGTGTTCACGACGAACACCGCATGGGCGCGCTTCGTTATCGAACGGACGGAGCCTTCCTCGATGACAATGACGAGCTGGCTTCACCGCCGTGGACTTCGTTGCGTGAGCTTGAACAGGCATGCTTACAGCTGGAACGCGACGATGCGGAGTCGATGCCCAATTACGAGCACTGGTTGCGATTGTTGATTGCGCCAGGTGGATCGCTCGGAGGGGCTCGGCCGAAGGCCAGCGTGTTGGATGAACAGGGCGCTCTTTGGATCGCCAAGTTTCCGCGTACGCGGGACGACATTGACATTGGAGCTTGGGAGTACGTTGTTCACGAACTCGCTCTTCGAGCAGGAGTTGATGTTCCCGAGGCGCAGGCTCAGCGCTTCGGGTCCAATCATCAAACCTTTTTGACCCGTCGATTTGATCGAAGGAGTCAAGGGGAGCGAATTCATTTCGCCTCAGCGCTCACCTTGTTGAACCGAACCGATGGGGACGATGCCGAAGATGGAGCGAGCTATCTGGAACTCGCAGTTTTTCTAAAACGTGCAGGCTCCCACGCAAAATCCGACTTGGAGCAACTATGGAGACGGATCGCCTTTTCGATTTGCGTCTCCAATACGGACGATCACCTACGCAATCACGGATTCTTACTCGGCCGCGAAGGATGGCGCTTGTCACCGGCATACGACTTGAACCCGGAACCCGAAAGCGAAGGGCTCAAGCTCAATATTTCAGAATCGGACAACGCCCAAGACCTGTCACTCTTGATGGACGTTGCACCCCAGTTCCACTTGACCAATCAACGCGCGGAACAAGTGCTCGCTGAAGTTTTAGCACCGGTGAGAGGTTGGCGCGAGATTGCAAGAGAGCAGCAACTGACAGCGAGCTCGCAGAATCGAATGTCGCGAGCGTTTCGCGTGGCGATGAAATAAAGTACCGAGTACTCCGGTCGCTTTTCCTGAGATACGGAGCCTTCTTACAGACGGCTCCGTATCTATCGCGACTCCGCGTAAGTAGTTGCTAGACTCTCCGCACCCATGTCCCTCACCACCGGCCAGACGCTCTCCTTCTACGAAGTCCTCGGCCCCCTTGGCGCCGGTGGCATGGGCGAGGTTTATCTCGCGCGTGACACGCGACTCGATCGTGAAGTCGCGATCAAAGTGCTGCCCGAAGACATGGCGGAGGACGAAGAACGTCTGCGACGATTCGAGCGCGAGGCCAAGGTGCTTGCCTCACTCAACCACACGAACGTCGCAGGCATTCACGGGATGGACCAGGAAGGCGAGACTTGCTTCCTCGCGATGGAACTCGTGCCCGGCGAAGATCTTGAAGAGCGACTGCAACGCGGCACGATTCCGATCAACGAAGCGATCGACATCTGCCGACAAATCGCCGAGGGGCTAGAAGTCGCGCACGAAGCCGGCGTTGTTCACCGAGACTTGAAGCCGGCGAACATCCGCATCACTCCCGAAGGTGCCGTCAAAATTCTCGACTTCGGTTTGGCAAAACCGATTGGTCCGAAAGCGCGCGAGAGCGGTACTTTGAGCGCGGAGTCGGACAGTTTTCTCGTGACGTCCGAAGGCATGATCCTTGGCACGCCGACGTACATGAGTCCGGAACAAGCGCGCGGCAAACCCGTCGACCGGCGCACGGACATTTGGGCTTTCGGTTGCGTGCTGTTCGAATGTCTAACGGGCAAGCGCGCGTTCAACGGTGAGGTCTTCGGCGATCTTATCGTTGCGATTCTTGAGCACGAGGCCGACCTCTCTGCGGTGCCCGACAAGACACCGTCGCATGTGCGGCGGTTGATCGAGCGCTGCCTGATCAAAGACCCGCGCCAACGACTGCGCGACATCGGCGAAGCGCGGCTGGCGTTGTCCGGTGAATCAGAAGAGTCAGCTACCGTCGCAACGCGTGCAGGTTCCTCAAAGGCGATCGCGTTGGCCGGCTGGATCGTCGCTGCCGGCCTGCTCGTTTTCGCGGCGTCGAAATTCATCGGAGTTGAGCCCGAGCCGACGATCTCTGCGCCATCCGTACACGCGCGCATCCTCTTGCCTCCGACCGCCGAACTGGCCTTCGGCGCCGCCAAGTTGGGCATCGACAACAATCTGCTCGCACTATCGCCTGACGGCACTCTCTTGGTTTATGTCGGTCGCTCCCCCGAGGGTCAAAGCTACCTATACCGCCAAGAACTCGCGAGCTTCGACCCGCCCGTTGCGATCCCCGGTACTGAGGGTGCACTGCACTCATTCTTCTCGCCGGACGGCAGTACGATCGGTTTCCTGACGGACGACAGACTGAAGCGCATCTCCCCGATCGGCGACGGTTTGATGACGATCTGCGAAGCGCAATCGCCATTGCGGGGGCAGTGGATGCTCGACGACACGATTTACCTGAGCACGAACCAGGGCAAAACGTTGCGGCGCGTGCCCGCCGAGGGGGGAGACGTGGAGACGGTGTTTTCCTCAAGTTTCGTGGTCTTCCTGGAGGTGCTCCCGAACGGCAAGTCAGCGCTCATGCTCGATTACACCGGGCTAATCAACATGAACTTCGCAGACGTCGTTCGCATAGACCTCGAGACACTCGAAAGCCGGGTGGTTATCGATAACGCGCAGGACGCGCGCTTCGTGTCTCCGGGCAAGCTCGTGTTTGCCCGCGCCGGTAGCCTCCATGTTATTCCGTTCGACGTCGAGCGCGCCGAGGTCCACGGAGAGTCTGCAATCGTGATACGTGACGTAGTCATGGACGGGACGATCGGCCAGGCGCAGTTCGTTTTTTCCTCGACGGGGACGATGGCATTCGTGGAAGGACCGGATCTCGCTCGCGCCGGCATCGGCTGGATCGATCGCAAAGGGAAGGAAGGGTTTCTGCCGGTACCGGAGCGCACTTACGGCACGATCGACCTGGATCCGACCGACACGCAAGTCGTGGTCCAGGTGGCGGACTTCGAGAACTACGTCTGGTCGTACGACATCGCGAGCGAGCGCGGGCGCCGGTTGCCGGGCAAGCTGACCGGCTGGCCCATCTGGAGCTCCAGCGGGGGAGCCATCGCCTACACCGCCGACGAGCTGCAGTCGATTCGCATCGAGTCGATGGACGGCTCCACGAATGGCCGCACCATCACGGTGGATCACGGGGCCATTCCGGGGGCGTGGTCTCCGGACGATCGGGTGCTCGCGGTTTATAGTCAGATCGACGCCGTCACGAAGCTCGGATTCCTCGACGTGCATGAAGGCAGTGAGGTCGAGTGGGTCGAGGGTTTCGACCACAACGCCTGGGGTCCGTCCTTCTCGCCGGACGGCAAGTGGATCGCCTATTCCTCACAAGCGACCGGCCTGTTCGAGATTTTGGTGCGCTCTTATCCCGACGGCATGGTGGAGCATCAGATCTCCGAGGGCGGCGGTATCGAGGCCGTGTGGTCGACCTGTGGCGAGCTCTTTTACCGCCAAGGCGACAGGTGGATGAGCGTGAAGATCGAGACGGAACCCAAGCTCACTTGGAGCGCGCCGATCCTCGCCTTTGAGACAGACTTCGTCGACACGCTCGGCCGTTCCTATGACGTTAGTTCGGACGGACAGAAGCTCTACGTGATCAAGCAACCGAACCCGCCCGACGGAAGTCGGATCAACGTGATCACAAACTGGAAGCGTTGAGCGCGGAGAGTACGGAGTCGTCTGTGAGCAGATGCGCGGACTGATTCCTGCGATTCTTAAAGCATCTACCAACCCACTGCTCAACGTACTCGAGTCTCTTGCAAATTCGATCAAGCAACTCGAGGACGAGATCGCGAACTTATCCGACAAATACTTCT
>JBLINP010000182.1:0-9634 GCA_047639415.1 Planctomycetota bacterium | reverse complement strand
CCGAAGCGGCCGACCATGATATTGGCGGGCTTCAAGTCCCGGTGGATGACGGCTTTGCTGTGCGCAAAAGCCATGGCCTCGCAAACTTTGATCAAGACGTTGAGAACGCGAGTGATATTCCAGCCGTGAGATTCTTCACGAGCTAACTCGAGAATCTCTTTGAGCGTTTGGCCTTTGATCAAGGGCATCGTGAAATAAACGCGTCCATTTTCGTCGATGCCGAGATCATGGACGGGCAGGATGCCGGGGTGATCCAGTTGCCCCGTGATTTGGGCTTCTTCAAGGAAGCGAACGAGCTGATTTTCGCCAACCTGTGGCGTGCCCTCGTCGCTCGCCTCTTCATCGCGCCCCAGAACAATTTTCATCGCTAGGGTTCGGCGAAGATCCTCATCCCAGACGCTCAAGATCGCGCCCATTCCGTCGCGCGCGACGAGATTCTTCGAGCGATAGTTCTTCGAGAGACCGCCGGGCTTGGCAAGGCGTTGCATCACTCGCGACGAGCTACTCGAGCTATCCTCTTCGTCATCTTCCAATGAGATGTCGAGATCGATGCGTTCGCCAAAGGTCGATTTCAACCGATCGGTCAGCGTCGGCGCGCCGCCGAATTTGTGAAAGAGCTCTGTAGCCCGCTCCCAATCGTCCCTCAGCTTTTGCAACTGGCCCGTGAGGTTCGGCCGCAATCGACAGAATTCATCGAACTCGGTTTCTGGATCTTGCTCACGACGGCGCAAGTAATCGCTGAATGCGACACTTGCTTCGTCTTCGGCTGGCTGTTGATCTTGGTTGGCCATATCCATCGAGCGTAAAGGCTGCCCGGTCCATGCATATTACGGTTGCCGGGGTTATTTCCTTCCCGCGAATGGTGGGTTACGGGTTAATCGACACGTCTTTATGACGCGAGCTTAACTCGGAGTCCTTATCGGCCAACCATGATTTCAAGCGAAGCGTCCTGAGCCTTTTCGGCACTGAACTGAACTCGTGCTTGGCCCGATCCACGGACGAACCACCGAATCCTTACTGTTTGACGACCATCGATACCTGAATCGCGTACAAGGCGTTCCGGTTCGTGGGTCGCAAGCTCAATTCTGTCGGCACGAAACAGGTCCGTTCGAAAGCCTCCAGCTAAAATTTCGAGATCTTTGCCTTCGATGGTGAAGAGATCGGGCTGCCCGATTTGATTTGAAACCGCGTGGGCGCTGCGAGTGGGGATCGCGTTCTCATTGCGGAACTCGATATCGATTGCCGTGACCCCGCCGCCGAGGTCGGTCAGCGTCGCCTCCGATATTTTGACCGACGGCATAGCGCGAGCATGGCGCAGGCAGAACATGGCGTTGCGATGCAGCATTTCCTCGATCAAAAAGGTCGGGGGAACGCGTCCCACATCCTTCTGGAAGCCACCAATCTCGATCTCTCCATACAACGGGTGCTCGTAACTGTGCCAGTCGACGAAGCCCGCGCTCTGCAGGAGGTTGTCGTCAAACCACAATCGGTCAGCCGTGCTTTCCGAGATTCGATCGTCGGGACTGTTGCGATCGCCAGTCCAGAGCTCGTTGGTAAAACTGATGATGCCGAGACCTTCGTACGTCCAGGTCGCGAAGCCTCCGAACACCGTGTACAGATCCTTGGCAATGATCATGTAGCGATAGAAGGGCAGCATCTTTTCGCCGTCCTCGCCGAGCTCGTCATAAACGCGCAAGTCGGCGCGCGGATAGCTTCCAAAACTTTCAGCGCCGGGACCGCGGAGGATCATGCCACCCGCATTGTGAAAGGATTGAACCGCGGCGACGTTGGGATGGTCATAAAGGAAGCGTGCGATACAGCGTGCTTCCGGCCAGTAGAGCGGGTAGGGACCTGCGCCGTATTGCACATGTCCGGGCATCCACATGGCCGGCCAAGCACGATTCATGTCGTAGCCACCGACGCTATCTTCGTTGATGCGTCCGTCGCCATCGTCATCGATGCCTTCTTGTCCGAGGTAAACCCAGTCGCCTCGTATGCCGAGGTCGTTGGCGGGCACTCGCGTCATGATGCGCGGGTCGTCCGGGTCGAGACGGTGTGTTCCTTCGCCGGGCATGTATTTGCGCATTTGAACAATGCTGCCGTCGCCGTCGAGATCGTTGGGTCCGTCTTCGTCGAACAAACCATCGCGATCACTGTCGATCGGTTTGACACCCGATCGTGAAGAGTGCGCGGTGTGTGCGTCGCGGAACCAGCTCGCTCGCCCGTCGGGATTGACCATAGGCAGGAAGTAAAACGCCGAGCTATCCACTAAATCCCGCACGCGTTCGTTGCTGGCATAGTTTTCAAGCAGGTACCAAGCGGTGTAAACCACAGCTTCACCACCTTGCACTTCATTGCCGTGAACGTTGCCGTCAATCCACATGGCCGGCTTCGATTCAGGCGTACCCGTTTTAGGGTTATTGAGGGTATAAACCCGCAATTCTCGACTTTCGATGCTTTTGCCGATCGTCTCTTTTGTGAGCATCTTCGGCCAAGCGTCGACCAACCGATCGAAGTGAGCGTAGATCTCGTCGTAGTCGTACAACCGATTCCAAGCGATTTCGACAGTTGGTTTGCGACCGGCGGCTAGGCCTGGGAATCCGGCTTGATTGGAGTCGGTGGGGGATTGAAGGAGAGCAAGGGAGAGCGTGAGCAGTAACATTACTTCACCTCCGGGCGCACGGAGGCGCCACCGGCGTTGACGGATTCGATCGTGACTTGAAGGCGGTCGGGATGTTTGGTTCGAACGAGCCAGACCGTTTCTTCACGTCCTCCACTGCCGGCGAGTTCGCTGATCAGCTTGCGAGCTTGTCCGCCTAAGAGTTCAGCATCAGCGCCTAGGACTAAGTTGAGTTTTGCGGGAGGAATCGTTCGTGTACGCCTGGCCGATCGAGATTGAAGCGGCAGCAAGGCGGAGTTACTGACTGTCGTTTCGATTCGCCAGAGGTCTCCGCCGAGATCGATCGCTTCGCATTCGGTGATCGCAAGCCTCGGTAGAAGGGCACCGAGTTCAATTAAATATTCAAATTCGCGCGTCGCGATCGAGTCCCATTCCGGTTGGGGTGGTTCACGCAATGCGAACGGAGCGAATCCACCAATGTCGACAGCGCCGAGTTCTGGGTGGTCGAAACTTTTCCAATCGACAAAGCGCCAAGCTTCTTCGGATCCGTCGATCCATTTCAATCGTTTGGCATCGGTCGAAGGCTTTGGCTCGTCCTTCGGCTTCTCTGTTGAGCTATCGGTTTCTGATTCAGTTTCAGGCTCAACTTCCGGTTCTTCGACGGGCTCTTCACTCGCGGCGTCATTCGTTGCGTCCTCATTGTCTGTTTCCTCAGTTTCCGCCTCATTCTCGGGTTCCTTCCAATCTTCGGGCATTTCCCAAAGAACCGCCGACAGCGTCATCAGGCCACGGTGGTCATAACACCAACGTTGGAAACTGCCCTCATCACCCGACTTTCGAGTGGCTTCATTGCTCGTCGTGCTTTCGTAGCGCTTCGACAGTTCGGCCAACACATCAGCGTCGGATTGCAGGATGCCCGCGGGCGGAATTCGCATCACGCTCTTGGCGTCGTCTTTTACCGACTTGGGCGCTTCGACAAGGTTCTCCGGCGCGCCGTAGCAGAGCACGAGCGAGATCTCGGTGCACTTCATGACAAACTCCATCAGAGCGCGCGTCTCAGGCTCATCGGATGGAAACAGTCCGGAATCGTCAGCGTGTTCTTCCCAACCGCTCGGGAATGTTCGATTGAGTCGCGTGTCGTGCGCTCCATCTTCGGCAACGAGTTCGTCGCCATCGAGATCGCGACCTTCCGTCAACAAACGATACAAACCGATCTCACCCTTGTTCGCATCCGCTTCGACCATGGCGCGTTCGTCAGTCGGATCCAGGATCCAAGTCCCTTCCGAATCGAGCACGCGCATGGTCAGTATCGCGCCGTCACCATCGACATCTGCCGCAGGGTCTTCACCGCTGCGTCCATCGCGATCATTGTCGACGCCGCGTCCACCGAACTCATTCTCAAGGCGCGGGGAAGTGAAGCGCGCCTCGGCCGCATCCGGATTGGCGCGGGGAATGATGAGGACCGTTGTGGCATCGAGGAAGGCTGTGATGGCCTCGTCGTTGCCATAGCCTGCGGCCAATTGGCGCGCGTGTGCCATGGCGACGCTACTGTCAAAAACGTCGGGGCCTTCGAGGCCGGCAACTAAAAGTAGCGCGGGTTTTCCCTCGAACTCCTGGCCTGAAATGCGCACCGCGTCGATGCGCTTTTTCATGCGCGAGTGACCGACGGGCACAACTTTGACAACCTCGGAAAACGTGCTTTTGAGTTCACTGATTGCCGAATTTAGACCTGCGTGGTCGAAAAGCGCGAGATCGGATTGCGGGGCGCTGCTGGTAGGCAGTTGTATCCCGGCGAGCAGGCCGAAGGAGAGGACAAGGGTTTGCATGGAGGTTCCCGGATGGAGTGGAGGGGCCACTACTTTACCGAGATCGGGCAAACCCTGCGACGGAAGATTCGCCGCTCAAACGTTTCTGGTCTGCGAATTAATGTTCGAAATCTGCAAGAACGCGGCAAGTTCGGTTTCCCGGGCGAGCGTGTCTTTGATGCCGAGTTCAATCAGCGCCTCAACGTAATCCGCCTGAAACATCAGCATGCTGAGCATGTCGTTGCTGCGCGTTTCTTTGGTTCCAAGTCCACGCGTCATAAACCGAAATGCTCGCGGTAACCTGGCTTCGAATTTGTTCGCAAGTTCACCTAGATCCTGGGACGGTCTCAGGACGCACAGATCGATCGGCCGCAACCCGTTCGTTGAGGTTTTTGGCAACTCAGCTAGCAAACGATTGGTGCGTTGCAATCGAAGAGCATCACCCTCGAGTTGATCAAGAAAGACGGCGTTGAGTAGTGAGCCCATCACCTGAGCGGGCGGCGGATAACCATCGATCATGCAACGATCGTGGGCTTCTTCATTCTCGGGCTCGTGTCGAGTGGAGACCGCCAAGATGCGCGTAGCTCCCAAATGGATCGCGGGTGCGAGCGGAGCCGTTAGCCGAATGCCACCATCGCCGTACCAGCGACCACGGATCTCAACGGCAGGGAATAGTAGCGGGAGTGCCGCCGATGCCATTACTTCGGCAACCCCAATCTCCGCGCGTTCGCTTATTCGATTGCCGCGTTTCCAATTCGAAACTTCACGACCTTGAAACCAAGTTATAGTTTGCCCGGTGGAGTAACTTGAGCCGGTTACGGCCAATGCGCTCAACTGACCGTTGTTCAGGTTTTCTTCAATTCCCGGCAATCGGTCGCCATCGGCGGCCAGGCATGAGCGCAGGTGATTCCAGAGCGGAGTCGTATCGACCATGCCGCGCATTTCCGGCAAGGGCAGCTTGTGCCCGCCGCCCATCAATCGACTGCCCCAATAGATTGCGCGCCGGAACAGGTCCCCGTAGGTGCAGCGAAAGACAGACTCGAGTTCGAGCTCCCGCCAAAATTGCGTCAGTCGATCGACTCGCTCTGGCAAATTTCCGGTGTAGGCCGCCAAGGTCACGGCGTTGATTGCGCCGGCGGAGACCCCTGTGAGAATCGGGACGCCCAATGACGGAAACGAACGAACCAGTTGGGCCAAGCAGCCGACCTGATAAGCGGAGCGTGCTCCGCCGCCGGACATGACCACGGCGAGTTGCTCAGCGCTGCTCTCGATGTTTTTCATGTGCACAGAGCTTCGCGTAGCCGGAGAGCTCTCGCAACTACCAGATTCTTCAAGCTCGTCCGCGGTCCATTGGGAGGTACAATTTTGAACTGTGGAAACACCGGAAAACGAAGTCGGAACGGAAGCGGATCGCGACGAGATCGCGCGATTATTCGCCCACCCTGGCGTGGATTGGCCCACCCTGGCGCTGTGCGCTGTGATGTGGACTGGCCTTCTCGCAAATTTCTGGTGGGCGCTTTCGATCGAGGAATGGACTTTTTGGGCGGCGTGCGCGCACGTTGCCGTGGGCACTTTCTTCCTGAACATGTCCTTCACAATTTGGCACGAAGCCGGGCACGGCACGATTTTCAAGGCGCGCGCCGCCAATGATTTGGTCGGCGTAATCGGTGCTTGGCCCGCGATGTTGCCGTACTTCACGGTTCGTCGCGATCACATTCTGCATCACGAGCACGTCAATGATCCCGAGCGCGATCCGGATTATTGGTTCTTGGAGGGCTCGATTTGGTCGTTGCCCTTCCGTTATCCAAAAGGGGCCAAGCGCGCTTTGGAAATCGTCGACCGTGCGGGCCGGCCGGCGTGGGAGAAGCGAGCCGATCGAGGCTTGTTGTTACTCGTCTTGATCACGATCGGCATGGCGGCGTGGTTCACATCGCCTCTCGTTATCCTCACGACTTGGCTACTACCGAAGGGCTTTGCCATGTGGATTCACGCTTGGTACGTGAACGTGCTTCCGCATCGAGGCTTGCCGGCCGAGCGCTATCGAGACACACGCGTGATCACTTCGAAGTGGTTGACGCCCTTGATGCTGTGTCACAACTATCACGGGATTCATCATGTTTGGATGACCGTGCCGTGGCATCGTTACCCAAAAGTATTCCGTGCACGTCGCGCCTTCCTCGAAGGCCGCCAAGTTCCAATTAGCGACTGAGTTCAAAAACTACGATGTCCAAAGCAGAACCGCCAAAGCCGCCCTTTCTCGATGATGAATCGATTCCGGCGAGTTTGGAGAAGGAACACGTCAAGTGTTGCGTCTGCGGCGGCAGTGAATCGCAAACCGTCGCGATCGGTTATGACTACGAGTATCGGACTTCGCGCGATGAGTGGAATTACGTGCGCTGCAAGAAGTGCTCGTTGGTCTACCTCAATCCGCGTCCATCGACGTCCGAGTTGCGTCGTATTTATCCTTCGACTTATTACTCGTTTGATGAAAACCAGCGCAGCAACCCGCTAGTCACTTTTTTTCGGCGCAAGTTGGAAGCGATGAAAGCACGCGCTTTTCAACGCACGCTCGGATCGGGGCCAAAGCGCATTCTCGACGTGGGCTGTGGTGATGGAAGGTTTCTCGGTGCGCTGCGCGATTTCGGATCGAAGCAATGGGAGTTGCACGGAATCGATATCGATGAACCTGCTGTCGAGCGCGCGAAAGAGCGCGGTATCCAAGCCGTCTATACGCGCCTCGAGGATTACGATCCGGGATCGATCAAGTTCGACATGATCGTTCTGTTCCAAGTGATCGAGCATGTTTCCGCACCCGACGAAATGACTCGCAAAGTGCGTGATCTACTGGCACCGGGCGGCTTATTCGTGATCGAAACTCCCGACGTGGCCGGTCTAGACGAAGCACTCTACCGAGATGGTTTGTGGGGCGGCTATCACATCCCGCGACATTGGACTTTGTTTACGCCCGATACGTTGAAGCAGCTGTGTACGGATGCCGGGTTTGAGCACGTGAAGTCCGAGTCTCTGATCAGCACCTCGTTCTGGATCAACTCGTTCTACAACTCAGCCTTAGTGAAACGCAAAGGCGAGGGCTGGCTCAAATTTTTCCACTATCAAAACCCGCTCTTGCTAGCGCCTCTGATCATCTTCGACAAAGTTCGCATGTTCTTCGGCGCGAGAACTTCGAATCAGCGGATGATTGTGCGCCGAGTGGATTGACCGGCGGTTGAGCCGTTCGTTTGTGGAGCGATTCCACCTCCAAACAGACACGGCGGGAGCGAATCCGTTGATTCACTCCCGCCGCGTATAAGTTGAATGCGAGTCAGTGCTACTGAACCAGCGTTATCGTGACAGCGTTGCTGGCGAAGGTGATTCCACCTGATTCATCGAGAGTCGCGAAGGCGTGCTGAAGCTTCAGGCCGAAGTACGTGGGGCCCAGTGACGACGGCAGATTCAAAGCAGCTTGCGCTCGACCAGCGCTATCCAAATTGCCGACGAAATTGGTGAAGAGGTCGGCGTTCGGCATCGTCATCGTCAAGCGTGAATAGTCGTCGATGTTGAGAGGCAGGCGCGTTTCCGCGGAAATCGTCACTCCGGGCTGGCTGCCGCTGATGCTTCCGATCAAGCGATAGGCTTTGCCTGCCTGCTCGATACCCGCATCTAGGCTAAGTGCGACCGATTGACCCGGCGCGGCTTGCGAAAGGTCCGAGCGCAAACTCGAGGGCTGAATCGAAGACGGGACGGCGTGCGGAAGATCAAATAACGAGTTGTCTAGAACTCCACGACCCAGTGTTCCGTCAAACCAATCCTGTTGTTGCTGATTGGCGATGCCTGCGGCTCTTTTGGCGTCGGCGCGCGTCGGCGGACTTCCCGGTTGATGCAGCATGACCCACGCGCAACGAAACTCTTTCTGTGAGGAAATGTCATCTGGGACGCGGAGTCCGGCGGCGGAAATAATGTTGCCGGAATTGATGTTCGTGATCACCCCGTCGTACGTGGCTCCCGGAAAGCAATCCGCAGAATCCTCAGTCATGTAGCGGAATTCGGACATCATTGTGTCCATTTCAAATGCAGAAACATAGCCCATCAAATAGAGATCGGGGAAGCTAAAGGGACTACGTGCACTGTCTTTGTTGAATGAAATTCCAAACCCACCGGACAGCAAGGTTGCGGGATTCGATCCGACCCATTCGCCGATTTCCATTCCGGATCCTTGCCCGTCTACGCGAAAGTTCCAGTGGGCGGAGCGGCCGCAGCCAGCATCGTCGCCTTGAAGGACTCGTCCATCGAGAAGGGTGGGTAGGAACATGCCGAAGCGATGCCCAAATTCTTGTGCGAGCACCAATCGAGTAAAGGCTGCGTCGGGGCCATTGCCCGGGGCCCATAAGCCATCGTTGATGTTGTGCATCATCACGAAGCCCTGAATCTTGTCGCTAGCCAAGCCCAAAGCACCACTTTGATTGAAGACAGGTGCACCCGACCCGCTCGGGTCTCCGATCCCAGTAACGTCATTTTGAATCGGCAGATAGAACGCAGAGCCGAGTTGGAAGGATGGCGCGAAGTTCATCCAGTAACCGATGAAATCGAAATCATCACCGTGAGTGTTGACGACTTCATTCGCAGCTTGGGCCATGATGGCGAAAAGTTCACCCGGGGCGCCTTGGCCGACTAGAACTCCACCAGTGTCTTCAAAGGGGAAGATGACGTTGCTCGTGGATACTGTGGCCGCGGATACTGATGGGCCGCGCAGGGGAGCAACTTCAATGAGAGGCTGTTTGGCGGGGTCTTCGATTTTCCCCGCGTCGATACTCGCTTTGAGTTCCGACTTCCAGTCTCCGGGGGAAATGTAGCGGACATCAAGTTCAGATGAGACCTGCGCGGTGCTGAGCGATGTGACGATACAGGGCGCGAGGAATGCCGCTCGAAGAAAGGTGAATTTCATAATCAATGGTGGAGTGGTGGCCTGGTGGGATTTCGTCGGAAGTTGCGAATCGAACATCGCGCTTTGCATTGCCGCATAGGGCTCAAAGTCGATAGCGAAGACGAGTCACACTTCCTAGCTTCTGATTGACGACGGCTACCCTAACCCGAATTATTCATGAACACGCGGACCAAACACCACGAACGACCGGCACTGCCGGTCTATTGGTTCCTGCTGGCACTTTGCAGATACTGGCGTCCTCGACGACCTTACAAGGTCGTCTGCGGG
>JBLINP010000181.1:0-9692 GCA_047639415.1 Planctomycetota bacterium | reverse complement strand
ATTTAGCATTTCAGTCAGGTCGATTCCGAACTCAAACCAAGCCGATCGAGCAACAAATCCGATAGCTCAAACTTCGGCACTAATCGTCCAGCGTCACCAGTCACCAGTCACCAGTCACCAGTCAGCAGTTACTAGTCACCAGTCGACCCGTTCGACCCGTTCGACCCGTCGCAACTCAACGCCTGTCTCCAAAGCCAATCGCTTGCCCAACAACTCCCAATCTCAATCACTCGCTAAACTCCCTCCCAAACTTCACACTCCCCCGCCAACTCCCAACTCCCCCGTTTAAGTCATGCTTCCCTCTCTCTCGTAGTAAACGAATCGCCCCCCAACCAGCTGTCTTACTCGCGCGCACCAAATTTCCCCGCGCTGACGCGTTCGCTTCCGCCCTGCACCCGACAATCCTGCCTTTCCTCGCCCGTCAAGCTTCCACTAAAGGTGCAGGAGATCGAAATAACAGGACAGGCCTCAGACGGTAACAATGCCCCCGTATCTGAAGACCTAGCCGCTCTCGCGCTTGCCCTAGCGGCACAGGAACCGAAGCAGGTATTCCCAACAGGAAATGTATTTGTAGATCATCTGCTGGTTCATGCTTTCTACATGGCGAAAATAACGATTGCGGGTGCTGGTGAGCTCGCCCCACAAGCCAAGCAGCATCTAATCGGACATAAAGTGGATCTCGAGGGCAATTGGCACCCTCGAAGCGATTATGTCGGATTATTGTACGAGGTCTTCCGCGGGGACATTCGTGAAGGCTACTTGTACGTTCGAGTTGCTTAATGGCCGACGAACATTTGTATCAAACGTGGACTTGGGAGGCAGCGAAACCCAAGCATGCTGTCAACCTTACTTTCCAGTTCTCGTACGCTCGTACTCGGTTCGTCCCTTTTGATTTGACTCATATAGACGAGTCGATTGGGGTATTCTCCTACGGGGAACTGATTGCCAAAGTCGTGTGGGCAGAGAGCGTGGAATTCGACGCTCACTCGCCGTTCCGCGTTCGAGTTTACTTTCAAGGAGATCTTCCGATTGTCACGGAAGCTACTTGGGGATTTAACTTCGAACCGTTGAATGATGAACTCCTCGCATTGCCATCAATTGCCCCAAGTAGGCTGCTGGATGACGCTGGTGAGGTTCAGTCGCGCTTCGGAACAAGGACGTCTGGAGTTGCTCGGAATTTTTTGATTCCTACATCAGGCGCATTGGATGATTCGGGTACGGCGGGTTTATCGAAAGCGCTCGTAGACGATGATGTTGGAAGCCTAATTCAGCCGTCCCGGGAGAGAATCAAAGCGCTCTTTGCGAGTCGTAAGGATTCCATCCAGGCTCGCCACCGAGTCGAATTGTTTTTCTACGATTTAGACGTAGCTACGGACGTTGGATTGCTCGACGTCAATATGCTGCGAAACTCTATTCTCGCTGTTCAGGAAGAGCTTGCGACGCGTTTGGTCCTGAGGGGAAGGTGCGGCCGAGCCGATCGCCAGCGCCGACCAAATTGGTCCGCTTCTCAGAGCGTCGATTTCGTCGAACACTTGCAACGAGTCGTTCAGGTCGTGCAACGAGCATTTGAGCGGTTTGACGACGATCATCCAAGTCTCTCGGAGGAACGCCTGTGTCAATGGCCGACGTCGTGGACGCAGGAGGGGTTTCGCCCCGTCGCGTTCGACGCTTTTGTCGCAGGGCGCCTAGCTGTAACTCATCCCGTAAAGGAAATTCATAAAAAACTCATTTCGCACGGTTCACCGAACGGCGGCCTGAACTTTTTGATGTTTGCGGAACTGATCCATCTTTGCCGCGATAACGGAATCGGTGCTGGGAGGTTGGAAGCGGAACGAGATGTGTTTGTTCGAATGGCGCATGCGTTCGCATACTTTTTCCAGAGTAAGGAATCTAATGAAAATGAATCCGCGTATCCGGACGGTACGTCCTTTCCCATAACTTGGCTACATGACTTGACGAAGGCTTACGACAGCTTCTTTGGATCTACCAAGCCGATTGAGAATCATGTTTTTGAAGACGTGTTTACGTATTTCACGGGCTTCGCTATGAACACAAAAAAAGCAGGGCCGAACCGGCCCTGCTTTTTTTTGTGATTAGGCGCCCGTGAGGCGCGCTCGATGAGTAATCGTGTTACTCCTTGCGGAGGAACTTGATCAGGTCTTCTTCGAGCTCGGTGAGCCCGTACTCGGGAACGGTCAAGCAGCAGTAGACGATACGTGCGAGCTCTTCCGGCGTGTTGGGATTGAGGTCCCGCGGCGGGGGATAGCTGAGGAAGTAAGACAGTGACAAGCGCTCGATCTCACCACCTTGTTCGCGGCCGGCGTAGGGCCACGGCACTTCGTCGAAGGGCAAGGTGCCCGTCAGAATTTCGTACAGCATCACACCGATGCCCATCACGTCGGCCTTTTGATTCTGGAGAATCAGCGGGTTGTAGTGCGGGGTGGTGGAGATCAGGCTGCGCTCGGTATCGCGCAAAGCGGGATCGATCATCACGACACTGCCGGACGGCTTGATGATGATGTTCTCCGGCTTGAGGTCGCCGTGATAAGCGAGCTGCCCTTTCTTCTCGAGCTTCTTCAAAGCTCGAATGATTGAGAGGAACCAGTTGAGGCGAATGCCTTCCAGTCGACGGATCTTTTCGCGCAACGTTTTGCCGCGAATGAAATCCATGGCGATGATCGGGCGACCTTCGTGCTCGAATAGTTCGCGAACGGAAACTAGGTTCTGGTGCTTCGACGCCATGAGCATGTCCGCTTCGTGGCGGATGAGTTCGTCGATTTCATGAAGGTCGAGGAAGTCGATACGGACTCCCTCGTTGCGCATGAAGATCGCTTCGCCGGGCGTTTCGTCCGGACTGATCCAGTCGGGCGAACGCTTGCTCGTGATTTCTAAGAAGCGGGTGATGTAGCGTCCGCCGCCTGCGACGTCGCCAACTTTGAGGGCTACCTTGTTACCTGCCTCGTCCTCCGCGAGGTAGATGCAAGCAAAGCCGCCACGAGCTAAAAATTCGGTAACGCGGTAGGTACCGATGAATTCGCCGGTCTGAAGCCTGATCATGGGATGAGCGTGAATCGGAGGGGGTTCGAGGAAGCGGGTGGGGCCGGGTGTGCCCCGGTGCCTCTTCTTCGATCAGGTCCCCCCCGTGGCATGAGTCCGAATCTGCTCGAGCGTGCCTCGCTTTCACCTAAGCGGTTTGCAATCTAGTTGCGTTCCCAAATCTGAGTCAGCGGAGCTTAGGAAGGCGCAAATCGCCTGGGCTTTTCAATGCAATGACTTAGCTCCTCGAAAGACGAGGGCTGAACCAAGGGCGTCCTTAAAATCACCCGCATTACGGGACGGTTACGGACCTGGAAAAATTATCCCTACGATCGGCAAAAAATCCGAGCGGCGTGTCGGACAGGACCGATTCAATCGGTTTGCGGACCGATGATCTGGCTCACAGGAGCGCCCGAGTCGGGCAGAGGTGCGTCCTGCAGCTCAGGCTCGCCCTCGACGCCCAAAATCCGCGCTGCACCGGAGACCACGCTGCCTGATCCCACCCACTGCGCCTCTTTTTGATGGGGTTGGAAGGCCCAAGCGCGTCCCATGGCGTCGATCATCCCAACGTCTTGCTGCCATTCGTTGCGAACGCTGAAGAAACTGTCCGTGCTCGATTCGAACAAGACGACCGAGCCAAAAGTGATGCCGTTGCCCACGAGGTTCCACATTTGCGTGGGAGTCGTTGCTCGAACGACAGGAGTTTCTTCAGCACCGTGTGAAGCTTCAGTCACGATGCAGGCCGTGAGCACGGGAGCTCCTAATGAGAGCGCCGCTACGTAACAGGCGAGTGGCTTCATGAGGGATCTTCTGGGATTCGGGGAAGAGTGGAATGTGCGGGCGAGCGGGTGAACAGAACCAAACTTAGGAGTGAGCCGATCGCTGCTAACCACAAGCCGATTTTGAAACTTGCTGGGTCGTGAACGAACTCAATGCGCGAGTCGCCGGCTTCGAGCCAGACGCCGCGCAATGTGTGATCAACACGCAGTATATCGACAGGTTCACCGTTGACGGTAGCGATCCACCCGGGATCGAACGCGTCGGTGAGAACCACCAATCCAGTCGTTTCGAGCGTTGCGTCGAGTTGAACTCTGCGAGGCGCGTAACTCGTGATCGCTACGGATCCGATGACGCCTTCATTCGTTGCATCGTTGTCCGCTTGATTCTCGAGCACCGCAACATAAGGGTCGAAGCTTGGGGAGCCCAGGTAGTCGAGCCGCTTTTGATCGTCTTCAATCACGACGACTTCGCGTGCGACAAAGGCGCGCGGCATTACCATCGGATTCTGGTAGATGCGAATATTTTCGTCTTGGACAAGCTCGAGAGGCGCGGGTAATTCAGCGTCCGCGAGCACGTACTTCACGTTCAGCAAATTCCAGAGCGGCAGCGGCTTGTCGAAGAACGGAATTTCTTTGATCGAGTATTCGCGCTCTTTACTCGTTGTGAGCAACGCGATGAGTTCGGCCATGGTCCGGTACTCCATCGCGTCGTAACCGGTGATCAGGTCGACGCCATAGAACAGGTTGGCGTTCGGTATCAGGATCGATGACTTTTGACCGAGTACTCGAAAGAGCGTTTCGTCCTTCGCCAAGAAATCAGTAGTCGCGGTGCTCGGAAGGAAGTTGGGGGACTCTTGCTCGATCGCCGGGTTATAGCCAAATCCCCAAGTACCAAGTTCCAAAGCGACAATGGAGCAGGCGGTGAGTCCAAGGCCCGTCGCCCATTTTTCGTTGGGTGCGAAGCGGCGAAGCAACCCGTCGAGACCGAGAGCTCCGAGTGTCGAGAGGCTGAACGCCACCAGGAGGAAGAAGCGGAATAGCTTGGAGCTCTTGACTAAGGGCACCGAGCGCATCGCGTCATAAAAGAATGGAACTTGGCAGGCGACGAGTACCGCGAACAAACCTAGACCAGCGAAGAACCAGGTGCGCTTCTCTTTGCGGGCGACGAAGAGCGCTGCGAGCGACAGCAATAAGACCAAGCGTCCGACCCAGCCTCCGACAAGCTCTTGGTAGTTGAGGTGTGCGCCGAGCGGGCCGGTGTAGTCTCCGTCGAGCGGATGACCGGCGTGATCGGGTGCGATGACAAACGAAAGCGCTGTCGTCGGTTCAACTGCGGCAACCAAATTACGCTCGGCGGAAGCGATCGCGCCCTGACTCACGCTCATGTACTCGAAGAAGGGCAAGAGCAATGGCATCGCGATGAGTGCGCCGAGTGCTCCCGCTCCAGCGAGATGAGCGATCCCACGAGTTGTTAGTCGTGCCTCGTTGATCGGTACGAACAGTCGAAAGACGACGTACATACCGAAACCGATGAGTACGTGCGCAGCGGTTTGAAGGTGGCTACCTAGGAAAACGAGCGCGATGATGGGCGCGAGTAATCCGACCATGCGCAAGTTTGGCCGTGTGCTGGCGCGCTCGACGAAATAGAGGAGCAACGGTAAGAACATCGACACTTGCGTATGCGGATGGTTCAGCCAGACGATTGAAAAGCCGCACAGCGCGAAGGCGATGGCTCCGAGTGTTGCGGGCAAGCGTGCCGTTCCGATTTCGCGGAGGAACAACAGCATGAAGAGACCGGTAAGCGTGATGCGAAGGAAGGCGCTCCATGCGTGATAGTTCCACGTCGGGAAGGCGAAGTAGAACCAGTGCAGTGGCCAGAACAGTCCGCCAGTCGGAACGGCGGCAATCGGATGACCCGCGTAGTTATGCGGATTCCACAACGGCATTTCGCCCGCAGCGATACGCTCCTGGAAGAACTCCAGGAAGGGCAACATTTGCAATCCTTGATCGAGCAACAACTCGTTCGAGGCGCGAAAGTCTGCCGGTGCCTCTGAAGCCCAAGGCTCGAACAGCATCAACGCGTCGATCTGCGTCAGTACTTTCCCGCCGAACAAACTCTCATGCAGGAAGACCGCAGCGACTAAGGCCACGAGGTAAACCGCAGGCAGGAGTTTCCAGCGCGCTGCCGTCTGTCGTTGATCCGAATCTGTTCGCAATGAGTCTGTCATGCCACAGGGTTGAGCATACCTCGCTTAACCAAGCGATTCCTATCACGGCCATGCATAAAGATGGGGCTCTCGTGCGAGTCGAGGACCGAATCTCGCCGGTGTACCGAGTTCCAAATAATGAAAGCTGCTGAGCAGTTTTTCGACCCTCCACCGTGGTTTACGATGAATCCGAATGTCTAATCCGACGTTCAAGTACGTTTGGGATGTCGTGATTCCACCCGAATCATAATTAGAACTAGTGAAGACCGAGGTTGAGGTATGGGACTAAACGATTACGAATCGAAATCGACCGGGAGTTGGATTCGCATGATTGCGGGACTCATTGGAGTTGGCGGACTGGCCATCGCGGTTACCCATGGAGTTGCGGGGCGCCCCGAAGCTTTCATCGGATTGCTCATCGTCGCCTTCGCGTTCTTTGTAGCCCACTTCGCCGTCCTAACCGTTCGCGTTACTGAGGACGAAGTTCGGTGGTTTTTTGGCGGGGGTTTTATCGGACGACGCATGTCGATTGATCGAGTACGCGCGGTCCAAGCGCGACTTACGCCTTGGTATTGGGGCTGGGGCATACGCTTGACATCAAAGGGTTGGCTGTGGCGTTCCCACGGACTCCAGACGGTTTGGCTTGCGTTCGACGAGAACAAGCAGACGGGGATGGGAACCCAAGATCCCGAAGGACTCGTGAAGGCCGTCAATCAAGCTCTTCAAGCGCGAACGAAGTAGGCACATTTGGAGGTGTGATCTCGCAGCCCGATGCGCGTTCTCCTTTTCGTGATTTGGCGAGTGTAAAGCGGAGTTTCGGAATCAGGTCTTTATGGCGCATTTAGGCACGAAGCGGACATATACAGCGCGATTCAGCCTCGCGGTCCCGACGAGAATTTCAGGCTGGTGCTAGGATCGACTTCGCGACGATCTACGAAGAGGCATACTTCTATGACGGCACGCGCTTCTACCTCTCGAATCCGCAGTTCTCGGTGCTACTCGACGACGCTTTTTAGCAGCGGATAGAGCGCGATCTGGATTAGGACAAGCTCGGAACCGACGATTTCCAAATTCGCTAGAGCATCGCTTGAAGCCCGAAATCAATTCCGGTTTGGTCGGCGAGAAACTCGCGCTCACTGGATCGCTGAATATCGGACTCTTGCTTCGAGCGACGGTGTGACGCAGGCCACCTGCGTTTTGAACTGAAGTGTTTACCCCGTTTTCGTCTTCGGCCATTGCTTTTTATAAGTGCCGGAGGAGGTCGGGTGGTCTCAGCCGGTTTCCCGATTTAGAGTCTTCGCGAATCGAAGTATGCTAGCGCATACAGGGATGAGTGTCGGGTGTCGAAGTTACTCGTGATGGGATCCGTCTCATCTGCTCCGCAACAAGTGTCTCTATGCATGAATTAAGCGACGACCACCGCACGAAACTTCAAAAAGCGGCCTCACTCCATTGGTTTCATTGGGTGATCGTCTCGCTTTCGTTGGTCGTGACGCTTTGCGCTTGGTACTTCACACAAAATCAAGTTCGCGAGAAGCGCGAGCAACAGTTTGAACGCGAAGCTGACAGCCTTCAAAGTCAAGTCGAAGAACGGATGCGGAAGTACGAAGACGCGTTGTGGGCAGGCGTTGCCGTCTACGACACGTATGGTGAATCCGTCACTCGTGAGCAGTGGCGCGACTACACGCGAAGCATCCACATCGAGGTTAAGTATCCCGGCATAAGCGGCCTTGGTGTTATCCGTTCGGTCGCGCCCGATCAAATCGATGAGTACATAGCTAGAGAGCAGGAGTCGTACCCCGCTTTCGCTCCGTATCCGGAGCACGAGGAGGATGAATACCTTCCGATTACCTTCATCGAGCCGTTGGCAAAGAACATCGAAGCCGTTGGACTCGACATGGCGCACGAGACCAATCGATTCGAAGCTGCGAAGCGAACGCGTCGTACAGGCGCTTCCCAGATAACGGGACCGATCGTGCTGGTACAGGACGCGGGGAGTACACCAGGCTTCCTCTTCTACGCGCCGTTTTACGCGAACCCTGAAGCGTCAACGGTTGAAGAACGATTGGAATCTTTTCGCGGAATGGTCTACGCACCATTCGTCGTCAAGGATCTGATGAGAGGAGTACTCGCAGAAGAGAATCGATACGTCGGTGTTCGAATATCAGATGGCGACGAGGTTCTGTATGACGAGCACAGCCCAGATGTTGCTGACTTTGATCGCGACCCGATGATCGAGCGAACTAAGACGATTGCGATGTACGGTCGCAATTGGACATTTGACATCCGTGCTGCTGATTCATTTAGACTAGCGCAGAGCAACTCTCAGCCAAGGACGATTCTCATCGGCGGTCTTGTTATCGATGCTCTATTGATTGGTCTTTTTGTGTTGATCTCCAGAGCAAATCGTCGAGCCCTACGATACGCAGATTCGGCAACAGCCGAGCTCAAGCAGCAAACGAAGGAGTTGAAGCTCTCTAACCAGGAGTTAGAACGCTTCGCTTACGTCGCCTCGCATGACCTTCAGGAACCGCTAAGAATGGTTCGTAGCTTTGCAACTCTCTTGGGCGAAGAGTACGAAGGCAAATTAGACGAACGCGGGAATCGATGGCTTGGATTTATGGTGGACGGTGCTGTTCGCATGCAGGCCCTTGTTAAGGGTCTACTGGAATACTCCCGGATTGGACGAATTCAGATCGAACCAGTCCGGGTTAATACGAACGCAGTCTTCGATAGAGTTCTCGTAGACATCACGAATCTGATTGAAGAGACGAATGCGGACGTAACCCGCCAGGACCTTCCGGACGTTATTGGCGTCGAGCAGCATGTAGCGCACGTCTTTCAGAACCTCATCGCGAACGCAATTAAGTTTCACGAATCGGGTCAGAAGCCGATCGTTGAGGTTGGCGCGGAACACCGAGGAGCGCTCAACGTATTTTTCGTTCGCGACAACGGAATCGGGATCGAAGCCCAGTATGCCGATCGAATCTTCGAAGTGTTCCAACGCCTTCACACCAATGAAGCTTTTCCGGGGACCGGGATTGGCCTGGCCGTCGTGAAGAAAATAATCGACGCGCATGGCGGAGAGATTTGGTTCGAATCTCGTCTTGGTGAAGGATCAACTTTCGTCTTCAGCTTTCCGCAAGTGAATCAATCAGAAGCTCCTGGCTCCCTTGTTCACAAGAACTCTGATCAACCGAACAGGCATGTCTATCAAACCAATTGAAATCTTGCTTGTTGAGGATAGCCTTGGCGATGTCGAGTTAATTCGTGAGGGACTAATCCGAAGCAAGCTCATGAGCAATGTCCATGTTGCTTCTGATGGAGTTGAAGCAATCGCATACCTAAGTGGAGACGGAGATCACCGCGATCGCCCACTCCCCGATCTCGTATTGCTTGACATCAACCTCCCCAAAAAGAACGGACACGAGGTGCTAGCCGAGATGCGGAACGATGATTCTTTACGAGACATTCCCGTTGTCGTCCTGACGACTTCTGATCATGACAGCGATGTGTTACGCGCGTACCAGCATCACGCAAACGCATACATCCAGAAGCCGCTATCCGCCGTTGAGTTTATTCAGGTCGTGCAGAAGATCGAAAGACTCGGGCATTTGAACAGCACGCCATCTCAGACTGCTTGAATAGCTCCACCGCATCAATCAGATGG
>JBLINP010000180.1:0-9809 GCA_047639415.1 Planctomycetota bacterium | reverse complement strand
ACTGACTGAGCCCCGGCGTCCGCGACCACTGTTGTCCGTTAGGCGGAGTTGCGAACTTCGTGTTGAACCGGCGGATCGAAGGCGTCCACGGCAATTGCCGTGGCGCGAGCCCGATCGGCAGCATGCAAAAGTTCGAGGTCGGCCTCATCGATCACTTTGGCCTCTAAGGCGCGCTGATTGATGTCGGATTTGGGTTTGCGAGCGAGTTGCTTCGTTTTGACCGCATTCCGAATCTTCTTCTTCACACCGTGAGCTTTCACGACGTGTCCAAGCGCTTCTTCGAGCGTGCCTAAACCCGGTTCGGTCGACGAGGGCATGTAGATGTCGCGCGTGAGGTGCTTGCGTGCTTCGCCGTCTTCTAACAGTCCTTGGGCGACTTTGGCGACGAGCGCGTCGGAGGGCGGGCTGTAACTGCGACCGAACGGGAACAGTAGCGTGCGGACAGTGCGGCCGACGAAGGGCAAGGTCATGTTTTCCAAGACGCCAATCATGGCCTCTTGAATTTGATAGAGCGCGTGGTTCGTGGCCCAACGTACGTAGGGCAAGTCGCGTTCTTGTTGACCTTCATCGACGAATCGCTTGAGCGCGGCGGATCCGATGTACAGCCAAGAGAAGGCGTCGGCCAAACGACCGGTGACCTTTTCGCGGAACTTCAGAGTGCCGCCGAGGGTGCCCATGCAGACGTCGGCGAGCAGAGCGAAGGCCGCGCTCATTCTTGTGAACTGAGCAAACATTGGTCCGGCTACTCCAGGCACGGGCGTTTCAGCGATCGCTCCACGTGTAACGCCGAGTGCGAACGACCGGGCGACGTTGGTGAAAACGAAGCCTATGTGTCCGAAGAAATGCTTGTCGAATCCGGCGAGGTCTCGATCAGCAACTGCGGTAATTTCCGCTTGTGCATGTGGGTGACAGCGAATCGCGCCTTGACCGAAGATGATCATGGAGCGCGTCAGGATATTGGCGCCTTCAACGGTGATGGCGATCGGCAACGACGTGTAACAGCCAGCGAGAATGTTCTTGGGCCCGCGCGAGATGCCGGAGCCTCCAACGATATCCATCGCGTCGGTAATGATGTCGCGCATGCCGGCGGTGAGGTAGCACTTCATCACAGCGGTCAGTACCGACGGTTGCTCGCCGTTATCGATCGCGCCCAAAGTCATCACGCGTGCCGCATCCATCGCGTAGGTCATGCCGCCGATGCGAGCCAGCGGTTCTTCGATGCCTTCGAAGCGACCGATCGGAAGGCCGAACTGCTCGCGGATTGTGGCGTAAGCGCCGACGGTCCGCGTGGCGAGTTGCGCTGCACCCACGGACATAGAGGGCAATGAAATTCCGCGGCCTGCTGCGAGCGATTGCATCAGCATGCGCCAACCGTGTCCGGCCATCTTGCGATCACCGATGATATTTCCGAGCGGAACGAAGACGTCTTCGCCCTGCGTTGTTCCGTTGTAGAACGGACAACCGAGCGGATCGTGGCGGGCTCCGGTGATGACGCCAGGCAGGTCGGCGGGAATTAAAGCGCAGGTGATGCCCATATCGTCGGCTTCGCCCAGTAAATGCTCGGGGTCCTGCAATTTGAACGCCAGTCCAATCAAGTCGGCAATCGGAGCCAGCGTGATATAGCGCTTGTCCCAGTTGAGGCGCATGCCGAGAACTTCTTCGCCTTGCCACATGCCCTTGCAGACGACGCCGGAACTCGTGATCGAGCCCGCGTCGCTACCGGCGCTCGGTTCAGTCAATGCGAAGCACGGAATGTCTTCACCGCTAGCGAGGCGCGGCAAGTAGTGATCTTTTTGTTCCTGTGTTCCGTAGTGCAGGATCAGTTCAGCCGGGCCGAGCGAGTTCGGAACCATCACGGTTACGGACAGGCCAACGGAACGACTAGCCAATTTCGTGATGATCGCCGAGTGCGCGAGCGCGGAGAATCCTAGACCGCCGTACTCCTTCGGAACGATCATGCCAAAGAAGCCGTTGGTTTTCAGAAAGGCCCAAACTTCATCGGGAAGGTCGCCTAGCTCGCCGAGATCGTAATCGGTGACCATTCCGCAAACAGCTTCAACCGGCCCAGCCAAAAACTCGCGCTCTTCCTCGGTGAGTTCTTTGCCGCGGTAGTCGATCAGCTTTTTCCAATCGGGATTGCCCGAAAAGAGATCGGCATCCCACCAAACGGTTCCGGCGTCGAGCGCTTCGCGTTCGGTCGCACTCATGCTCGGCAGCATCTTGGCGACCAGTGGCATCAACGGCTTACTCACGAAGCTGCGTCGAAGCATCGGCACTCCGCCAACCACGATAACGATGGCGGCGAGAGTTCCAAATATCGTGAAAGCTGTTGTGCTTCCGCTCTGGGAATACCACCAACCGAAAAGGAGTGTGAGCGGCGCTGCCCATGCCCAGTACGGGCGCTCGAAATAGAGCAGAATCCCGGCGAGGGCAAACATCAGGATGAAGAGAATCAACATGATTAGAATTGCGGAAGGTTGCGAAGAGGGACGGAATTCGGAATTGAGTGAAAGGCCGTGCGGCCATTCGATTTTTCGACTGTACGGCCTCGAGGCCTGACATCCGAGCGTGGAATCTGAATGGCTTGTGGGCCAAAAACAGGAGCTAGGCTGGATCTTCGCGCCAGGCGTGCGTTTCGGCCAATTTCGCGAGGAGTTCGGAGCGCTGTTGCTCGCCTAAAGCTTGGTCCCAACCGAGCAGTTTCTCCATACGCATTGCGACCTTTTCGAGCGCGGCAACAGCGATTTCCAGCGGGCCGAGCCCCAAATCGGTGCGCCGATAAAAGAAGTCGCAAAGCGTCAAGCAGTCCTCATGCTCAACGGCCCAGTCGACCTCGCCCAACAGGGTTTCGGCGTCGAGCTGTTCCTCACCGTTTTCCTTTTGAGCGCAATACAACCGCACTTCTTCGGTCATCGCCGAATACCGTTTGTACTGGGCAATCGTCCGCGCGCGGGATTCGGTCGTGGGCTGAGGCATTCCATCCTCACTCAATCGCGACCAAGTCGGACGGGATGAGCGCTCGGCGAACGCTCCGTAAAGCTTGTGATGTCGTGAAGGTGAGTGGCGCGAGTGATCGCCCTTTCCAATCGCTTTCGAAACTTCCACACCGAGCTTTTCGGCCATGCTTCGGTAGCCCGTAAGTTTTCCACCGGCGATGGTGAAGATGTTGCCATTGCGTTCGACGCGTTCTTCGCGAGAACGAGCAGAGGGATTGCTCTTGGGCGCCGCCAAAAGCGGTCGCAATCCCGCCCAAGTCGACACGACGTCATCCTCGCAAAGGTCGGTGAGCGGGATTAGTCCACGAACGGATTCGAGCAGGTACTCAACTTCATCCCGCGTCGCTCGAATGGGCAACTCTGGATCGGCATCCAAATCAGTTGTTCCGATGATGGTGTAGCGCGGCCACGGAATTAGGAACATCACCCGGCCATCGACTTTCGACGGAAAGATCACGGCGCCATCGGTTGGTAACTGGTCGCGATGAACGACGATGTGGGTGCCGCGTGTTGGGCTGATCCAATCGCCGCCTAGGTCGGCGCGCTTTCGCATGGACTCGGTGAAGGGGCCGCCAGCAAGCACGGCCGAGCGCGCTTTGACCTCGTACTCTTGATTGACAAGTGTGTCGCGCAATTTGACGATTGTTCCGTTTGCACCGTCATCGATCGAAAGCATCTCCATGCGCGATATCGCCAGAGTTCCGGCGCTAATCGCCGATTTGATGACGGCAAGAGTGAGACGCGCATCATCCGTTGCGCCGTCAAGGTATTGGCCGGCGCCGCGCAATTTGATCGGGTCGACGCCGGGGATCAGTCGATACGCTTTGCGGGCAGGCAGCATACTGGGGATTCCAAGTGCTCGTGGAATCGAAAGTAGCGTGTACAACATGAGCCCCGCAGCCAACTTGAGGCGACCGACTCGATCGCCGCGGTGAATGGGGAACAGGAAGTTTTCCGGCCACACCAAGCCCGATGCATTTTCAAGAAGTAGGGCGCGCTCTAAACACGAATCGCGAACGAGACCGAACTCATATTGTTCGAGGTAACGCAGGCCGCCGTGAATCAGGCGAGAGGAGGAGCTTGAAGTTGCCGAGGCCCAGTCTTTGCGCTCGACGATTAGCGTCCGAATGCCGCGCAGCGCGAGGTCGAGCGCAATGCCTGCGCCGGTGATGCCGCCGCCAACGACGATCACGTCGGGCTCGAAGTTCGTGAGTTGTTCGAGGCGTTGCGCGCGCGAGGGTGACGGGGCTGGGGGGGGCATGCTCCCGAAAGCCTACGAATCGAAAAGAGGTATTCCCAAGCATAGTTAGGGGCGGGAGCGCGAAGGGTGGCTTGGTGAGTCACCCTCGCTTGACCGATCTAGCAGGATTCGATTCGCAAGAAGTCGTCCAGTTCTACCGATACAGGTCGAATTCGCTAGGATCTGGGCATGTCAGAACCAAAGAAAAGGCTGGGACGAAACGTCCTCGGTCAGCCGCTTGCCCCGTGCAGTTTCGATCCCCTCACCGGCTATTACCGAGATGGCTGTTGCCGGATGATCACGGGCGACGTTGGCCTGCATTTGGTCTGCATCGAAGCTACGGCCGACTTTTTGACGTTTTCAGCCGCCTGCGGCAATGACTTGTCGACACCGATGCCCCAATACGAATTCACAGGGTTGAAGCCTGGTGATCGTTGGTGTCTATGTGCGAAGCGTTGGAAGGAAGCGCTCGAAGCAGAAATGGCGCCGCCCGTCATATTGGAATCGACTCACATCTCGGCCCTAGAATTCGTCGATCTCGAAGAGCTGCAAGCACACGCCGTTTCAGTTTGAGCTGTAGAGCACGCGACCGCCGACGATCGTGTAGAGCACTTTCGTCTGTGCGATTTCTTCAACGGGAATCGTTGTGATATTGCGGGATAGAACCGTGATGTCCGCGAGTTTGCCAGGTGCTAGAGAACCCTTCTGATCCTCTTGGAAGGAAGCGATGGCGTTGTTGAGCGTGTAGGAACGCAACGCTTCGATACGAGTTAGACGTTGATCGGCGAAGAAGGTTGTTCCGGCTTTGGTTTGTCGAGTTACGGCCGAATAGTAGTTCGCGATGGGGTCGACATTCTCGACCGGAGCATCGGTTCCGTTGGTGACGACGACGCCCAAATCGACGAGTGTGCGCCAAACGTAGGCGCCGTCCCGTGCGCGCTCTTCGCCCAAACGGTCGACGACAAAGCTGGCGTCCGACGTGCAGTGAACGGCCTGCATCGAAGCAATAACTCCCAGCTCTTTGAAGCGCGGAATGTCATCGGGATTCAAATGCTGAGCATGTTCAATGCGCCAACGCCAATCGGTTCGGTCGGCATGTTCCTCGAAGGTGTCTTGAAAGATGTCCAGGGTTTCGCGGTTCGCTCGATCACCGATCGCGTGAACGCAAAGCTGTAAGTCGTACTCGACAGCAATCCGTGCGGTTTCCCGCAGTGATTCGACCGTGATGCTGTTGAGACCGTGACTGGCCGCGTGATCGCTGTAGGGCTCGAGCAACCAAGCTCCGTGAGAGCCCAAAGCGCCGTCAATCGAGCGTTTAATGCCTCCAACGGCCAGATGGTCGTTCTCGATGGCCAGCAACGGGTGATCGTCAAGCGATGCGGAGAGGGTTTCGTTTGAATCGCTCAATAACACGAAGAGTCTGAGTCCCAACTCGCCTGCTTTCGCAAGCTCGTGATAAACATCTGCAACGGCGAGCGGCGAGCCCGCGTCATGAAAACTAGTGATTCCTTTGGATAAGCATTCGTCGCGCGCGAGCATGGCTAATTGACGTGGATCAGGAGCTGCCGCGTCCGAAAAAACGGGATTGAGCAAATCTATGGCATTTTCTCGAAAGACTCCGATCGGTTCGCCGTCTGCATCTCGCAGGATTTCGCCTCCGGGGGGATCGGGAGTGTTGCGATCAATGCCCGCGAGTTGCATCGCGCGTTCGTTGGCCAAAGCTGCGTGCCCGCTCGCATGCTCAAGGATGACGGGGTTGTTCGGCGAGATGGCTGACAGTTGCTTGTGATGCGGCATACCTTGCACGCTTCCCTCCGCAACGTCCGACCATTTGGATTGATGCCAACCTCTCCCGCGAATGAGTTCCCCCGGCTGACTGTCCGCAACGGCTTCCTCGACCATTGCGATGACAGAGGCGTAGTTGGTCGCTCGCATGAAATCGAGTTGCAACTGCATGTCGCCGATTCCGAGAAAATGCCCATGCCCTTCGATGAAGCCCGGAATGACTAGGCCACCATCCAAATCAATTCGCTCCGTATTCGCGCCGACCAAGGCTTCAATCGCTTCGACGCTACCGACTCGCAGTACTCGGCCATTACGAATGGCGATGGCCTGACCGGTAGGCTGGTCATTATCGAGAGTGATCACTTCGCCGCCGACGAGAACAAGGTCGGCAATCTCCGGCGTTGAGGCGCAACTCGTAAGGACGCTGAAGAGCGCGACGAATGCGATTAACGTATGCAATGAATTGGCGGAGACGTTGGATGAACTTTTTGAGTGATTGAAGTTGGCCATGCCTAGAGGAGGCACTAATCGTGGCGAACTCGCAACTTACAGAACCGTTCCAAAACTCAAAATTAAGCCCATCGGACCGTCTCAACAACCCGCTTGCAAGGCGCCAAACTCCTTCGGCGTTACCACACTGATTGTGGCCTGCTGGATCAAATTGGGTAAGTTGGGTGAATCGATTTCAAAATCGAATCGTCGATCAGTGCAGGCCATTATGAAAACGACAGACCACGGTGACGCGGAGCAGCAAACGACGAATCGCGTCATGATGGTCAGGCCGATTCGATTTGAGAGCAATGTCCAAACCGCGGCGACGAACGCATTCCAAACCGAGCAAGGCAATTTGGATGCGGAGTCAATTCAGAATTTCGCCTTGGCCGAATTTAACGCTTACGTCGAAACTCTACGCCACGCGGGCGTAATCGTGCACGTGTTCGAAGACACGCCGGAGCCACACACTCCGGATTCGATGTTCCCCAACAATTGGATCTCGTTTCATTCGAACGGAACGATCGTGCTCTATCCGATGTTGACGCCCAATCGCCGCGAGGAAGTGCGGCCGGATTTGATTTCGAAGCTTCAGTCGGAATCAGACCTATCCTGGCCCAAAACCGAAGACCTGACTGGTTTGCACGAGCAAGGAGCAATTCTAGAAGGTACGGGAAGTGTGGTTCTCGATCGAAAGCACCGCATCGCTTACGCCTGCCGTTCACCGCGCACAACGGATGCCGGTTTGGAAGAGTTCGCGCGTCGCATGCGTTATGAACTTGTAGTCTTTGATTCGGTCGGTTTTGACGGAACGCCAGTCTTTCATACGAACGTCATGATGGGCATCGGTACCGACTTCGCTCTGGTGTGCGCTGAGTCAATCCACGACGAAGTTGAACGCGGCGCGGTTCAGACACGGCTTGCCGAAACGGGTCATGCAGTTATCCCGATCTCGCTCGAGCAAATGCAGAGATTCGCGGGGAACTTCCTAGCGCTTCGTTCGAGTGACGGAGTGAGTCTGGCCGTGTTTTCATCTGGCGCGCATAAAAGCCTCAACTCGGCGCAGCGCACCGAAATTGAGCGTTTCGCTCGAATTGTGCATACCCCAATGAATACGATCGAATCGCATGGCGGCGGCGGCGTTCGCTGTTTGCTGGCGGAAGTTTTCGGGTAGAGCCGCGCGTTCGGAGGGCGGCTATACGTACGAATTAGTAGGCTTCCAAGTCTCTGCGTGAACTTCGCGAGCTTGCTTGGTGATTGATACGGGATCCGAGCTAGGATCCCGTATCGAAAGTCCGCCAGTTTCGCTTCTTTAACTCCACGTCATGAACTTCAATCTGCTCCACGCCGGTTTCCTTCTCGCTTCATTGTTTGGGTACGCACCCCAAGACTCTTCCACAGTCGAGCCGATCGTTGCGGCGGAACTTGGCCAAACAATAAACGTTCACCGCAGCGGACCGCTTTGGTTCACGGGCCAGTTCACGCTTGCAGATGTCGCTCTGTTTGAAGGGCAGGGGATTCGGAGAGTGATTTCCGCTCGGCAGGACGGAGAGCTTTCATGGGATGAGAAAGCAGAGTTGGCGAAGGTCGGCGTTGAGTACGTATCGGTGCCTTTCCGTCAGCCGGATTCGTTGACGGACGAAGTTTTTGATCGCGTTCGTGCTCTGCTTGGTGACGTTTCTAGTCCCACGCTCTTTCACTGCGGGTCGGCCAATCGGGTCGGCGGCGCGTGGCTGCCATTCCGAGTGCTCGATCAAGGGGTTCCGCTCGAACAAGCACTCGCCGAAGCGCAGATGATTGGCCTAAGTTCAGCCGGATACAAAGACAAGGCGATCGCTTATATCGAACGCGAGCGTATGAAAGGTGTCGGGCAGGAAGAGAGCATCAAGGAAGGCATCAACGACTCGTTTAAAGATGCTGAACTGAATGTCGACGACTACCTGAAGCGATTTGAAGTTGAGAGTCGCGAGGTTTACTCCGAGCGCGAAGAGGTCGTGAAGCTATTGGGCTTGAAGCCCGGAATGACAGTGGCCGACATCGGCGCGGGTACGGGCTTTTACTCCTTCCTCTTTTCAGAAGTAGTCGCAGGCAAAGGCTGGGTTTATGCCGTCGACATCGCGCCCAGGTTCTTGGAGCACATTCGCAAGGTGTCGCGGGACCGAAGCGTGACCAACGTTAGCCCGGTCCTGTGCGCGGAAAATTCCGTCGTGCTCCCGCCGGAGTCCATCGACCTGGCTTTCGCATGCGACACCTATCACCACTTCGAATACCCGACGGCGACGATGAAGTCGATTCTGCGCGCTTTGAAGCCGGGCGGACGATTCGTCATCGTCGACTTCGAGCGCATCCCAGGAACGTCGCGCGAGTGGATGCTCAACCACGTTCGTGCTGGTAAAGAAGTGTTCCAAGCCGAGATCGTTGCGGCCGGCTTTGAGTTTGTTCGCGAAGTCAAAGTGAAGGGCTTCGAGGAGAACTACTTCCTCGAGTTCGTGAAGCCGAAGAAGTAACAGTTCGCCGCTCGGACAGCGCCCGCATTAAGAGGCTGATGAAGCTTGCCCTTCCTCAGCCTCTTTCCGTTTTCGAGAAATTCCTGCGGCTCCCAACCCCTCTCCAGCGCCCGTGCGGCAGGTTTTCGACGTTTCACTGGCATCGCGCCGCTTCTCATCTCATTGATAAGCTTGTCGCCCTTCGTGGCCGGGCAGGATTCGATACCGGCCGGCCTCGAGGCAAACGACTGGGCAGCCGTTCGCTCCCTTTACGAAGCGGGGCGACATGCGGCGATCGAAACGGACGGAGGTTTCGAAGCTCGCAATCCTAATCGAGGCTGGAATCTGAACTTTGACGGGCGTGGCTTTTCGGTAGCTCCGGACAGTGGCAGTTGGAGTTGGGGGCTCGACTTGAAGAACTACGGGTTCAGCGGGCATGAGCAGTCGGTAGGAGACGAGGCCGTTGTTCGCGCAGAAGGTGCGCGCGTTACGAACCAATGGGATGCGTCACTGGAGGAGTGGTACAAGAACGGTGTGAATGGTTTCGAGCACGGCTTTACGCTCAACGAGCGACCAAATTCGACTGCGATTCTCAACGACACGGACTCTTCGGCGCCGCTCAATTTCACCTTGCGCGTTCGCGGCGAACTGTCACCAGTAGTGGATTCGAACGACGAAACGATACTGAACTGCCTAGCATCCGTGTTGATAGCCGCACATCTTCAAGCCGCGACCGAATTCCGTTTTTTCCAGCCGTCCACGCTCTCCCCACTCCTCGAAAGTGGATGCACGCTGCGACCTTTCCACTCC
>JBLINP010000179.1:0-9879 GCA_047639415.1 Planctomycetota bacterium | reverse complement strand
CTCACACTCGGGCTCTTTCTATCGCTCGGCACAAGTTGTGCTGGAGAAGCGCCGCGCGAGCCGGCCGATTTGACCTTGCTCACTACGGGCACCGTCAACGGTTACATCGAGCCCTGTGGTTGCGTCGTCGGTCAAATCGGTGGCATCGATCGTATCGCTGGCTACATCGAGGACGAACTCGACAAAAACCCCGAAGCTTTTTTCGTGGAGACCGGAGATCTAGTCGCGGAAAAATTCGCCGTCGATGAATCGGTACGCAAGCAGGCTCCGCTCAAAGCCGAAGCCTTCTTTTCTGTTTGGGGCGACCTCGGTTGCACTGCTTTTGCGCTGGGCGAAAACGACTTGTTGATGCTCGGCACTGAAGAACTGAAAAAGTTAAGCGCGCGACATGCGGTGCCTATTTTGTGCGGCAATTTGGTCGACGAGAGTGGAGAGCAAGTCTTCGAAAATTCGATCATCATCGAGCGCGGCGGAAAGCGCATCGGAATCTTCAGCCTACTCGCTCCAAAGATCGAGCAGCCGATTGTCACAGATGCCGAAATTGTGGACGTGGCCGCTTTAGTTCGCGAAGAAGGATTGCGGATTCAAAACTGGCGTCTGCGAGCGAAGGCGATCGTCGATGAATTGCTGCCGAAGACGGACATGATCTTGTGCGCCTCGCACTTAGGCTTCGACTTGAACAAAGTGCTCGCCGAGATTTGTCCTCAAATCGATTTGGTATTCGGTGGCCACTTTGGGTCCGCTAAAGCAGAGCGCATGGTCGTTGGCAATACGCCGGTGCTCATTTCGCTCGTGCGCGGGTCGCGCGTCGATAAAGTCGAATGGTGGTGGCCGGACTCAAACGATTACTTCGTCGATCAAGAGCAGCGCGCGCTTAAAGGCAATGGCAGCTTGATGGACATCTCCGAGAACTCGGACATCACCATGGAAGTCGACGTGGCCATGGCTGAATTCATAGCCATCGGCAAGCGCGAGTTGGCGCACGATCCCGAAGTTTACAAACTGCTCTACGAAGACAAGGTAGCGCTCATCAACGCGGCCGAACGGGCCGAAGCAAGTCAGGCTGCGATCCCGGACGTCAATCGCTTTTCACATTTGCAGATGCCCATGCACCTCGGACTTCGTCGCAGTGAAACAGCGTTAGTAGCCGTCGATCACTATCATTCCGAACTACAGCAGTTTTGGAACAATCGAAGTTCAAGCGAAGATCGGCCAGCAAGCGTCGTGTACAGGAGCCCTGAAGATTGCACGAAATGCCATCCCTCGCAGGTAGATTTTTGGAAAGCGACTCGACATAGCTTCGCCTTATCCACGCTCGAAACCACGGGTCAAGAAGTAGATGCCGAGTGTTTCTACTGCCATACCGTTGGCTACAGATTGCCGGGCGGTTTTCGCCGACCTGGTAAGCATGATGGATTCGAGAATGTCCAGTGCGCGGCCTGTCACGGTCCTGCCGGCGAACACATGTCGGGTGGAGCGAGTTACTTCAACCCCGATTTCTTGCACGGCAACGGAGCGACCACATGCACCGAGTGTCACAACAAGGAGCACGACCCGAAATTCCCTGAGGCGGCTGGGCGAAAGATTGGAATGGTCGCCTGTCCTCCATTGGAACCGGTGTCTGAGCGCACCAAACCGATGCTGCTCGCAGCGGCACAAGCGGCGGACGCTTTCATGCTCGACAAAACTCCGCGTTGGGCCGAACTGATTCGTGCCTACACGAATGCGGGTTTGAGCGACAAAGCGATGCAAGTTGCCGAAGGTTGGCTTGCGGATCGTCCCAAGAGCAAGGAAGCGCATATTGCCGTCGGCGAATTGCTACTGGGTGCCGGGCGACTTGAGGAATCCGTTCGTCACTTTGAGTTCTTCGCGCGCAAGTCTCCATCGGACGTGCGTGGTTGGGATGGACTGGCTCGATCCCTGATGTACACCGATCCTGACCGAGCACTCGAGGCGGCGCGAGAAGCACAGTCGCTTCAACAGAGCGATCCTATGCGAATCAAGACGCTTGCTGAGGTTTTGATTGCACAGGGCCGCATGGGCGCGGCGGAGGAATTGCTCCTCGGCTACGTCGATACTTTTCCGAGCTACGCCGCAGTCATCGAAACGTTCTTGGCTCGGTTGGCCGAAGAACGGGCGAGCACGGAGACGCGTTGAGTTCGCTCTAAAGGACTCAGCGAACTTCCGGCGTCGGAATCTCGGAAGCCTTCGCTTTGATCTTCTCGGGGATATCCATCAACGATTCGGTCTGCTTGAACAGCTTGTCGAGTTCTTTGCGGGCGTCGGGACCGACGACGAGTTCCCATTGGGTGCCCGCCCCCTTAAACATGCGCTCGCTAAAGGTCTCGCCTAGTTGCTCCGCCACCCAGGGTTCCGGACCGAGTTGGCAAAAGGCAGCGACCAGAGCGATATGAATCATCGCACCTGTGATTACACCAGCGACGGCACCACCAATTCGGTCGAAAAGTCCAAGTTGCATGGTTTTGAGAAGTTTACGGCCGAGTAATCCAAGCAAAGTCGCAGCGGCAAGACCGAGCACGAAGACGATGATCCAAACCGTGCCGGATGCGTAGCGCGGTCCGAGCGATGGAATCTGCTCTTCGAGAAGGGGAGCTAAGCTGGGGCTAATGCCACGCGCGAGGAGCACGGCCGCCATCAGCCCGACTAGGCGGATGATTTGCCACCAGAGCCCGCAGATAAAACCGAGAACGAGAGAGGCACCGATCAAAACCAGTCCGACGATGTCGATCCAGACAAGATCGGTGGGGAGGGTATCCGCTTGGATAAATGAGATCATGAATCGAACCTAGGGAGCGAGCGCTCCGATAGCAATCACTCTCCCGCTCATCGTGAAGTATGCCGACATAAAAAGCTGCTTTTGGAGCGCCGGGTGACATGGATCATTTTGGCGATTGAGGTACTATTGAGGCTCAATGTCCAACTCAATTCCCCGTCCGAGCACACCGCCGCAAGCCGTTATCGAACGCGCTCTCGTCCTGTACTCCAATCTGGTCCAGTCTCACGAAGCTGTCGCTTCCGAATTAGCCGTCGCTAGATCGGAGTTCTTCGTGCCTGGGTTCGAGTCCGATTCGAAGGCCGATCGGCGCCTTTTCGAGTGGTTCCTGTTCGAACGCGCGAGCGATGTAATCGATGGCACTGCTGCCCGAGTGTTGGCGGAGGATTGGCTTGCGGCTGCAGATGAATCCTTAGCGCCGATGCTTTCTGGTCTGCTCGATTCGAGAGTCGGCATATTCCAAGTCACGAGCGTCGAACCCGCACACGGAATTTGGGTTCGCGATCTGTCGGGAGTCGGCGAGTACCCGTTGTCCGAGACGGAAGCGGCCACCGAATTCACGGCGGGGGACTTGGTCGTTGGTCGGATCTATCCGATTGGTGATGGGGTTTTCCAAGCATCGAGTGCGGCTGCAACCATTCGCAGTTCGGACCTCGCCAAAGCGCTCGCTAAAGATTTACAAGCTGCGCGCAACGATCGACGCGGCGTACCGCGAATTTCGCAACTTACCATCGAGGCCATGTTCTTCGCGGGGGCTCTTGTCGCCCAGGTTCCTGGAGTCAGTGCCGATGAGAAGGTTTCTGAAGAACAACCCAGTCGCGAGAAGATCATAGCGGACTGTCAAAAGTGGCTTGAAGACGAAGGCCTAACTCAAGGTGAAACCGAAGAGTTGTTTGAGGCGTTGGCCACGGAAGCTTGCTCCCTTGAAAGTTTCGCACCGGGTGCGCAAGACATGCTCGGCGGAATCCTTAACGAGCTTGCGTTTCATTCCGATATCGATCTCTCGATCGCGCGTGTGAAACTGTTGGCTGCCTGGCGTGCGATGTGGGCCAAGAAAGAAACCGCTAACGAACCGAAACGCTCAACGCCTGAGACTCAAACGACTGCGGGCATTCGTACCGAAGGCGCCGACGACTCACATCGTGAAAAGGCCCGCAAAGCGCTGGAAGCCTTCGATGCGGCCAAATCTGCCGGTGGAAATATCGAGGAGGTGTTTCGCCAACTCGAAGAGGATCTCGAATTGGAGTCGGATGAATCCGGCGATGGAGATGACAAGGCACCGGATTTCCCGGGCGTTGTTGCCGCCATGGTTGAAGAGTTCTTGTGGGAAAATTCATTAAGCGATGACAAGCGTGTGGATGGCGACGCGCTCCGGAAGTTTGCCGTTTTCGCGGGTCACATCGGCGCCTTTGAAGACATCGGACATCAAGACTTACTGCTTTATTCGGGCTGCTGGCTGATCGAACGCGGCGAGTTGAAGGATGAAGAAGACGCGCGGCGCAGCTTATTCGCGTTGGAGCAATTCAGCCGTTGGGCTGAGCGCGAACATGAAATCGCGCTGTGGACCGTGTTCGCTGAAAGCTTCACCAAGTTGTGGGAATCGGTGCCGCGATTGGTTGTTGCGAATGCACGCTTGGGCAAAACCAACACGAACAATCGAGTCTTGCTTTATGAAATCGACTCGAGTGGCAAGGCCCGTCGAGTCGATGCGATTGAAGCAAGCTTTGAATTACAGCCAGAACTTGCGAGCTATTTGCGCGAAGGCGATTTAGTGCGCGGCGCAAACCAGGCCGGCGCGCTGGAAGTACTCGGCTGTTACCCCGACGAAGTTCGCCAAATATTGCAACCGGGAACCTAGTTCGGTTTGGGCGCTAGCTGCGGTGTCCGAAGATGGATTCGAACGGGTAACTCAACCAGGTTCAATTACGCGTAATCCACGGAATTTGGACTTCGGTAATCACTTCCGTAATCCGTGAATCGAGCTCCGGATCCGCTAAGTAGATCTCGCAAATCGGACCCGACACGGTCCAACCGTTTTCAGCGATGTGATTGAAAATGGCTGAGTAGGAAAGCGCCACGGATCGGTGGGGACCTGAAACGGCGGCGTAAACTACCGTCGAACGCGGGAGTACATCAAACTGCCAAGGTCCCGGTTGAACTTCGCCTGCATGGACGGGCAAGCAGATGCGCGACCGAAGTTCAGCCATGGGCGTTTCGCCCGGGTCGTCGTAGAAAAGGCAAAAGGCCGGGCCGCTGATCGCCAGGCCGTATCGATAGGCTTCGGTTCGCATCTCGACAAGATGCTGAGAAGACTGTCGATAATCACCGAGCACTTCACGGTAGGCGTAACTTTGGGGCAGCCGCTCTTTCCAATTGGTGTGGACTCTCGCATACGGCGTGCGGCTGAGTGCGATGTCCGTGACGACTGGTGCCGGGTCTCCAGCCGGCAGGCCGATGCATGCAGAAAGCAGGCAGCAGGAAAAGAGAACGAGGTTCGGGATCAACTGGTGCATGGCACGATCATGGCGATCTGCGTCGTCGAGATCCAATGGCTTACGAACTGTCTGGGTTTGATGTTGATGGACCAATCCAACTCTTGCCGTAGCTGGGACTTGGGATCGAATTCTCAGTTCGAGGGCCTGAGGTCTCACCGAATCGTTCCAAGTTCAATCAGCGAAATGACTTCGACCACAGGCATCAACACCAAAGCCAGTCAGTTCGAACGGCTTAGGATGATGAGAGTTGATGAGAGTTGATGAGAGTTGATGAGAGTTGATGAGTCAGTGCAGCAGCTTGACTGGTTTGAGGTGAGCGTTTGGGCGCTGGGAGCTCCCCGGTTGCAACGTCGGATAATGTACGTTAGGTTGCACTCAAGGCTAGCGGGAAGCCCACTGGAGCCGGTTTCGACCATTCGATCGCCAACACATGGCTATCCGCAGCCAGCTCAGACATGTACCTTCCGCGCATGTCCGACGGCAAAAAACTTGTTCCCACGGGACGCTGGTTCGACGAATTCAGCCTTGGTCAGTCGATCGAGTCCGCCGGTCGCACGGTTACCGAATCCGATGTCGCCTCGTTCGCGGGACTCTCGGGTGACTTCAATCCAATCCACATCGACGCCGAGCATGCCCGCCGCTCAGTCTTTCGACAGCGGATTGCCCACGGCTTGCTCGTAGAATCAATCGCCAGTGGTTTGGCTCACGGAACCGGAATTTTTGAAGGCACCATTTCAGCGCTCGCCGAGATCGAGATTCAATTTCGTAAACCAGTATTTTTTGGCGACACGGTCCGCCTGCTTTTGAAGGTCACCGATATCGATGACAAACCCGGACCTAAACGCGGATATATTTGTTTCTCGACAACGGTCACCAATCAATCTGGTGAGATTGTCATCGAGGGTTCTTGGAAGGTTATTTTTCTTCGCGACCGAAATCGCGGAACGCTCATCTCTAATGCAAAGGACTCTCAATGAGCGCTAAAAAGCAGTGTTTCATGAATCAGGAACGACCTTGTGATTTGACCTGCAAGGCCGCCTTCGAAGTGGACGATCCGGTGGATAACGTCGACTGTTACTTCATCTGGCTGACTTATCATTTTGGCGAGAGCGTTTTTGAGCTCAAGCGTGTTTTGGAAGGCATAGGCGACCCTTCGGGTATGGATCCCGGCGGTATGCCGGGGCCTGGATTTCCGCCCTTTGGCGGGGGACCTAAAGGTCCGCCCGACATCTCGAAAAACTAGACCTCGACGGGGGGCTTGGAGACCAGCTTTATGTTGGCTCCCCCACGTCGGTTTTTAGCACGCGACTCCCCCACTGAAGCCGTCGCATGCCTTCGGCTTCAGTCAGCTTCTCGGCGTGGACCGCGGAACCATCCGGCCTCATTGTTCGGTGCAGAATCACTGCAGAAACTGGCTAATACAGGCCGTTTAAGGCTATTTGGGGTTTTCTGTGGCCAGTCGAGAACGGCGATTGATGCTGGTGGTAAATCGAAGCGCGTCGTGGCTTCGCACCCCAGTCCTAGCGCGTGCGTGACACAAATACGGATCACCCAACTATGAGCAACAACGGCGATTTCACGCCCGCCATATTCTGCGGCTAAGGCTTCGATACAAGGCAAAACTCGCTGGCTTAGATCAGACAATGATTCGCCTCCTGGTGGCTGAGTTTGCTTTGGATTGAGCCACCAATTACGCCATCCGCCAGGCCAATGTTCTTCAATCTCTTGCGGCAACAATCCGGCCCACTTTCCGCGGTCAATTTCGGCGAGCGCAGGTTCGTCTCGCCGTTTCAAATTGCGATCGCTTCGAATACACGCCGCGCCAAATTCAGCTCGCTCTAATCCGGAACTGATCACCCCGGCCAATTCGACAGATGCGAGTGCTTGTGCTGCTCGACGAGCTTGCTCTTCACCTTCCATAGATAGCTCGACGTCCAACTGACCGTAGACCTTCCCATGCCATTGGGCTTCGACCAGGCCATGTCGGACCAGGTGAATGCGAACGGAACCTTTTGTTGGCGTGGGGGGCTCCAGCTGATTTGATTCGACCATTTGAAGAGCGTAGCCAGGGGCGAGCGGGATCCAAGTCCCCCATTGTATTCATGAGTCTCGTCGAAAGGCGCCTTCCGAAGATTGCCCGGGCCCCTTGGCTGCGCTAGGGTCTCCGCTTATCGAAATTCCCCGTCTTGACGTCGTACAGCCGAGAAATATATAGGTGGCGCGAATGCTCCGTCCGATAGGTAACGCCCTGGCTTCTTCCCTCGGGAGGAAGTTCGTTTTGGGTGCCACTGGACTCATGCTCGTTGGCTTTTTAGTCGAGCATTTGATCGGTAACTACAAGTTGACACCGACCCCACTGGTCGGAGGTACCGATGGCAGTGAATTTGACGCATATGTCGACTTCATGAATAGCCTCGGGATATTCAAGGTCATTGGAGAGCTAGGATTAGCTGCTCTGTTTGTCATCCACGTCTTTTTGGCGGTTCGGTTGACGATGGAAAACCGTGAAGCGCGCAAACAGCGCTACGAATGTCGAGCGAATCACGGCGGTAAGACGCCTGCTTCAGCATCGATGTTCGTGACGGGATCTTTGATTCTGGGCTATCTGATCAAGCACCTGATCGATTTCCGATTCAATGACGCGTTCCACGAAGCTCCAGCAGCGACGGTTGTTGAAACCTTGAGCGACCCGCTCAATGCATTCATCTACATCGCGGTTTCATTCGTGGTGGGCATACACCTTAGTCACGGCTTCCGAAGCGCTTTTCAGTCGCTCGGACTCTCACATCCCCAATGGAATCCCGTGATCGAAATCACCGGCAAGGCTCTCGCGGCTCTCTTCGCGATCGCTTTTGCCTGGATCCCAATCTACTTCCTCTTCTTCAATAATTAGGAGCCGAACGATGACCTCTACTACATCGAGCCGGCTGGACTCCAAGTGCCCCACCGGGCCCATTGAAGACCGCTGGGATAATCACAAGTTTGCGACCAAATTGGTACTGCCGGCCAACAAACGCAAATTCACCGTAATCGTCGTTGGAACGGGTTTAGCGGGCGCTTCTGCGGCTGCTTCACTGGCCGAACTCGGCTACAACGTCAAGACCTTCTGCATCCAAGACAGTCCGCGTCGTGCGCACAGTATTGCGGCGCAGGGTGGCATCAATGCGGCCAAAAACTATCCCAACGACGGCGATAGCATCTTCCGGTTGTTCTACGACACGGTCAAAGGCGGCGACTATCGCGCGCGTGAATCGAACGTGTACCGCTTGGCGCAGGTCAGCAACAACATCATCGATCAATGTGCCGCGCAAGGCGTGCCGTTTGCTCGCGAGTACGACGGTCACCTCGACAATCGTTCCTTCGGTGGTGCGCAAGTCAGTCGAACCTTTTACGCGCGCGGGCAAACCGGTCAACAATTGTTGATCGGCGCCTATAGTGCTTTGATGCGTCAGGTCGGTTTGGGGCGAGTCAAGCAGCACTCGCGTCAGGAAATGCTCGACGTCGTGACGGTTGATGGAGTCGCTCGCGGCATCATCACGCGGAACCTGGTGTCGGGTGAGTACGAGCGCCACGAGGCCGATGCCGTACTGCTTTGCACCGGTGGTTATGGCAATGCGTTCTATCTCTCGACGAATGCCAAAGCTTGCAACGTGACCGCCGCATGGCGCGCTCACAAGCAGGGCGCCGACTTCGCGAATCCCTGCTACACGCAAATTCACCCGACCTGTATTCCGGTCTCGGGCGATCACCAATCGAAGCTCACTTTGATGAGCGAGAGTTTGCGCAACGACGGTCGGGTTTGGGTTCCGAAGAAGAAGGGCGACAATCGTGCTTCCTCGCAGATCCCTGAAGACGAGCGCGATTACTACCTCGAACGTCGTTATCCGAGTTTCGGTAACTTGGTCCCGCGGGACGTGGCTTCGCGCGCGGCTAAGGAACGTTGCGATGCGGGCTACGGCGTCGGAGCTTCTGGGCAGTCGGTTTACCTGGACTTCCAAAAGGCAATCGAGCGCGACGGTGCCGACGCGATTCGTGCGAAGTACGGCAACCTCTTCCAGATGTACGAGAAGATCACGGACGAGGATCCTTACTCGATGCCGATGCGGATCTATCCCGCGGTTCACTACACGATGGGTGGACTTTGGGTGGACTATAACTTGGAGACCACGGTCCCCGGATTGTTCGCGCTCGGCGAAGCCAACTTCTCCGATCACGGAGCCAACCGCCTGGGCGCTTCGGCGCTCATGCAGGGATTGGCCGATGGATACTTTGTGATTCCCTACACCTTGGGAGCTCACATGATTGGACGTCCGTTGCCGGCGGTAAACACCGATCAGGATGCCTTCGTCGAAGCCGAACAACGCGCTCGCGATCGTACCAATGCTCTGTTGAACGCGGGCGGTTCACGCTCGCCGGATAGCTTCCATCGCGAGCTCGGACTGATCATGTGGAATCAGTGCGGCATGGCGCGCAATGAAGCGGGCTTGAAAGACGCAGGCGTCAAGATTCGCGCTCTACGCGAGGAGTTCTGGCAGAACTTGGCCGTCCCCGGTGACGACAAGTGCTTCACTCAGATTCTCGAGCACGCGG
>JBLINP010000178.1:0-9889 GCA_047639415.1 Planctomycetota bacterium | reverse complement strand
TTTGTGCCTCGAGTACGACTCCGCGGGCCGCGCCATCCAAGTGGCAGGTGAGTTCAAGTACTTCACTCTCAAGGAAGAGACGTTCGAGCAGTTCCTCGACGCCATCACCTTTGAGCGCGGAGACTTCAATAATGGCAGTCTCGCCGCCCCATTCCTCTGGCTGGAGTCCGAGGTTGGTGAGTTGCGTCTTGACCCGTTCGGCATTGGCCTCGGGCTTGTCCATCTTGTTGAGTGCCACAACGATGGGGGTGCCAGCAGCCTTCGCGTGCTGGATTGCCTCTTCCGTCTGGGGCATCACGCCGTCATCGGCAGCGACGACGAGAACCGCAATGTCCACGGCCTGGGCGCCACGTGCACGCATGGCGGTGAAAGCCGCGTGACCCGGCGTGTCGACGATGGCCAAGGTGTGACCTTGTTCGGTCGTGACTTGATACGCGCCGATGTGTTGCGTAATTCCGCCGGCTTCGCCGTTGGTAATCCGCGAACGGCGAATGCCATCCACGAGCGTCGTCTTTCCGTGGTCAACGTGACCGAGGAAACAAACGGCAGGCGGGCGGACTGCGAGGTTTTCACCCGTGATCAACGAACGACGATTCGAGAGCTCGGAGAGCATTCGATCCTCAGCCGCTTCTTCCTTCGTGATGGTTAGATCCACCTCGAACTCACCAGCCAAAAGCATGGCCGTGTCTTGATCGAGCAGGGAGATGATGTTGACGGTTCCGAAGCCGAGCTCCTTCCACGCAACTTTGAGCAAATCGTTGCCCTTGACGGACATGGCTTCGGCCAACTTTTTGACCGTGACCGGTTCCTCGACCCTGACGGCTTGTCCGGCAAAGGGCGAGCCCAAATCTCTCTTGGGACCGCCGCGTCCACCGCGTCCGCCACCACGACCGCCCGCTGTGGGGCGACGACGTAGGAAGCGGCTAGCTTCGCGCTCGCGGAGCTGACCAGCAGTCAGTGCGCCACGCGTACCTTGATCTCCGCGTCGAAGCACATCCTTACGATCGCGACCCATCGTGGGCTGCACGTTGGGGGTGACGTCGTCGCTCGAGCTCAATCGCCTCGATTGAGGACGATCGGGTTGGCGTGTTTGAATCTTCGACAAGTCGATGAAGCCGACCACTTTGCCAGCGCGTCGCTTGACCGTCGGTTTCTTCGGCTTGACGACGTCGTCAGCAGTGGCGGCCTTCGCTTCCGAGGGCGTGTCGGTTTTCTCACCGGTTTCGGTGGCTGCCTGATCGGCCTCGTCCGCCTTCGGTGTAATTGAAGCGGCCTCGGTTTCCGGAGCGGCTGCTTCAGAGCTTTCAACTTGAGCAGCTTCAGCGGCAGTCTCAACCGGAGCTACGGGTGTCGTAACTTCGGCCTCTGCTTTGACCGTCTCAACCTGAGCGACTCCCTCTGGAGCGACCTCGACTTCAGCCGTTGCTGATTCCGGTTCGTCGGGAAGCGTTGCGCTGGGTTCGACAACGGGCGTGGCGACATCCTCAACGCTCGGCGCGGGAGTGCTCGGCTGTGCGACTTCTTTCGCGGCCGCAGGCGTTTCCACCACGGGAGCTTCTTCGACTTCCGCTTCGATCGGAGCGGGCTCCTCCTTCTTGACCTTGCGGACCAAAGGCTGGACGGCCGAGGGAACGGGGGCTTCAACCTCCGCTTCCGGCTCGGGAGCCTTCTTCTTTTTCTTGCGCTTGATGACCAAGCCGCCGAGGTTCTCGACCTCCGGTTTGTCATCGGACACGCCGACAATTCCATAGCCTTCCAAGCGTCCCTGGATGATCATGACCTCAGAATCACTCAAGGCGCTCATGTGGCTCTTAACATGACTGAAGCCCAGGTCACGAAGCTTCGCGGCCAGGTCCTGACCGGACATGTCGTACTGTTTGGCGAGGTCGTAGACTCGGGTCTTACTCACGTGCGAAAGGCTCTCTAGATCCTGGTGGGGTGGGGGAATTGCGGGATTCCCGCCAGTGGTATTCGATGTCGATAATCTGCTCGTTGAATTTGAACGCGATGATTGACGATGGTTGAAATTGTGCTGCTTTGAAGAAGCTCAGCTGTCGGTCTGCGCTTCGGGAATGGCGATGCGACCGGAATCAGATTCGATTCCTGAATCATCAGCGCTTTCGGTTGGATCAGCTTCGGGAGGCGTAGCGCCATCTGAGCCGTCGCTATTCGAGGCGGCGTCGAACGCCTCATCGTCTGCATCCATTGTGGAAACTTCATCGTCAGAGGGATTGCCGAACTCTTCGGCTTCAAACTCCGAACGCGTTTTGATGTCGATATCCCATCCGCAAAGGCGACTCGCCAAACGGACGTTTTGACCCTTTTTGCCGATGGCCAACGACTGTTGGTCTTCGTCGACGATCACCACTGAAGAGTGGGTCTCGACGTCGGCATAAATGTTGTCGAGGTTGATCACTGCCGGCTTGAGGCCGTTCATGATCAGGGTCTCGAGTGAATCGCTCCAGCGGATGATGTCGATTCGTTCGCCGCGAAGTTCGTCGATGACGGCTTTGATGCGAGAACCGCGAACACCGACGCAAGCGCCGATGCAGTCGATCTTCGGATCTTGCGAGATGACGGCCATCTTCGTGCGGTAACCCGGTTCGCGAACGACGCGCTTGATCTCGATGATCGAGTCGGCGATTTCGGGAACCTCAAGATCGAACAGTCGTCTCACTAAGTCGGGGTGAGCGCGGCTGACCGTGATTCGAATGCGCGGTCCATCCTTGGAGACTTCGAGCACGATGGCGCGAATGCGATCGCCAGGAGAGAAGGTCTCGCCTCGCACGCGTTCGTCGCGCGGGAGGTAAGCCTCGGTCTTGCCGAGGTTAACCACCAAGTTGTCTCCGTCGAATCGCTGAACAGTGCCGTTGACCAAACTGCCCACGCGCGTTTCAAACTCGTCGTAGAGGACGTCGCGCTCGGCTTCGCGCAGCTTTTGCAAAAAGGACTGCTTGAAGGTTTGAGCAGCAATGCGCCCCAGTTGATCGAGTTCGAACTCGTACTCACCCTCGTCGTCTTCGACCTCGACTTCACCGGTCTTGCGGTCCATGCGAACCACAAGATCGTCACCAGCTCCGATGCGTTTGCGGATTGCCGCAGCGATCGCTTCCTCCAATGCGCTGAAAATGACCTCTTCCGAGATGTCTTTATCTCGGTGGATCACATCGACCATGCGGAGTAGGTCTTCCTTATTCATCGCGAGTTAGTTCGTTGAGAGTGGGGAGTTTCAGTGGAATGGACACGTAACGCCCCCCGCTGTGAGACCACGTCTCACCGCGGACGAGCGCAGAGTCCACCCTTGGGGTGTCGGGTTCGTAGGGAGCCCTACTCACCACACTCTCGGCGTCGCGTGTAAGCCCCCATTAGAAACCAAGTCGCTCGGGAGATCCAGTTTTGGTGCCCTCTCAGCCGTTTTTCCTGGCGATGTATTTAAAGTTGTGCAAGGCGGGCCGGCTCGTTCGAGAGCTATCTGCCATCGGTAGCCCCGCTCGTGGTAGGGTCCAGACCTACCTATTTTCGATGACCCCGAAACCGCTCGATCCCACCTTGGCGAACTCCGATCAATCCGAACCCCATCACCTGAGCGAGCTCTATCGCGACTTTTTGGCGCGGTTGGATCGCGTTGCGGCAACCGAGGCTACCGTGCTTTTGATCGGGGAGAGCGGGAGTGGGAAGGGCTTCGCGGCGGAGCGTCTGCACTCAAAAAGTCTCCGGAACGGACGGCCGCTCGTCACTGTCAATCTGGCCGCCATTTCGCCGACTCTGATCGAGTCCGAGCTATTTGGGCACGAAAAAGGGGCGTTTACGGGCGCGGATCGGGCTCGCGGCGGCTTTTTTCGAAGAGCGGAGGGCGGGACCCTGGTCCTGGACGAGATCGGGATGCTTCCGCTCGAAGCTCAAGTGACGTTGCTTCGGGTTCTGCAAGAGCGAGTGATCGAACCCCTCGGTGGCGAGCAGCCGGTTCCCGTGGATGTACGTATCGTCGCCACGAGCTCCAAGGATTTGGAGGCGCGCGTGACGGCGGGGGAAGTTCGCGCGGACCTTTACTATCGGCTCGCCGTCGTCCCGCTCGAAGTTCCGCCCCTGCGCAGCCGATTGGAAGACCTATCCCCGTTGATCCAAACTCTGACGTCGCTCATCTCGAAACGACTCGGCGTTTCCATTCGGCCCCTCGAAGCGGCGGCCTTCGAGCGATTGAAAACCCACGCTTGGCCCGGAAACGTTCGGGAATTGGAAAACGCTCTCGAGCGGGTGAACGTGTTGGGGGCAGAGTTTCGCTCCAATTCGGGCGATCTGAGGCCCGTTGCCGCGGCGGAGTTCGACTTCCTGGAGCAAGCCATTCTGGGAATAGCGGACGAACTTGCCAGTCGAGCCCTTTCGCATGGGGTTAACTTGGAGGCCTTCGAAAAAGCGATGATTCGAGCGGCGCTGGAAGAACATCGGGGGAATTTGAGCGCGGCGGCCCGTCAAATCGGTCTCACGCGACGAGCGATCGAGTATCGCCTCTCCAAAACCGAATCGGACCCTGCCGTTTTGAAGGACTCGGACTCTAAAACGAGCTAGTCATGAATCCCAAATTGCGACTTTCGATCGGATCCGAGTTCAAATCTAGGCTGATACCCACTGCAGCCGTCGCGCTGGCTTACCTATTACTGGCCGCCGTCGCGTTTCCTCAAGCCGATGGGGCGCCGGTCGAAATCGAGCGTTCTCTAGCGGCATTGGAGTCTTCCGAGGCTACGGAGCGTTCGCAAGCTCTGGACGATCTCGTCGCCGTCGGGGCCCGGGCAGCCCTGGCAGGATTGTCAGAACCGGATCGCGCGGGCCTAGACGCTAGGCGAGCACGCGCTTGGCTGTTGGCTCGCTCGGGGGAAGCCGACTGTATTCCCGGAGCGATCGAGTGGCTCGGCGGGTCGGAGCCGGACGCGGGAGTTCGGCGCATTTTGATGGAATTCTTGGTCCGGGCCGATTTGGGCGACGCTGCGGGTGCCGACCGAGCGGAAATCCTTGCCGAGATTGCCCGCGTGGACGCCGATCCCGGATTGGTGACCTACGCCGTCGAATGTCTGGCTTCCCTGCGCCATCCAAGTGCTGGCAAAGCCCTCGATCTATTGGTCGAAGAGTTGCCCGTTGGACCACGGGGCGCCGCCGCCGATGCACTTGTGAATACGGCTTACGGTCGCAGCGCGCTTTTGCGGCGCGTTCGTTCTCTCGGAACTCGATCGAGAGCTTTTCCCGGCGATGTACTGGCCATCCTGATCACCAACTACGGCCGGGCGCTAGCTGACGATCCCACGGTCGGTGAAGTACTCGCCGATTTTACGCCCTTTGTGGTCTTGGCAAAACACGGCGATGAGCGGGTTCGATTGGGTGCACAAATCGGTCTGCAAAACCTGGTTACGCGCGTCGCGCAAAGCCTCGAAGTGGAGCGTTGTTCGACAATTTACGATGCGTTGGAACGGGCCGGTTGGGATGCGCGCGAATTGGACTATCGGCGTGCTCTACTGGCGATGCGTTTTACGGAAGACCCGAGTCAAGCCTTGGACGCATCGCAACGCATTCGCGAGTGGGCCGAAGCGAGGTCAGATCGCGAAGCACTTCGATTTAGGTTCTTTGGTTTTTACTTAGAAGCCGCCGCACTCGCGGCTAGTGGGCGTGCCGACCTTGCCGGGCCGCATCTCGATGGCGCCGCTTCGGTACTCACCGCTTTGCGGCGCACACGCGTCGACTTGCTGTCTCCAGACTCGCAGGGCTCAAAACTTCGCGGGCAAGAGGCGGTGGACTACGCGCGACAAATCGCGTTGGTCGAATTGATGCGCGCCGTCACCCTCCTGCTATCCGGAAAGGCAGAGGACGATTTGCTCGTTCTCGAAACGTTGCGAGTGGCACATTTGCGGTTGCTCGATGCTCAGTTAGAAGCGACGCGACTAGGTGTTGATTACCGCTGTGATTTGGATGCGATTCTGCATCACGACCTGGGACCGATGCGCCTTTTGTACGACAACCAAATCAATCCCAAGCTCAGCCGCAACAGCTCTATTTCGCTAATGCGCTCGATTGGCAGAGGTTTTGCGACCGTGGCCCATAACGAGATGCCCGGTTTCTCGCAGCTTTCGCCTGAGCTTACTGATGGGTTCGATGAAGCTCAGCAAGGGCATCTCACCAGTCCACTCTTGGATCCGGTTCGCTTTGACCTCCTGTACAACTATCAGTTTGCTCAGCTGAACCGTTGGCGAGATGAAATCGGTTTGGAAACGGCAACCGAGCTTAGTCGTCGCCGACTGACGATTCAGTTTCAAATGAAGGACGAAGACCTTCGAGGAGCGCGCGAAAAGTTGGAGGCCGGCGAGTCGCGTGATGAGGCCTATGGCTTTATGGCGCGCGAGCGGGCGCCCTCCGATTTAGCACTTCGTTTGGCGCAAGACTTGCGAGCCGAAGGGCGCGCTGTAGAGGCCAGGGACCTTGCCGAACAGATGCTCTCGGATCTGCGCGAGTCGGGCTGGAGTAACGGGTCTTTTGAATCTGAAATTGGTCAAGTCATCGCGGCTAGTTACACCGAAGAGAACCGAGCCGAAAAAGCGGAGGAGTTGCTGCTCGACGTCTTGTCGGAATTGGAAGCCACGGTGCGTCAGTTGAAGAAGGATCGCGAAACGTCGCGCGAACGTGGGGATGGCGAGCTGGTTTCGCGCTATGACCTTTGGATTCAAGGTGCGGAACTTCGCCTGGCAGATTGCTTGGTGAGTTTGGCGGTGAACGCGAATGTTCGGCTTGGCGATCGGACGAAAGCCCTGGCCTTTTTCGAGCGCGCATTCGAGTTGAACCAGAGCGATTTCATGCGCGCCTTGCTGGCGTGTTACCGAGCTCGCTCTGGGCGAACGGAGGAAGCCCGGGTCCAACTGCGCGAAATCTCGCCGGTACCTGCGCTCTACTACAACATGGCCTGCACCTACGCTTTAATGGGGGAAGCGGAGCTCGCCATGGATTTTTTACAGCGCGACTTCGAGGAAAACCACCAGAGCCAGGGAGCGCTAGAGCGGCAAAAGCAGTGGGCGGGCGACGATCCCGATCTCAGTTCACTCGACGATTTGCCTCGTTTTCAGGCTTTGATTCAGCCGTCGACGAAATAAAGCCCTTCTGGTGCCTGTCCAACGATTCATTGCAGGTGGACTACTTCGAATCGTGGAAAGACTGAAGTCCGAGGACGATCCAAGCAGATATCCTATGTGAGTCGACTTCCATGACCCAATTTCCGCGGGAAGCCGTCTATACTGGCCCTCTCGCGGGGCAAAGCTCTCCCTCACGTTAGAGTCGGAGCTTGGCATTTCACGACCGCAGATCCAGCACATCCGAGCAGCGACACCCAAATGAAGATTCTACTTATCTATCCCGACATGGTCAACGAGTCCGCCGACTGGACCGGGTACTACTACGAGGGTGTAGCTGTACTTTCATCCGCGGCAAAAGCTGCTGGCCATAAGGTGCGGTTGCTGCACGTTTACGAGCCCTTGGATGACGAGGCCATCTTGGCGTTCGTTCGAGACAACAGCGAAGAGCAGACTTTGGTCGCCTTCTCTGCGACGACCAATCAATTCCCCTATGTCGAAAAGTGGGCCAAGTTGATCAAGGATCAAATTGGAGTGCCCACACTCGTCGGCGGAATGCATCCGACTTTGTCGCCGGACGATGCCATCTCCAAAGAAGGCGTCGACATGATCTGCAAGGGCGACGGCGAAGTGCCCTTGGTTCAGTTGGCGAATGCGATGGAGAAGGGCGAGAGCCCCGAGGGCATCGACGGCATTTGGTACAAGGATGCTGAAGGCAAAATCATTCAACAAATGATGGCGCCCTTGGCCGACATCAACGCCATCCCGCCGCCGGATTTCGAGATCTTCGAAAACTACAGCAACTTGATGGTGATCAAGGAAAACATCGGCATCCACATGGGATCGCGCGGATGTCCTTACGATTGCGCTTATTGCTGCAACCGTGCATTGATCGACATGTCCAAGGGACGCGGCAAGTACATGCGCTACCGGGACGTCACGTCGTTCGTTGACGAGTTGGTTGCGTATCGCAAGACGTATCCAGTGACGTGGGCGTTCTTCTTTGAGGACGACATCTTCGGAGTCAACAAGCGCTGGTTGAAGGAATTCGTTCCGCAGTACAAAGAACGCGTCGGTTTGCCTTATGGCTGCAATATGCGGCCGAACTTGGCAGACCAATGGATGGTAGACATGCTCGCCGAATCGGGCTGCATCCGAGTTCACATGGCGATCGAGTCGGGCAACGAAGAGATCCGTAACAAGATTCTCAATCGCAAGCTCGACGACGACAAGTTGATTGAGTCGTTCCGCATCTTCCAACGCGCTGGCATTCAAGTGATGTCGTACAACATCGTCGGCTCGCCGCACGAAACGCCGTTGGCAGTTCTAGACACGATCAAGATCAACGCCGAGATCGATCCGGATCACATTCAGAATTCGATCTTCTTCCCGTACGAAGGAACGCCGTTGTACGACCTGGTGCGCGATCAAAAATTGGCCGACCTCGATCGTGAAGTCACCGATTACTTCGCGGACACCGTGCTCGTGCAAGACTCGATAAGTCGCGACCAAGTTCTGATGTTTCAGAAGAACTTCAAGCCGCTGGTCAAGCACTACAAGCGCATGCGTTCCTGGCCGACACCGATCGGAAACTTTGCAACCTCGGCGAGCGATCGCTTCTTGACTTGGGGCGGAGCTCCGAAAGTCATGCGCGCGATGGCGAGAATGGCTTCTGTATTCGAGCGGTTTCGGACGGATAAAACCGATGACGCTGCGCCGGTTGGCGACATCGATATCGCCTGCTAATTCAACCGGGCTGCTAGTCCCGTGCGGAGTTCAGTCCAAGCTGTCGTACAGCGTTTGGATGCGATTAACGTGGTGCTCAATCGAGTGCCGCTCAAGGGCGCAAGCCGCACCGGCTAGGGCCAAGGATGCCGACTTGCGTGGGTTCGCGAGCAGACTCAAGATGCCTGCGGCCAGAGCGCTCGGTGTGGAGTCTGTGCGTTGCGCAAAAGCCCAGGGACCGGCCGGCGGTTGATGCCTGTCGATTTCACTGCGCCCTGCCGTTACCGGTACTTTCGAGATCAGTGCTTCGAGCAAAGTCAGCGGGACGACGCGGTCGACACGCGGAAGGCAGAGGTGATCTAGCGCGGCGAAGAAGGCCGGGTTGTCTGTGCTGGGGCCCAAAAATGTCGTGTGGCTGTCGCTCTCCCCGTGAACCCCGGCGACTAAAAAGCGCAACTCGGGCCGAGCTTCCGACAGAATTCGGAAGGTTTCGAGCAAGCGCTCGAGCCCGATCGTGTCGCGCGATGAAATCACGCTGCCGATGACCAGCTCATTTTCGGCTAGATTCCAGTGCTCGCGAGCGGCCTCGCGCTGGCCTGGCTGGTTGAAGCGGGCGGGATTGACGCCATCGGGAATCACCACGGCTTTGCCCGGCGGAATCCAGCGCTCGCGCAGTAGAGATTCGTTCACCGCTTTTGAACTCGCGACGACTCGGCCCACGACCTCGCCGCATAAACGGCCCGCGTGGGAGAGCAGAGGATTGACCGTCGATGGGTGGGTGTGAAAGCTCGCGACGCCTTTGGAGACACCCGCCATCAGAGCGGAGAGCACGCCAACGACATAGGCTTTGCGAGCGTTGAGACTGTGAACCATGTCGATCCGGCGCGCTCGCATTTCTCGTGCCAGGGCAAACATGTAGGTCAAGTCGATGCCGGGCCGGCGACGGAGAATGAAGATTTCGACACCCGCGAGCTCCAGTTCCCGGGCGAGTTCGCCCCAGTTCGCGTAACAGCAAACGACGGGCTGATAGCGTTCGGGGTCGAGGGCTAGCGCTAGGTCGG
>JBLINP010000177.1:0-9890 GCA_047639415.1 Planctomycetota bacterium | reverse complement strand
ATCCGCTCGAACCTAGGCGTCACTCGTGCCGCGTCTGGAATCACTCAATCTGCGCAGACGGATCAGTTCGGGAACTATCGACTAACCAAGGTCTACCCCGGTGAATATTTAGTGAGCGCATCGCTGTCTTCAAACAAGAGCGAACGACTGCCATCATCATCCTCCTCCTCACCGCCGTCTCGTTTAACGATTCGAAGATGGGCTTCAAGGACGAGGTCTTTGCGGTCGCTGTAGTGACGGACGGCTCAGGCGATATTTTCGTCGGTGGCGATTTTACAACGTGCAACGGGGTTGCAACGATTCGCATCGCACGGCTAAATTCTGACGGTTCGCTCGAGCTTGGCTTCAGGTTGGGGTTGGATTTAATGACTTTGTCTAGACAATCACCATAGCTGGCGATGGATCCGGAGAGGTATACGCGGGAGGCGGATCTCCGGTTTACGACGAGCAGCAGATCGACTTCGCGGCTGTCTTGAATCCCAATGGGAAGTTGAACTGACTTACATCGAGTCGCGAGCGTTCGAAAACTAAATCATTTATGGACGCGCTCAGCCCTACGTCCAGCGTGATTTAACCAGACCAGATTTGGAGCTTGCTAGCTATTGCTTTTTCTTGCGCATGTCCTCGAGGTAGAGCTCTTCGACTTGCTTCCTCGCCCAGTCGACTTTGCGCAGGAATTTTAGGCTGGAGTTGATGCTGGGATCGTGGGTGAAGCAGCGGATGTTGATGCGCTCGCCTAAGTCCTGCCAGCCATGTCGGTCGGCGAGGTATTGAACGATGGCTTTTAGCGTAACGCCGTGCAGTGGGTTTTTGGGTTGATCCTGCGACATGAATGATTGGTGACGGCGTGGTGAAAGTGGTGAGCGGCTATTCGGTTGCGTGATTTTTAAGCGCTCTGGCTGTGTGACCGAGGGCAAGCTTGGTTGGCTGTGCGGCTTCGATCAATCGGCCGCCATTGGGTCCGCCTTCCGGGCCGAGTTCGATTACCCAGTCAGCGGCAGCAATAGCGGAGAGTCGATGTTCGGTGGCGATGATCAGGTTGCCTTGTTCGCCGAGTTTGCGGAAGACCGACATGAGTTTTTGCAGGTCCATCTCGTGCAATCCGGTGCAGGGTTCGTCAAAGAGGTAGAGAGCAGGGGATTCAGCGGCGAGTAAGCTCGTGGCGAGGCTGAGTCGCGCGGACTCGCCGCCGGAGAGTTTGGATCGCGGACGTCCCAAGGGGATGTGCGCTAGGGCAAGGTCTTCGAGCGTTTCGAGGGCTCGAATAAGTTTAGCGAGCGCCGTTGGTTTCAGCTTAGGCTCGGAACTGTTCTGGGCCTCGGTCGATCGGAGTTCTGCAAGCAACTGGGCTGCGGGTGTTTCAAGAACGTCGGCTATGGAATGATTGCGCCAGAGGACTTTTAGCACCTCGGGGCGAAAGCGCCGGCCGTTGCAAACTTCGCAGGGCAAGTCGAGGTCGGCTAGGAAATCAAGCGCGACGTGTTCATGACCTTGACCGCGGCAGGCGGGGCAGCGACCTTTTGAATCGCCAGGTTTGAAGGCGCGTTTGGGGAGCAGAGGGCTCTCGAATAACGCGGCGACCTCGTTTGCGATGTTGAGGGCGTTGAGCGGAATGGAGCTTGTGGTTTGGTCCTTTGAATTGTGCACGGCGACGAATCGGTCAAAACCACCGGGGATCTCGAAGGCCGTCGAAGCGATCGACTGACCTGCGCTCACAGAAGCAGCGATGACGTCGAACAACAGGCTGCTTTTGCCGCTGCCCGAAACGCCCGTGATGCAGACGTATCCGGAAGCGGGCAGGTCCACATCGATGTGTTCGAGGTTGTTGGCGCGGGCTCCGCCGATTCGAACACGCTCGTCAATGGTGCGGGGCTTTGTGAATTGAAGCGGTGCAATTATCTCGAGGTTGTGAATGAGTTCACCACCAGCGTTGCCTGCGCCGGGACCCACTTGAATTAAGTGATCGGCGGCCATCAGCATGGACGGACGATGGGACACGACGACAATCGTGTTGCCCTCCGATTGGAAGTGATGCAAGCGGGTGAGCAGTCCTAGGACGTCTCGTTCATGCAAACCCGCTGTGGGTTCGTCGAGAATTAGAGTGATGCCGGATAGTCCGGAGCGCAGCACGCTGGCCAAGCGAACGCGTTGCAGTTCGCCGCCGGACAAAGTGTTGATCGAACGAAGAAGAGAAAGATGTCCCAAGCCAAGTGCCGTGAGTTCATCGAAGCGTTCGCGAAGTTCGGGGAGTAACGCGTGCAAGGCGGCTTTGGAAAGTTCGCTGGGCGAGCTGGTTGTGGCGCGCTGGAGAAGCGCCATGACCGTATCGAGCGGTTGTGTTTCGAGATTCGCTAAGGTCGTCTCGCCAATCACCGTTGCCCTGGCTTCCTCAACTAAACCGGTGCCGGCGCAGGCTTCACACGGAATGCCGCTGAAGGGCACATACCATTCTTGAGCTTTCTTCGAACGCGAGCGACTGATGGCTTCGCGTTCAATCAAACGGCACAAGCCAATCCATTCGGACTCGAATTGATGCTCGCCCTCACCTTCAACTTGCGAGCGCATCTGCCAACGCACCGAATGTTTTTTGGATCCGGTTCCTTCGAGCGCCAGAGTTCGATTAGCCACGGGCAACTCAAACCACGGCGTATTGCAAAGCGTTTCGTATTGTTCCTCTGCGGATTGACTCGTGGTTGCGAGCGCAGTCGCTAGAGTTGCCATGTGCTGACTCATGGACTCGGTGAAGAATCGGCCGGGTCTTGTACCTTCGAGTGCACCGTGCTTGTTCGATTGAACCAGCGGAAGTTCGGGATGTGTGACAAGGAGTTCGGGATCACAGCGCTGCTGGCTGCCGCGACCACTGCACTGCGCACATGCGCCAGCGGTGCGTTCGCGACTGAAGTGCGATGCGGATAAACCGCAGGGCTTTCCATCGCGCAAACCTGCACGCGAGAACAACAGGCGCAGCAACGGGCCGATTTCCGATTGAGTGGCGACGGTAGAACGTCGACTCGCGCCGGGAGGCTTTTGTTGCAATTGAAGGGTTGGAGTCAGCCCTTCAGCACTAAACAATTCGGGCTGCGGCAGGCGACGCATGAACCGGCGTACTTGAAAAGGCAGGCTCTCAGCAAATCGAGCGCTGGCTTCGGCTCCCAATGTGTCGAACACGAGTGAGCTTTTTCCGCTGCCGGAAACGCCGCACACAGCGGTCAGTTTCCCGCGCGGAAAGTCGACATCGATCGACTTGAGGTTGTGCGTCGTGACGCCTCGCAATTGAATGGGGCGCGAGGACAAATCGGCTTCAGGGCGAACTGGACGACGAACGGATTGCGGACTCCAATCCACTCTTGGTGCGTGATTCGTTTGGCCCTCGCGTACTTCGATGAGGCGATCGGCAGCGGCCCAAACTTGTCGGTGATGCGAGATGGCGACGAGCGTATGGCCCGCATCGACCAGTGCATCGAGCGCTTCGAGCAGAGCGGCGATGTCGGTGGGGGCCAAGCCACGATCGGGCTCGTCCAAAAGCACGAGGGTGGGCTTCGTTCGCTGGCTTCCCAGTAAAGCGCCGAGTTTGATGCGTTGCGACTCTCCACGACTGAGGCTGCTCGAGCTCTGACCGAGTGCCAGGTATCCGAGACCGAGTTTGACCATGGCCGCGCACAGCGCTCGTGGTTCTTTGTCTGACTCGAAAAACTCGACGGCTTCGGCGAAGGTCATACCCAAAGCGTGGGCTATGGTTTTTCCGCGCAGCGAAACGGCGAGCACTTCGTCGTTATAGCGCTGGCCGTCACACGACGTGCAGGTGACTTCGATATCCTCAAAGAGATGCAAACCGATGCGAGTGAAGCCCAGGCCTTCACAGATAGGGCAGCGTCCACTTGCGTTGTTGTACGAAAAGTGGCTAGCGGTTAGGCCGAGGACTTTTGCGCTGTCAAGCTTGGCGAATCGTTTGCGAATCAAGTCGAACAGTCCACACCATGTTGCAGGTGTGCTGCGTGATGTTTTGCCAATCGGCCTCGCATCAACCGCTTGAGCGGCCGCAGTGTGTTGGCCTTCGAACTTCAAAGATCGAAAGCTTCCGCCAGCTTGCTCGAGTAGCGCCGGTAGCAGTGTTCCGAACACGAGCGAGCTCTTCCCTGCACCGGATGGCCCGGTGATGACGTTGAAAACGCCCAAGCCCAATTCGAGACTGCAGTCTTGCAAATTGTGGAGCGTCGCTCCTTCGAGTCGGAGTCGGCCGTGCGTAATCCTCTCGTTCTCTTTTGGCCGAACCGTTGAACCCAATGGATGCGCTCGCCGCTCTTCGTAGCGTTCGTGTCCCTCGATATCAGTAGCGACGATCTGCCCGCCCTCACTGCCCGCTCCAGGTCCGAGCGCAACGACGAAGTCCGCATGTCGAACCATGTCGGGATCATGTTCCACGACAATGAGACTGTTCCCGCGATCGACCAACTCATCGAGCACGTCACGCATTCCCGCCTGGCTCTCTGGATGCAAACCAAGTGTAGGTTCATCGAGCGCGAACAAAACTCCGGATAGATCTGCACCAAGCTGAGCGGCCAAACGAACACGTTGCGCCTCACCACCCGAGAGACTTGTGCTGATTCGATCCAACTGAAGGTGGCCGAGTCCGAGCTTGACGAGGCGATTGACGCGACTTTCGAGACTGGGTTGAACTCGCTTCCAAAGAGCGTGTTGCGAGAGGTTGCTCCAGGTTTCGATCAGGTTCATTGCGGGAACGGCGAGCAGATCCGGCAAGCTGAACGATCCGATGCGGGCCGATCTTCCAACGCGTGCTAGGCGAGTGCCTTGACAACTTGAACACGAAGCAGAGCTGACGAATCGCAAGATGTTCGCGTTGCGATTGCGCTTCAGTGTCTCTTCAATCACGGGGATCAATCCGAGGTAGTAGCCTTCCTCTCTCGGACGGGCAGTGATGCCTTCCCACTTCATCCGCGATTCAATGGAGTGTTTGCCGAAGGGAACTTTCAACGCGCGCGTTCCGTATAAAATGCAATCCTGCTGCTGCTTGGAAAGCACCTGCCAAGGCGTATCGACATCAAAACCGTGCGCACGACAGATGCGGTCCATCACTTCCAACGTGACTTGGCTGTACACGGTGTAGCCGTTCTTCAGTGTTGGAACGAGCGCACCATCGCGAATGCTCTTCGTGGCATCGGCGATGATCTTGCTGGGGTCCACTCGATCTTCCACGCCCAACCCGCGACAGTCCGAACACTGCCCAACGGGATGGTTGAAACTGAAGTGACTGCGCGTCAACGACTCGCCTTCGGGGCCAGTGGCGAGGCGTGCGAAGGTCAGTCGCAGTAGATCGAGGGTTCCAGTTAGGGTTCCAACTGTGGAGCGCGGATTGGAACCGCTCGCTTTTTGCCCAATCGCAATGGTGGCGGGTAAGCCCTCGATTGAGCTGACCTCACTCCGGCCTAGCTTTCCAAAGAAATGCCGCGCTCGCGCAGAGAGGCTTCCGAGGAACCGTCGTTCTCCCATCCGCACGATCGTGTCGAAAACGAGTGAGCTTTTTCCCGATCCCGATGGACCCGTGACGGAAATCCAACGACCGAGCGGAAGGTCGAGGTCCAAATCATGCAGGTTGTGCGTGGATGCGCCCCGGATGCAAATAGCTTCGTTCGAATCGATCTTGGGCACAGTGGGGTGTCGTTGGGCGATCGGTCTAGCCGAGCATTCGCAAGCCGCAGTCGGGACAACGCGCGGCGCCCTTTGGAATGGTTCCAGTACAGGCGGGGCAGGTGTTTTCGTCGGCTTCCAAGTCGATAACCGCATCGGCGGCGGCGATTTCTTCAGGTGTCATACGCTCGCGTTCATCGTTTTTTAGAACCAGGACGGCCGGCTGCGCATCGTGACTCGCGACCGCGAGCCAAAAGGTCGAGCTTCAGCCCGACGATGCGGCCTCTGATTTAGGCGGGCGAATCACCTCGGCTTGAATGTTAGAACTGCGGAGCAACTTTTCAGCCTGCCTGAGGCTGGACAAGCCACCCTGCATAAGTACGACGGTATCGGAGTTCATGATTCGCTGAGGATAACGCGGCTTACCGTTCTGTCGATTGCTCGTCGCCTACTTTGCGATAGCTGATTGCCGCTGCAGGCGCCGTTTCGCGCCTGTTGCTATTTGGGTGGCGGAAGGTACCTTCGCGAAGTGAGAATTTTGCGAAAGAAGTCGATTCTAAATTCCCGGACTTTCAATTGGGGCTTGTTGATCAGCGGCATGCTCCTATTTGGGTGCGGTCCTCAATCAGAATCTGGCTCGAGTGAAATACCCGAAGAGGGGAGTCTTGCTAGCGACGAAAAAGATTCCTTGCCGCCCGGTCTCTGGCAGAAGGGTCGCAAGTCTGCTCCGAATACAAATCGAGAGGAGCAAGATTTTTCGGCGTTAGACGCGATCGGTTATAGCGATGGATTCAACCCCGCGACGGAGCAAGCCAACGTCACGGTGCACATCGCAAACCAAGCGCAAGCGGGCTACAACTTTTACACCTCGGGACATGGGCCCGAGGTGATCCTCATGGATATGCAAGGGCAAGTTCTGCATCGCTGGGAAAAGCCCATTGCCGAACTGTGGCCCGGGCGCGAAATCGATCCAACACACATTTTTGGGCAATACTTTCGTCGCGCTTTATTGCAGCCCAACGGAGATATCTTTGCCGTTGTGGCTGGGTACGGCCTGGTCAAACTCGACAAGGATTCCAACCTGATTTGGAGTTACGACAGCCGCGTCCATCACGATCTCGAATTGCTTGAGGACGGCAGCATACTCACGCTGACTCGCGAAACGACTACGCGTCCCGATGTGAACGCGGACGAACCAGTCGTGGAGGACTTTGTGGTCATTCTTAATTCCAGAGGCGAAGAACAACTCAAAGTCTCCACTTTGAATGCGCTCCAAAACGCAGCCGAGCAATATCCCAAACTCGTCGAAGAAATGCCTCGCGACGGGGATTTGTTGCACGTGAATAGCGTCGAGATGCTCGATGGGCGCCTAGCGGAAATCGATCCAGCATTCAAAAAGGGCAACGTGCTCATTTCGCTCCACCGAAATTCCGTCGTGGCCGTAATGGACTTGGATGCGGAACGCATCGTCTGGGCAAAGACTGGCCGCTGGACCAATCAACACCACCCCCGCGTTCTCGATAAAAATCGACTTTTGATTTACAACAACGTCGCCGGCAATAGCAAAGCGGGCGGCAAGGTGAGTTCGATTCTGGAATACGACCTTGAGCAGGACGGAGTAGCTTGGTCGTTTCGGGGCAATCGAAAAATCCCATTTCGATCGGATGCGCTAGGGTCGGTGCATCGATTGGCGAACGGCAATACGCTCATCATTGAATCCCAGTATGGACGGGCGCTCGAAGTGACGCGTGACAAGCAGTTGGTCTGGGAGTTTTATAGCCCGCATCGCGCAGGTACGGAGGATGAGTTGGTGGCGGTCTTACTCGACGTCATTCGAGTTCCAATGAACTTCCCCCTCGATTGGTTGGCCAGTGAGCGTTGAAATTTGTGCGTATCGCTTCGAATCTGCGATTCTTTTGAGATGAAACGGATCGGGTTTCCCGTGTAGGAAGCGTAGACTTTAATTCGCTCGTTTGGTTTCTAGCAGCTAGATCTCAAGTAAGGACGAACTTTGCGGATACTGATAATTGAAGACAATGCCGTGGTCGCGGACGCCGTACGCGAAGGCCTCAAAGAAGTGGGGCATGTCGTGACGGTTGAATTGGACGGACAGTCCGGATTTGATCGAGTGACGGCAGAGGAGTTTGATTTGCTGATCCTCGATCGGATGCTGCCCAGCATTTCCGGCGATGAGATTTGCCATCGCATGCGAGGCGTTGAATCGAGAGTGCCCATTCTGATGCTGACTGCACGAGCGGCGGTTGGCGATTGCGTTGAAGGCCTCGATCTGGGCGCAGACGATTACCTGACGAAGCCTTTTGCTTTTTCAGAGTTGCTTGCACGAGTACGCGCACTTCTGCGGCGTGGCGATGTACCGACGCCGCCGATTCTCAGGCTCGAAGATCTCGAGTTGAACCCCACCGCTCATACGGTGGAGCGTGCTGGAAAACGCATTTCACTCAGCGCGCGAGAATTCACGTTGCTCGAATTCTTACTGCGCAACGCGGAGAGGGTCGTTTCGCGAAAGTCGATCGTCGCACACGTTTGGGGCGATGAACTCTCTTCGAATGCCGTCGAGGTTTACATGACCTACCTGCGTCGGAAGGTAGACAAGGCTCACGAAGTGAAACTGATTCACACAGTTCGTGGCGTCGGGTACGTCATGCGAAAGGATCCGTGAGGGTTCATTGAGGCGTCGCGGGTCACTCGTAGGCCGATTGCTTCTGTGGCAGTCAGGGACGATCGTCATTACGTTGTCGATTCTTACGTTGGCCCTATTCTTGATCGTTAGATCGAGGCTCTCGCAACACCACGACGAAGATCTAATCCGAGCCTGTAACGAGGCCGTGATGATCATTGATCAGTCACAGTCGAGCTTGGACGACGCGGAATTGACCACCGCATTGCGCTCAATCGGGCAGGACGTAAAAGCCCGTTTGCTGCTGCCCAACGATCCGCCTCTACGCGATGGATCCGAGGAGGGGGTGGTCACTCTGACGAATCGAGCGGAGCGCCGATTCGGTGCTGATGCCACTCTGCAGGCACATGAACATGCTCCCACGGGTACGGTCCGAATTGCGAGTTGTTTCGTTCGCGATGCTGCCGGAGACCCGTATCTAATCGAGGTTAGCGAAAACCTTGGAGATCTCGATTCGACGATGCAGAGCCTCGAATTGGTGATCGTGACTGTTGCGCCGTTGGTACTTCTACTCTCGGTTGGAGTTGGAGCTTTCATCATGATTCGCGCTCTAAAGCCGCTGCGAGCCGTCGTCCGTTGGGCGCGGGTATTGGATGTTAGTCGTCTCGAATCTCAGCTTGAGGTAACCGAAGGCTTCGATGAAACCCTGGTGTTGGTCGACGCCTTCAATCAAATGACCGATCGCATGGCCGGTTCCTTTCGCCGAGTGGAAGAGTTTGCAGCGAATGCCTCGCATGAATTGCGCACGCCGTTGACTTCGTTGACGAGTAGTTTCGAAGTGACGCTGAAGCGGGAACGCGCTGGCTCTGAATACAAAGAAGTTCTCGACCGAGCATTGCCTGAAGTTCGACGGTTGAATCGCATCGTCGAAAATTTGCTCGTAATGGCACAGGTCGATGGTGGAGACGTCGTGCTGCGTACCAATTCCGTTGAGTTGGACGGGATCTTGCTCGAAAGCTATGAGGCGATTCACCTGGGTGGTCTAGCTGGTGGGATCACCGTCGAGCTCGGAGATATGGACGTTGGCATCATCGAGGGGGACCAGCACTGGTTACGCCAGCTGTTTGACAATCTATTGAGCAACGCCGTCAAGTACAGTCGCGAAAATGGAAACGTAACGGTCTCGGCTTACTCCGAGGAGAGTAGTGTGCGAGTCGTCATTGAAGACGACGGCATTGGTATTCCCGAGGAGGAGCGCGCTCAAATTTTTAGCCGTTACTATCGCGTTCAGACGAAAGCCACTCAGATGGTAACGGGAGTCGGGCTAGGGCTTTCTATCGCACTCTGGGCCGCCGAGGCCCATGGTGGACGAATTGAAGTTGAAGCAGCCCATCCGCAAGGAACCAGGTTTGTCGTGACTTTGCCTACCGAACAATCCGAGCGGATTCCCAAACTCGCCAAAAAGGCATAAGGCCGAACCGGGTCACCCGACCGCTAGCCCGGATTATTCATGAACCGCGAGGCAAAACGCCTCGAATTGGTTCCTGCTGGCACTTTGCAGATACTTGCCCCCGCAGACGACCTTGTAAGGTCGTCGAGGACGCCA
>JBLINP010000176.1:0-9904 GCA_047639415.1 Planctomycetota bacterium | reverse complement strand
GGGCCGTAGTAGTTCGAGAAATTGTCGAGGCTGCGAACCATGCCGAACAATGCTCGATCGAGGATTTCTTCGGAGCTGAGTTCTTCGACGAACTCCGCTTCGACGAAGTCACGCACGGCGCGGTAGAGCTGAAGGTCCGGCGAGCGCCGTTCCTTCAGTTCGACGATCAGCAGAGTCAGAATCAATCCGGAAAAAGCGCCCAGGCCGTAAGCGGTCCATTGCGCTCGTTGAGCAGCACTCTGCTTGCTCGAGTGGGGGGATTGGGCGGGAGACATCGAGCGGGATTCTATCGGCGCACCTAGACCGGGTATATGGGATCCGGGGGAGCGGCAGAGCGAGTTGTCCTTCGGCCCTGTTAGCCCTTCTCGATCTGGATCACCTCGACGGGGCAATCCATGTGAGCTTCCTCAATCTTCTCGTCGAGCTCGGCGTCGCCCTTCAAAAGCTTCTGATGGCCCTTCTTCGTTCGGCATTCTCCGCCCACGGGGACTTCGAATACTTCGGGGCAAAGGTCTTCGCAGAGGTTGCAGGAAATGCAGCCCTCTTCGATCCAAACACGTTTAATGGCCATAGCTGGGGGTCTCTAGCGCTCCATCCAAAGCTACCGCCGATGGGGCAGCGCGACGAGCGTCTTCAAATGTAGGATAGCTGCCATTCCGAGGCAATGCGGGCATCAATCTGACGTTCACGTTAGATTTGTCGCCCCTTTAACACTCGCCCGACCTGCTCCCCCCTTTTTCGCCCCTCAAATCATGTCCAAGCTGCCCGTCGTGGAAATTCGCCGTCGCGAGGATTTTTGCGCTGCCCACCGCCTACACGCGCCGAAGATGTCGGACGCGGATAACCTCGCGGTCTACGGTCCCTGCAACACTTTGCACGGCCATAACTATTCGGTCGAGGCGACGGTGCGTGGAGTGGTTGCGCCCGAAACCGGCATGGTGATGAACTTGGTGGATTTGATGCGCCTCTTGAAAGAGCGCGTTATCGACCTAGTCGACCACAAGTATTTGAACACCGACGTTCCGTTTCTAGAGGACGTCATTCCTACCGCAGAAAATCTAGCCGTTGCTTTTTGGGAGCGGCTACAACCAGAGATCGAGAAGTTTCAAGGATGTCAACTGATCCGGATCAGACTGTACGAGAGTCAGAACAACGTGGCGGAGTACAGCGGGCAGGTGGCGACGTGATCGAACCGCTGATTCGCGATTTGCTGATTAACATCGGCGAAGATCCCGAGCGCGAAGGGCTTGCGCGTACGCCGGATCGCGTCGCTCGAAGTTATAAAGAGCTGACCAAGGGCTACGATCAAACCGTGACCGAAGTCGTCGGCCAGGGAGTCTTCAACGAAGACTGTTCCGAAATGGTCGTCGTGCGCGACATCGAGTTCTACAGCATGTGCGAGCATCACATGTTGCCGTTCTATGGTCGCATGCACGTCGCGTACATTCCGAACGGCAAGATCATTGGGCTCTCGAAGATTCCGCGCATCGTCGACGTGTTCGCACGCCGCTTGCAGGTTCAAGAGCGTTTGACGTCCGAAGTTGCGAAGGCGATTCAAGAAGTGCTCAAGCCCAAAGGCGTCGGTGTCGTCGCTTCCGCTCGGCACCTTTGCATGATGATGCGCGGCGTCCAAAAGCAAAACTCTTCCGCCATGACGTCCTGCTTGCTCGGCGGCTTCCGAACCGACCCGAGTACGCGTGCCGAGTTCTTGAACCTCGTGAGGTAACAGGCATGTTGGATCCGGAATCAGTCCGGCGGTACGGAGTCAGGCAATCTGCCGCCACCAAACGGCGGAACTGTGCCAGGGCAAAGTCTGCTGCTCAAATGCAAAATGGACGAGCCTATAGGCCCGTCCGCTTTGCATTTGAGCAGCAGACTTTGCCCTGGCACAGTTCCGCCGTTTGGTGGCGGCAGATTGCCTGACTCCGTACCGCCGGACTGACTCCGGATCCAACATGCTCGCCTAGATCGTTATGCCCACCCTCCAGCGCAATCCGCCGCTCCTGTGCGTCTTTCATGCGTTGCAGATGAGCCTATTCCCCATGGCGATCTTGACGGTGTTCTACCGCGAGAATCTGGGGATGAGCATGACCGAGATCATGCTGGTGCAGGGCGGTTTTGGATTGGCGATGGCGCTGTTCGAATTTCCGTCGGGCTACCTCGCGGATCGGATTGGTTACAGGCGGACGATGGTGATCGCGGCGATCATGAACGCGATCGGTTGGTCGATCTACGCGCGCGCTGACGGAATTGGTGGAGTGATTGCCGGTGAGATCGTGCTGGGAGTCGGGATCTCGCTGATTTCGGGTAGCGACCAAGCGCTGTTGTACGAATCCTTGGTGGAGACGAAGCGCGAGCACGAATACAGCAAATGGAATGGGCGCGTTCGCTTTTGGGGACAAATGGGCGAAGGCTCGGCCGCGCTGGTGGCGGGCTTGATGTTTGCGCACTGGGCGCGACTGCCGTTCGTTGCCGAGGCTGTCGTTTGGGTCGTGAACTTATACGTGGCTTGGCGATTGGTTGAACCGGAACGTCACCGCCCGGTGCTCGGCGAGAACTGGAAGCAAGTCAAAGCGCTCGTGAATCACGTCGCTCGCGTCGATCCGAAATTGCGCGCGATCATGCTCTTGACGATCATCTTGGGCATGTCCTCTTTTATTCCCGTGTGGACGATTCAGTTGTACGCGACGGATTCAGGCCTGGATGCCAGCTGGCTGGGCGTGGTCTGGGCGACGGCCAATTACAGCGTCGCGGTCTCATCACTCTTCTCCACGCGATTGTCGAAACGCATCGGATTGAATTCGATGATGTATCTGTGCATCGCGCTAATCGCGATCGGCTACGCGGGCATGGGATTGGTGACCAGCCTGTGGGGCGTCGCCTTTTATTTCGTACTGACAATCATGCGCGGCTTGTTTTCGCCGCCACTCGGTCATGAAGAGCAGCGTTTGATTCCAAGCGGTGATCGAGCCGGGTTCCTGTCCTTCCGCAGCCTCACTTTCCGGAGCTGCTTCTTGATCATCGCTCCATTGATTGGCCTTGGGATTGATCAATTCGGACAACGGCCGGTATTGCTCGTCGTTGGAGCCATACTCGTCACGCTGGCACTGATCGTTTTGAGCAATCTCAAGCGAGTCAGGGGAATAGGGTGATGCTTGCCGCGTCCGCACTACGGACAATTGAGAGCGAGCTTTTCAAAACCGACTGAGACCAACATGAAATCCAAAGATTCCGCTAAGCGATGGGTTGTCGCACTCTTAGCAGTTATTGCCATTGTTGAGGTTGCTGGCTTTGCCGTCTCGCTGACTGCGGCGAGTGATTCAAACTTGCCGTCGTCGTTCTCGGCGAGCTTTCCGAGCAATCCGGTCAACGAGCGAATGGCCAAGGTGCTCGAGCGAATTGAGCAACTTCTCGATTCGGGCTCGGGGACGCAATTGGGAACGCCTTCGAAAAACACCGGCGAACGAATGGCCGTGTCCTCATCGGAAGATTCGGCAACACCGCAGACCCTGGCCGAACTGGTGCGCAGTCTCGATTCACTTCGCTCAAGCATCGAACAGGAGTCGCTGACGACGCAGGAGATGATTCGCTCCGGTTCTGCATTCGGCGGTGAGAGCATGCTCAAGCTACGTGATCAAAAAACCGATCCGAGTTGGATTGCGCTCGAAGAACTAGAGCAGAGCTGGCATGCCAACCCGGAAGCAGCGAATCGCTCGCAGTACTTTCTGACTCCGCAGGACTTGCTCAAGCGCTACGGTCCGCCGACGGCGATCTACCGTCCGCAAGGCGGCTTGAATTTCTACTATCGAAAGCACCCCAAGGGCGAGTCGGGTCCTGCCTGGAGCTTTCGAGTTCAAGACGGCATCGTCGTCGGCTTTCTAGTCGACTACGAATAGCGCGGCGCGGTTAACTTCCAGCGGGCGGCGGCACGTTGACATCTTCGATTTGTTCCTTCGCGTTGAAGGTGTTCCACACAACATCGCTGACGTCTTCGACGCGATTCATGCTCGCGCGATCCCAATCGCCGGGAATATTGTCGAATAACTCCGTATCGGTCGCGCCGGGATAGACCGTCGATACGCGCACGTTGCGCTCGTTCATGTCGATGCGCATGCCGTCGGACAAACCGCGCAGAGCGTACTTGCTGGAACAGTAAGCCGTTCCGCCGGGATAGCCTTGTTGACCGGCCGTCGAGGAGATGTTGATGACGTGCGCTCGATCGCTGGCGGTCAATGCGTCGAGGCAAGCCAGGGTGACGTACATCGGGCCGAAGAGGTTGACCTCGATCATGGCCGTGAACTGCTCGGGCTTTAGATCGTCGATCGCGATGATGTCGAAAACGCCCGCGTTGTTGACGAGCACGTCGAGCTTGCCGCCGGTGGCTTTCAGCGCCGTGGTGATCGCAGCTTTCGCAGCTTTGGCATCGGACGCCTCGAAGGTGCAGGCGACGAACTCACCGCCCGCTGCGACGACGGCAGCCTCAATTTTGGTCAGGGCTTCAGCGGTTCGAGCGCAGCCGATCACGCGCGCACCTTCGGCGGCGAAGCGTTGAGCGATGGCGAATCCGATGCCGCGGCTGGCTCCGGTGACGAGGACTTCGAGACGTTTCATTGGTCGTTTTGGGCTACGGAAGTGAGGGCAAAGTCGAACTTCGCTGGAGTTTGAAGTAGCGGCCGGACTCTGTCTCCATCCGGCCGCCGATATCCCTACAATGCGCCGATGGATTGGAGCTTATTAGGGACACAATTTTGTCTCGAACTTGGATTCGGCGTGCTGATCGCCTTGGCCTTCGTGCCCAAAGCGCCGGTGGGGGCGTTCTTCTATCGCGTGATGGGGACGACCGCGATGATTCCGATTTTGATCGCGACGCTCGTTCCGGTTTTTCTTGGGCAGGCGAAGTGGACCGACACGACGGTACTCGCGGGATGCACGGCGCTGGTGACCTATCCGGTTTACTCGGGACCGATGCGCGGTTGGACGTGGGGCCTTGCGCTAGCGGCCGCCTTGGCGGGTTCAGCGACGGCTCTGGCCAGTTCGATTTGGGATGGCGGCGGGATTGAGACGACGGGTGCGCTGCTCGTCGCTAGCTCCTCCGCACTCGCGACGGGAACGGTCGCCGGAAGCGTCGCGCTCGCCATGGTTCTCGGTCACTGGTACCTCACGGTTCCGAACTTGTCCGTGCGACATCTGCAACGACTCAACTTGGTCACGATCGGGAGCATGATCATTTCGCTTTGCTTGGTTGGCCTGACCTGTTGGATGTTTATGGATCAACTCGATCGCGAAGAAGCGCCGCTCTTCGGAATGTGGGGCTTGTTCAATTTGGGCACGCGCGTCACCGTCGGTTTGCTGCTCCCCTTGCTCTTCGCCGGAATGACGATGAGTTCGTTGCGCTGTCAAAACACGCGCTCGGCCACGGGCATTCTCTACGCTTCTACAGTGCTCGTGTTGATTGGCACAGCGCTGTCCATCTCGCTTCAAGATTCCTACGGAGTGCCGCTGTGAGTTCGACCAAAGGTCCCGAGCTACTTTTTTGCGAAGACTTGATCAGCGATCCGTCGCTCGCAACGGTTCTCGCCAACGACTTTCACTCGTTTCCCGACTCCATCAAGGATGCGGATGGAACCGAGTGCGCGCTGCACAAAGAACATCTGACGGATTCAGGCGGACTAACGGGCTGCATGGCTTGCGGACATCCCGAACTCTACACGCGCAAAGACTTCCCACGTCTGTTGGGCTTCACGGTCGTGATCGTCGCAGCAATTTTTGCGCCGATGACTTACTACGTCAGCTTGTTTGCTGCCGGTATCCTCGACTTCGTGCTCTATCGCTTTTCCGGTGATGTCGTCGAATGCTACGTCTGCGTGAGCCAACATCGTCGATTCACAAAAGAGCCGCGTCACCCGTCTTTTGATCGCGAGATCGACGAGCGCTTGAAGTTCGGCGACAAGGCCGTGATGGGCAAGCCCATGCGTCCCGGCGGAACGGCGGGAGCGCCGGAGCCCGAGCACTAAGTCTCGGGCTTCTTGAGCACTACAACGTCGCCGTCAGTTCAACCGACTTGGTTTCGACGTCCGCTTTGATCTCGATCGTCTCCGGTTCGATATTCAGTAGAGCTGATGTCGCTTGAACCAGATATAGACCCGGTCCGATTCGTGCTCGGAACACGCGCGCCCCGTCCGAACTGGGCGGATCTTCTTGCGCTGTAGTGCCGAAGAGTTTTTGGCGTGTGCTGTCGGTGTCGGCCGACGACGGGTGTGGTTTGGACGGATCGAGCGAGAACACTTTGAGCCGAACAGGCGAGTACCGGTAATCGACGGGGATTTGGAAGCGAACTGAAAGCTCAGTCCAATTCGACAGCGTCAACGTTTCGACCGTGTCCTCGTTCCACTTCTCAAGACTCCAGGATTGAATCGCTCTGTGCCCGTCGTTGGGCACGGTAAGTTCGATGAAGAGTTTTTGAGGCAATGGCTGCTTCAGGGAAAAGCGTCCGTCGGAACCGAGGTGTGCATACCGGCGTTTCTCCAGTCCTTCATCCGTCGTGAAGTTGACGTAAGCAAAGCTATTCTCGGCGAGCTTGGAATCGTCCGGATTTCGAAATTGAACGGTAAGCGTGGGGTGCGGTTGAAGCTCGATCGTGCCTAGCCGGACTTCGCGACTGCCCGCGATTGAAACCTGTAGCTCATTTGAATTGCGAAAACCCGCTGCGCTGATGTGAATTGGCCAATGGCCATCGGGCAGCTGTGCACTTCCGCCTCCGCTCTGATTCGATTGCGTGGCAGATTGATACCAACCTCTCGAGGCTTCGGTTTGAAAGACCTTCAAACCAACTCGCGGAATCAGATCGCCCGTGCTCGCGTCGACGACTCGAAAGAAAACGTTATCTACTTTTTCGAAGTCGCTTGGCTTCGAGGGTGGTGGGGCCGCTTTATCTTCTTCTGGTTCCTTGGCTTTCTCCTTCCGTTCGCGAATGAAGGATCGATCGAGAGTTATCTGGTGAAGTTGGTCACCGGGATAAAATGGTCCAAAGATTACGGGAGGGGCAGAATCGTCTGATTGTCTGATTGCAAAAATTTCATACGACCGAACTTCCAGAACAGGGATTCCGAATATTGATTTTTGATCAGGATCTTTGCGGTAGAAGTGGGCGAATGTGCCTAGGCCGCAACACACTAACTCGGCATTCGCGATGCGTTCTAGGCGAGCCGCGCGATCTAGAGTACATGCGTGAAGTCCAATGTTGTGGAGTTGCTCATCGTTGTTGAGCTCTGGCAGGTTCAGCTTGATTTTGATTTCGGGAAGTTGTTCGAGCTGAATCCGCACGGGACCGTTCGTACTACTGAAGGTCGGGGGAAGCGTGTCGGATAAGCTGTATCCTGTGACATTGATCAGCAGTTGTTCGATCTGATCGACTGCGAAATCTACCGAGAAGCGAATCAAGCCATCCGCTTCTGGCGAGGCTTTGATTCTCCGCCAGGATCCGTCGTTGAGTCGGAACGAGAATTCGAAGGTCCCTGAATTGTGTTGTGAGTTCGCGAATAACGAATAACTAAAGCCGTCTTCAAACGAATTCGCTTCCTCGATTCGCTTCTCCTCTGCGTCCACTAATTCGAATTCGAGGGTTTGGCGATTGTTAAGTCGTAATTCGATTCGCTTAGAACGACTACCCGGTCCGAGCCGGTCAACACTGAACTTTTCAAGCGCGTGCTGCTTAGCCCAAACGTGTAGAGCGCCGGGACTGGTCTGCAACTTCAATTCAAATTGTCCATTAGCGTCCGTAAGCGTTTCATTTTTCAGTAACTCGAAATCGGGCTGACCAGGTCTGGAACGATTCGCTTTGGTTGCATAACCAGAATGCTCAGCAGCGTTTCGACGTGTCGTATTTGCGCTGACTAAAGCTTCTGCAACAAGATTGCCTTCGAAATCCGTCACGAAACCAACGTAGGTTACAGAGCGGTTCACAATGAAGTCGGGAACGCGAACCTCCGCGCCGTCATCAACGAGAGCCTGCTTATATTGATTCGCTTCCTTTACGCGCAACCCGACCGCATTCCAGTTTTCAGGCCTTAGCTCGTCCTTCTCCAGCCAAACGCCCTGCGCCGTGCTTACTACAGCGTCAAAGCGGTACTCGCCATTCGAATCCGACCATGCGATCGGCGCGGGGTCGTAGCCTTTAGTCCGCCAATACGCGGATGCTCGAGATGCATCACTAAAGAAGACAGCCACATCCTCGACGGGTTGTTCGTGATCATTGACGACGCGGCCCGTCACGCTTCCGCCTTTCGAAACCTGAACCGTCAAGCTTTGCCGCGGCTTGTCCGCGAGCCACGCGGCCACCATGCTGACGGCGTAGGGTGGTTCACGAACCGTCTCGATCAGGACAAGCTTCTCCGCGATCTTTTCGATATATGCGCGACCGTCGGCGTTGGTCGTACCCCGTTCGAGCAGAGTCTGTTTGGGTTGCTCCGTATAAGCGGCGAAGCGCAAACCCGGAATCGGTTCGCCTGTCTCGGCGTCCACGTAAAGTAGGGACAGTCGGCCAAGCATCTCGTCCGGCGAATTTTGTCCGTCAGTGCCCTCCGCTTGCCAAACTTCTTCCCGTCCGGTTGTCGCGTCGACTTCCGGCGGTGCGATCGATTTCAGTTCGGTTTCAATCGTCGGTATAGCCGCGTTGCTTTCATCCTCAGTAATCGAGAGAGCGATTGGCACAACCGTCGACTCCGTGGTCGACCAAAGCACGAGGCCTATCAACGTGAACGAAAAAGCGAAGGCGATGGCTAACTTCATAATGAAAACCCAGCCGCCGTGGGAACCGGGGTGAACTGCATTTCGTCTTACCGCAACGCGAGTCGCGACTCAAGGTGTCCTTATACGCTCCCAACGAGCGTTTCGCATGTGACTCTTTCCGCGACGGCGCTGTATCGGCCCCAAGCGCACTCCGATGCTCCAAATCTTCGCCGCTAGCCCGAATTATTCATGAACACGCGGACCAAACACCACGAACGACCGGCACTGCCGGTCTATTGGTTCCTGCTGGCACTTTGCAGATACTGGCGTCCTCGACGACCTTACAAGGTCGTCTGCGGGGGCAAGTATCTGCAAAGTGCCAGCAGGAACCAATTCGAGGCGTTTTGCCTCGCGGTTCATGAATAATCCGGGCTAGTCCCAGTCGCTTGATAGAGTGATTGAGAGCCAATCTCGCCGCGTTTCAAACTACCATCGCAACCACTACTGATCTCAACTCCAATGCGCCTCTCCAATTCGCTCTCCACCAGCATCGTTGTTCTCGGCATTTTGACGTCGAGCACCTCCGCGCAGGAAAGCATCCAATCCTGGGGAAGCGACTTCTTCGAACAGGTCGCGGATACGCCGACGGCTTCGAACTTCATTCAAGTGACGGGCGGCGACTATCATTCGGTGGCGCTCGATGTCGATGGCGGTATCGTTTCTTGGGGGCTCGACTTGGATGGATTGATTTCCAATACCCCGCCAGGCAAACGGTTTATCGAACTCGCTGCGGGGAACGCGCACACGGTTTCGCTGACCATTCATACGACGATTCGTTCTTGGGGAGTCGATACGGACAATCAAGTTTCCGGGACGCCGCTCGATACTGGATATATGAACGTGGCCGCCGGCGAGTTTCATTCCTTAGCGCTGCGAACGAGCGGTTCGATTGCAGGTTGGGGACTCGACGATTTCGGGCAGGTATCGAATGCACCGGCTGGCCTTGGCTTCACGCAATTGGACGGCGGCTTTTTGCATTCGCTCGCGGTTCATACGGACGGCTCGATCACGTCCTGGGGCTCGGACGCTTTCGGCCAAGTCAGTAACACTCCCACTGGAATGCTCTTTAGTGAAGTTGCAGCGGGCACGAATCATTCGCTCGCACTTCGCAACGACG
>JBLINP010000175.1:0-9923 GCA_047639415.1 Planctomycetota bacterium | reverse complement strand
TCTTGGAGGAGCGGAAAAGCGCAATCCTCCAATTCCATAGCCACGCCCGTGAGCGCTTGCATCGGCTTTTCGGCCGGGATTTCGATCATTTGCAGGATGACCGGTTGGTCGGGTCCAAACATCTGACCACTGGCAATACGAAAGGCGAGGGCATAGCCGATTTGACCGGCTGCCCCCGTGACGGCGACTCGAATCGGAGCCTGACTCATCTTCTGTCTAGGGCTGGAGGACTATGGGAAATATTTGCTCGTACTTCGTACTCGAGCGGATAGGAAATCATTTTGACCGCGCTTTCGCTCGAGGGAAGCTTTGTGGTCTGAAACTAGGTCTGAACCCTCCCGTACCGCACAATCTTGGCCCATAAGGACTCCATTTGGGTCGCGTGCGAGCAGCGCTCGGTAAGGATCAATACGGAACTGGAACTTCGAGCGATGGGGTCGAGTAGAATAGAAATGGAGCCATGCTCCGAAAGTTGTATGAGCCAGACCGTTCAAAACCCGATCCGTGAATCCAAGTACCGCGAACTGGTGCATGAGCTAGCGAAGGAAGCGGAGCAGTTTCGGTTCGAAGTGGCTCCCAATCCGTGTGTGGGCGCAGCCGTTCTTGCGGGGGACCGCGTGATCGCGCGGGGTTTTCACGAAAGTTGGGGCGGAATCCATGCGGAGCCCGCTGCGCTAAAGGCTGCAGCCGAAAGTGGCGTTCCGCGAGCCGAATGGGACACGCTCGTGATCACGCTTGAACCATGTTCAACGGTGGGGAAGACGACCGCCTGCACCGAAGTTATTTTGGAATCCGGAATTTCGAACGTCATCGTGAGCGAACTCGATCCAGACGAGCGGCATCGCGGCGCCGGTCTTGCGATACTCGAGCGTGCTGGTCTCAACGTTTCCGTGCTGACGGGCGGCTCACGACTGCGCGAATACTCACCGCACTTCATTCAATGGAATTCGTTCGAACGCATTCGGAGACCAAGGCCGTGGGTTATTGCAAAATGGGCGCAGACTCGTTCTGGGCAATTGACTCCGCCCGAGCACATTGGGGGCGGTCGCTGGATATCGAGCGAGGCTTCGCGCTCTGATGTTCAAGTTTTGCGTTCTAGGGTGGACGCCATTGTCACGGGTATCGGAACCGTGCGCTCCGACGATCCCCGGATGACTCTGCGTTCGCCGGCAGACTTGGAAACACCGCCCGCGCGAATCGTCATGGACACGGATCTCATGACGCCGACCGACGCGAAGATATTGCAACCGGTCTCCACACACGATGAATGCGGTGGACCAACATGGATTGTTTGTCGATCGGGTGCGGACTCCAAACGTCACCGCGCTTTGGTGAAAGCGGGTGCGCAAATTCACGGCATCAAAGGCGATTCCGAAGGGCAAGTGTCCTTGCGTGGAACGCTCGATTGGTTGTGGCATCGTGGAGCGAGGCGCGTGCTGCTTGAAAGCGGAACGACGTTGCTCAATAGTTTCTTAGAACAACGCTTCGTCGATCAACTCAGAATTTATACGGGCGAAGTCAGTGGAGGTCACGGGGCTTCGATGGCGGACTGGCTGGATCCCTACCGATTGCAATCGCGATTGGATCGGGAGTGCGGAACCGATCACGTACTCGAATCATTTGTACGGGTGCACGGATAGTCGCTTTGTTTGTACGTCCCCAGCAAGCTTCGAGGAAGCCAGGCGCCCAGCGTTCGGCGACTCGCCAACTGCTCTTGCTGTTGCTGTTTCTATGCGCGGCCTGTCGACTCGTCGGTCCGGCGCCTCCGCCCAAAAACCTGGATCCGGCGGCCGAACGCGCATTCGCCGAAGCTCAATTTCACTTACGCGGCGGAGGGCCCGAATCCCTCGACCTAGCCCGTTCCGCTGCATTGCGAGCGATATCGTTAGCGCCCGACTGGGTAGCTCCTCACCGGGTGATCGATGATCTAGATCGAGACAAATTGCTGGGTCCGGAGCTACTCGAAAACTATGAAGTGCTCTTGGACGAAGATCCCGAGCACGCACCCACGCTCTACTTGGCTGCACGTTTGGATGGAACGGTACGCGCCGACGAACGTTTCAAAGCCGCGATCCAAGCGGATAGCAGTTTGTCCTGGGGCTATCATGGTTTGGCTTGGACACGTGCTCTGGTGGGAGACTTGCGGGGCGCGTCGACAGCCGAACGCCGGGCACTTTCCTATGCGCGCGGATCATGGGAACGCTCTTTCTTTACCGAAGCCTTAGCAAGGCGTTTCGTCGACCGCGGACTACAAGTATTGGCGCTGGACATCTTGTTGGAGCGCTTGGCCGAGGATGATTTATTTTCCTCGGACCGCTCGGTGCTCAGCGTGCATGCCTCTGTGATCAGCATGTCGCTTCCCTATGGCATTCGTTCTAGGGAAGGCGCGACACGCGCTCTGGAGTTGTTGCGTCAAGGCGGCATCACGGACACGGAAGTGCATAGTCTCGTGCTTGGTTTGCTGGCCGCCAAACGAACGGGCACCAACGTCGAACTGTCTGAAATTTTGATCGCTCTGCGCGGAATTGATTCCGCTCGCCGGGATCGCTTGGCCGCAGAGCTGATGCTCACCGAAGCCAAGACGCCGCTCGCGGTTGGCTTGTTGAAACGTTCGATGGGCTCGGAATCAGCGGGCCTGGCTCTCAGTCCTGAAATGCGAAGCGCGCGTTTCGCCGTGGGGGAGTTGGAGGCCGTGATTGGCGATTGGCTAGCCGAGCAACCGAAGTTCTTGCTCGATGATGCGGGCTTGCCCAAGGACGCGAAGTTGCGCGGAATGGTTTTGGCAGCTGGCCTGGCGAGTCAAACCAAGGCCAGCGGCGAAAAACACACCGAGGCATTGGTCGCTTTTGGCGAATCCCTTTTAGACGCAGGCTGGTTCATTGAAGCGGGTGGTTTGGCCGAGGCGATGGGGGCTCACAATCTCGATCTGGGCTTGGATCTCAATCACCGCGCATTGGCAGGGAAAGCTCTGATCGCTTCTTTGGTGACGCTCATCAATAGTATCGATCAAAACCAACCCATTCGCGTTGCGGAACCCGATCTGTCGCGGCCCTCCAAAGAGGTGAATAGCGCGGACTTGGATGAACTGCTCGTCGCGATGGAGCCGCGGTTTCGACAGTTCCGTGCCACATCCGGAAAGATACGACGTCGCAGTGATGTGGATCTGGGATTGAGAAAGTCGCCGCGACTGCGCTTTGGACCAGTGGGTTCTGTCATTCATCCGGGTCCTAATTTTTCCGACCAGGACGAAGCCTTGGGGCTTGGGCAAGCGGGTGAACAAGTAGGTGGATTAGCTGCGGCCTTTGGGGCCATCGGTCGCTTCGCCGTATTTGGAGAAGCCGTTGGTAGCGGAGGACCCGACGGGACGGTTCTTCGTCGCCTGTTGGTAGAAGAACGCTCTGGATCTCATTTTGGAATGCCGTGGCAAGGCACGATTGCTTGGTGCGATGGTGCCGATTTACTTTCGCGTCCCGGTCGCCGAGGTGCGCGCATTGGAGGTGCCGCGCTGCACGAAGGTTATTGGATCGATGTCGATTTGTTGCGTAACGAAGCGCGCTCCTATCGAGACCTTCAGGACAAGTATTTTGGAGTGGATGCGCAGGGCGATTTAGTGCGCGCGCTTTCCATCAAACCGTTGGTTCGCGGTTATGCCGAAGCCGGTCAGTTTCCTCCTTTGTTGGGAGAAAGCGATCGCGTTCGCTTGGCTTTGATGCGCGATCGAGTTGAGCAATCGAAAACCTTGTCCGCCTCTGCGCGTTATCTATCGAGCGAGTTGCCCGACTTGGTTTCGCTTGAAGAATTGGTGCTGTACACCGCGACACACGAAGAAGGACACCTTTGCGATCGTACGCGGTTTCTTCCGCTTGGCGATCGAGTTTGGTCCGTGCTCGTCTTCTTCATGCAATCAGGCATGTCGGGTGCTCGCGTGGAAGAACGGCTCGAATACCGTGCCCAGCTCACGGCTCTGTGCAACATTGAAGAAACCCGCATCGCCTTGGCAGAAGTTCTATCCGCTGCGGAACAAGGCGTGAGCGGAATAACTCCGCACGCAGCCGCTTATACGCGTTTGCTCGAGGACTTTCTGAAGGAACTCGACCGGGCGCTCGACGCCGATCCCAGTGCTTGGTCAAAGCTCGATCGAAACGCGCATTTAGCGCATCAAATGCACCGATTGAGTGCAAATGAAGTTCGAGCGATTGGGATGAAGCTCGCCGTAATCGAGGGGTTGCTAAGCGACTAAACCAGAATCAGGCCTTCGCCAAAACGGCGTCGGCCGCGGAGAGTAGTTCTTCAAGTTGATCGGGCGTGTGGTCGCCCATATGACCAATGCGGAAGGTCTGATTTTTTAGATCGCCATAGCCGTTACCGATTTCATGACCATGCTCTTTTAGGCCACTGATCAATTTCGGTACGTCGATTTCGCCAGCGCGAATGCAGGCAACGGTCGGCGATAAGCCGGCCTTGACGGGGAACGGACTCAAGCCGTGCCCAGCAGCCCACTCCAAAGTGCGGGTTTGCATCGCGAGGTGAACGTCGTAACGAGCTTGCCATGCCGCGGCACCTGCTTCGGCCTTGAAGGCCTCCGGCAAGTTGACGCCATTCGAAATGTCTTCCAATTGCTGTGCGAGCGCGCGATACAGTGCTATGCAGGGTGTCGTCGGAGTTTTGCGCTTGGCGTGCCCTTCGACGATTCGAATCGGATCGAGGTAAAATCCGCGATTGGATTGTTCGGCGGCTCGTTCCATGAAGGCTTCGGAAACCGAGCAGACTGCGATTCCGGGCGGCAGCGCGAGTGCTTTTTGAACGCCAGCCAATGCGAAGTCGATGCAATTGCGTTCGACATCTAGCGGACCACCGGCGATCAGGCTGACGACGTCAGCCAGGAAAAGCGTATCGGGAAAGGCTTGGAGAACGCGGGCGATCGGAAAGGGATCGGTGTAGACACCGGTCGAGGTTTCGTTCGCGACCAAAGTCAACGCGTCGAACGGGCCATCCATGTCGAGCGTTTCCGCAAGCAACATGTCGTTGACCACCTCGCCCGCCGGTACTTCGAGAATGCTGACGTCTTTGCCTAGATCCTTAGCGATGGTGGCCCAGCGCTTGCCAAAGGCTCCACCTACGATGCACAGAATGCGCTCGCCGGCACCGATGAGCGCAGATTCCATCAGACCAGTCGCACTGCAGCTCGTCGCGGCCACTTGCCAGCCATCGTCATCAAAGCCGAAGGCCAACTTAAGGTGCGCGTCCATCCGACTGATGAGCGATTCCATCTCGGCCGTGCGATGCCCGATCGGCGGCACAGCCATCAAGTCGAGGAGTTGCGGTCGAACGTAAGTGGGGCCAGGTATCCAGAGCATGAGGGTATCCTGATCAAAGAAAGGGACGAGCCGCAACCATCAGATCAGCATGGTCGGGCAGAGTTTCGAGTCGCTCGATTTCATCGGGCGATAAGAGCAAAGGTAGAAGAGCGGCGAGGTCCGGTTCTTCGGTATGAACACGGGCGGCGCTAAAGACCCGCTCGCGTTTTTCGACACCGCCAAAAGCGATGAAGCGCGCGCAGGCAGGAGCTGCCTCTAAATCTGTGGCTCCATCACCGATAAGCGCGATGGCATCGGTTTCCGGAAATTCGCCGAGTAGTTCGAGCTTGCCGCCGGCGCGAGCTACTGGGGAGTTCTCTTCAAACCCCGCGTATTGGCCTTCATTGTCGAAGTAAATATCGACGGCGATGATGTCCTCATCTGCGAGGCCCAGCGCACGTCCGAAAACGGCAACGGCCGGGAGTAAGCCGCCCGAAACGATCACGACGCGTTTGCCGAGCGTTTGCAAGCCTTGAATGAGCTCTTTGGCGTGGGGCAGCGCGGTTTCGATATATCGCTGGCCGACTTCCAAAACGGCATCAGCCGTCGGCTGGGCAATCTCGAGCCGACGACCATAGACGGCCTCGAGCGGCACATCGCCATTCATTGCCGCGTTCGTCAGTTGATCGAGTTCGGGCGATTCGTCGGGAAAGAGTTCTTCAATGCCCTCGATGAATGAAAGCGTGGAATCGCAATCAAAGACGATCGTATCGAAGGGCGGATCTCTATCTTCGACGAGCTTGGTCACAGTCGAATCACTTGGGCTTGCTCGATGACGTCGAGGCCACTGATCTTTTCGAGGACATCGGGGCTGGGCTGATCGTCGAGCGACAGAAAGCCGGAGGCGAGGTCGTCAATTTCTTCGTTCGGCGGATCCAACTCGATGCGTTGAATGTTGATACCGGCCTCGCCAAGGATCGTGCCAAGCATTCCGACCACGCCAGGTTCATTGCGATGGCGGGTAATCAAGATCGTTCCGCTCGGCTTGAGGTCAAGGTGAACGCCATCGACCCGGACGAATCGCAATTCGCGACCGAAAACAGTGCCCATCACTAAGTGGGAGAGGCTGCCGCCACGCATCGATGCGCGAACTTTGATTTGGCCCAGTCGGTAAATGGGCGCATCTTCGATGCTGGTGAGCACGCGCATTCCGCGCTCTTTTGCCAAGCCAGGAGCGTTGACGAAATTTACATCGCCTTCCGTCAAGTTCGTTCGCAGTGCACCCACTAAGAAGGCCAACTTGAGATGTTTGAGGTCGTGCTTGGCGATGTCGCCACCGACGGTGAACTCGACTTTGCGAATCGGACCTTGGATGCGTTGGGCGAGGAAGCGACCAAGGCGCTCAGCCAAAAGCAGGAAAGGCGCGAGTTCGTGCAGGACTTCCGGTTTCATCGCGGGCGCGTTGACCGCGTTCATCGCTACGCCTTCCAGGAGGAAGTCGGATATTTGCGTGGCGACGTCGATGGCCACGGTCAATTGCGCTTCGGTCGACGAGGCGCCGAGGTGCGGGGTGACGATGACGTCGTCTCTGGAAACCAGGGGATGGTCGGCGGTGGGCGGCTCATCGGCGAGTACGTCAAAAGCTGCACCAGCCAACCGGCCTTCGTCCAGCGCGTCGACAATCGCTTCTTCATCAACCACGCCGCCGCGAGAAGCATTGATCAGACGAGCGCCCTTTTTCATCAGGGAGATGCGCTCCCACGAGATCAGGTTTCGCGTCGAATCCGTGAGGGGGATGTGGAGCGAAACGAAATCGCAAACTTTGAGTAGCTCGTCGAGTTCCAGCAAGTCGACACCGGCCACGGGTGAGCTATCTGCCTGCAGGTAGGGGTCATATCCAACCACCTTCATGCGCAGACCGAGACCACGATCGGCAACGATGCGACCGATGCGTCCCAAACCCACGACGCCCAGAGTTTTGCCGGTGAGCTCAGTGCCGACCAAATTCTTCTTTTTCCACGAGCCGCCACGGACAATGGCGTTGGCTCGGGGAATGTGACGCGCCAGCGAGCACATCAGCGCAATGGCCAATTCGGCCGTCGTGGTGGAATTACCGGTGGGGGTATTCATCACGACCACTCCGCGTTCGGTGGCTGCGACACAATCGACATTGTCTACGCCCACCCCCGCTCGTCCCACGACTTTCAATCGATCCGAAGCTTCAAAGACTCGACGAGTAATCTTGGTTGCGGACCTCACGACTAGAGCGTCAACGCCGACGACAGCCTCGACCAGCTCATCCTCAGTCATACCGGTGCGAATCTCCGGCTCAAAGCCGCGTTTGCGGAACACCTCGAGAGCTACAGGGGCCAATTCGTCGCAGACCACGATGCGGGTCTTACCCGGCGTATTTTTGAAGCTCACTTTTGAAGTGCCAATCGAACCAGGGTTTCCAAATCATCGGAGTCGGACCGGTTGGCCGCGACCTCCACGTTCTTGCGAGCTTCTTTTTCGTTGAAGCCGATCGATATCAAGGCGGCCACGGCGTCGTCGAGCAGGGATCCTCTCGATCCCGAGGGCGCAATTGGGGTCAACATACCCCGTGGCGAGCCGTTTTCTTCGAGAGCCAGCAGGCGGATCGCCCGCTCACGGAGATCCAAAAGGATCTGATCGGCTCTTTTTCGGCCCAAACCTTTAATTTTTAGAAGTGGGGCAGTTTCGCCGCCCGCTATGGCCGTCAAAAGTTCCAAGCGAGGCAAGCCAGATAGCACGGTCAGAGCCAAACCCGGCCCGACGCCTTTGGCCGATAGCAGCAAACGGAACAATTCCCGCGAGCTAGCATCGGGGAATCCAAACAACTTCTGAACGTCTTCGCGAACGATGAAGTGGGTGAAGACTTTTGTGCACTGCTTTTTATCGAGCGCAAAAACGGCGCCCAACGGAACCGACAGCTCGAAACCAATTCCGCCAACGGCCAGGACCAGCCGAGTCGGAGTTTGCTCGGCGATGCGACCTTCCAAGTACTCGTACACGACGCGGTTTTCCCTTAGAAGTTGACGGGTTCACTTCGCGGCGTTGCGCTTCAATGTGAAGACGCAACGGCCGCGAAAATGGATTACTCGCCCCGAAGTTTGAGCGAGATTTGGCTGAGAGCTGACTTCAACTCTTGAAGCGATGTCACACCGAAGTTCGGCATGCCGAGCAGTTCGTCACTGCTGTGCTTCATGACGTCGCCGATCGTCAGACAACCGAGCGCTTCGACGGTGCGTCGCGCGCGAATGGATAGCTGAAGATGGGAGATCGGCTTGTTGTAGATGTCAGCTTTTTCGCCGGTGTAGGTGCGGGTCGAATGCACTTCGACTGAAGCGACCGCTTCGTCGCGGGGCATGCCGAGACGCAAGCCCTTGCTGTGAAGGATTTCTTTGATTTCGGTGAGTGAAGTTTCACCGAAGTTCTTGAAGGACAGCAACTCTTGTTCGGTGCGACGAACCAAGTCGCCGAGAACGTTGATGTCCATCTTGTTGAGGCAGTTGCGCGCACGTACCGAAAGCTCGAAGTCGGTGATTGGAATACGCAGAATCTGGTTGAGTCGATCCTCCTTGCGCTCGCGATCTTCGTCGTAGTACATGTCCATCGCGGCGATCGCGTCGTTCAGGTACATGCGCGGACGACTTTCGGTCGGCTTGGCCTTTTGCACGATGTCGTAACAGGCAGCCGCATCTTGATCGCGGCCCATGTCTTCGTACAAAACACCAAGGTTCATCAAGACGTTGGAGTCGACCGGGAGTTGGCGAGAAAGTGTCTCGTAGAACTCGAGTGCCAAACTGTCCAAACCACAGCGTTCAGCCAAATGGCCGCCGTGGAAGAGGTTTTCGCGGATGGAAGAATCGGCGTCCATCGATGCTTTGTAATGATCGAGCGCGGTTTCAAACTCTTGAGCAAGCTCGAAGCGTCGTCCCGTTAAATACTGACCTTCGGGACTCTCTGCGAACTCAAGCGGCGCCTCGCCGAGAGCCGTTACGAGTAGTTCGATGGCTGCTTCTTCGTCGCCACTGGCAAGCGTGGCTTGCAAGCGAGCTTCGATCAAACCCGCCCGCGGGGGAGCGAGGTCGGGGTACTCAGAAGCCAATCGCGTGTACACGTTCTGTGCCTCGGAATAATTGGCCACGGACATCAACGCTTTCGCGCGCGTGAAGGAAGCCACGGGATCACTTTCGAAGCTAGCCAGCAAATTGCTGGAGCTTTGGTAATCGCCAAGTACCCACGCTCCCAAACCACGACGTCGTCCCTCTTCACCAGTTTCGCCTAGGGCTGCGACTTGGTTGGTAAAGGCTTCGAGATTGACTTTGCTTTCAAAGACTAAAGCACGCGCATCGCGAAGGGCGCGAAAGCTTGAGACTTCAACATCGGCGAGTTGGAGCAAGTCCTCCGACACAACCGGCTCCGGCTCCGGTTCCGGCTCTTGGGTGGTACCCCAGACGTCGAAGGCGTCCTGCATCTCTCCATCTCCATCTTCATCATCATCATCGTCGTCGTCGAGATCCTCTGAAGAGTAGGAGTCGAGATCTTCCGGTGAGAATGAATCCATCATCGCCGGCGCTTCGACGTCTGACTCTGCCGCAGCGG
>JBLINP010000174.1:0-9960 GCA_047639415.1 Planctomycetota bacterium | reverse complement strand
GCAAGACTCGCTTCCGGTTGGGGACCAGCCTTCACCGGGCGGGGTTGATTACCCGCGGGACTCCATTGAAGGTTTCAGGTTCAAGTCATTCCATTCTCCTTCTCCAGGCTTACCTGGCGCACTTCTCAGGCTCCTTTAGTGGTAGCTCAGAGTCCAGAATCGCCTGTGAATTGCCGAATACTCTTTGCCGACAGGGCGAGCGCGGCCAACAGGAAGTGGGCATCGCTAAGGGCGGTTCGAGAGAGGCTTTGACGGAAATCGGGGTGTCAGCCTTTGCTCCGTTCAGCCTTGATTTGAGCTCTAACCTCCCCAAATGCGCATTTCCTGGCTCTTACCGCGCGAGAATGGAGGGTGTGAAAAGCCGGGAGAGGCTGTAGATTCTGGGGCACTACGCCAAGGCGTTTGAACTGTTAGGAGGCGGTCGCACCCTACACGTACACCGTTTAGGCTCTCTTTCGGGCTCCTCGCGAGACTTCCTCATGCTGGATACCCATCTCAGAGAGCAATTCCGCTTCCGACGAGCGGCAAAGCAACCATTCGCGCCCGTTCAGCACCATCAGGCTTCCACTAAAGGTGCAGGAGAACCATAAATTAGCGCAGCGTTGGGAATCATAAATTCCGCAAACAGAGGCGCTGGGGAAATTCAGCGCAAATTGATCTCTGCCGAGAGTTGTCCACCTAGCCGCATGCCCGAATGGCAGCCTACTGCGACGTAGCCTCTCCGACGCCGCTGCTTCGGACTTGAAGGAACCGTGCCTGGGGCGAAGGCTTTGCAGGACCGCTTGTACCGGTGCTTGCCTCGCTATTGGACGAGAGCTTCCTCCATGTTGAAGCAGATAGTCTTTTCCCGGCGATTCGTCCTGAATGACGTCGTTTCCCAGGAAGTTGCTCCCCCCCCCCCGTTTTGAGCAGATCTCGCTATGCTGAGAGAAGGCTTGTTTCGAGTGATTGATACACGTCTGGAGTACAGGGCCCCGCTTTTGAAGTTTGCGTGGCGGCTGCTTCATTTTATCTCGTCAGCTAAGAACCTTTTCGAAAATGATTATTGCAACAACGACGGCTTTACTTGCTTGTACCACGCTGGCTTCACTGAGTCCGGGAGGCGGACTCACTTCAGCAAGCGGGGGAGGATTCGGATCGACAATAGGGACTCAAAGTTTGGTGCCGGAGTTGAATGTCTATTATGAGACCGGAACGAGCGGTTTTAAGTTTACGGCGCAGTTCACCGGCACTACCGGTAAGAACTTCGCGCTGTTTGCAAATCCGGTCAAAGGTGCTCCGATATTTCTCGGTGCCGCTCCGATCGGAACCAACTTGGAGTTCGCGGTGTCGAACTCGATGATGAGCAAATTCAAGGCGCCCGTCAGGTTGACAGCGATGTATAAGGATGGCGCGCAGGTCCTCATCTCTCACCCGGCGGACCTTTTCTTGGGCGTGGCCAATAATTGTGATGTGCTCGACTTCAATTACACGATTGGTGACGACACAGTGATGCAGCCTGGCGCTGAAATGACAAGTCAGTGGAGCGACATTGGCCTGCAGATCTCTGCGCGGAATAACAATCCGACGCATCCGGACAAAGCGATTCTCTTTGATAGCTCAAGCCCGACCGGTGGAGATGTTGACCTGCTCACGCCGAATCCGATGGCAATTGGAAACACGACAGCGTTCGGAAATGTATTGATCGTTGCAGAAAACGATGTTGATACGGCGCCCACAAACGGATTTGTCGACGATCCGGATGACGAGGGTGGAGGCGGCAGTCTCTACTTTGACTTCGCCGACAAGGCGGCGGTTTGCTCCGTGACTCTCATTGATATCGATGAGAATCCTGGCACGGAGCTCCGCTTCTATCGCAATGGCGACCTGGCAACCCCTGATGAAACATTCACTATCGTCTCGCTTGGGGATGGCAGCGTTCAGCGCGTCGACTTCCTCGAAACTGACCTCGACCGCTTTGAGGTTTACTTCGCCGGTTCGGGTGCCATTGCCGGCGTTGATCTAATCCCGTGTCCGCGCGTGATCAACTTCGATGAGACTTCGACGGGTATTCCGCGGAATTTCATGGCCGGCGAGCAGATCACAAATCAGTTCGCGAATCTCGGTGTTCTGATCAATGTTGTCAATAACGATCCTCAGCACCCGGACAAGGGCATCTTATTTGACTCGGAGGACCGCACGGGTGGCGACGACGATCTGCTTACGCCTAACCCCAACGTACCCAGCAATAACAAGCCCCTCGGGTTCGTTCTCATCATCGCGGAGAATGACATCGACGTTGCACCTGCGGATGGTTTCGTGGATGACCCCGACGATGAATTCGCTGGCGGCGAAATCCGCTTCCGCTTCAATGCAGACGTAACTTTCATGTCCGCCAACGTGCTTGATGTGGATGACAATGAAATCGATTTCTGGCGCTTCTACGACGCTGCCGATAACCAGATAGGTTCGATCTTGATCCCGGACGCGGCGGATGGAAACGTGCAGTTGGTCACCGCCAACATTAGTGGCGTACGGCGCGCAGTTCTGGAACTCGGTGGATCGGGTGCAGTGACCAACGTCAAATTTTGTCCGGACTCCCTGATCTCAGACTGATTGATAACTTACTCCGACATTAGTCACCGCACACTTGGCCGAATCGCCTTGGACTCATCTCCACGACGATTTAGGGTGTTGGTGCATTATTCGCCCTCTCTCAGTAGTCCAGGAAGGCGGGTTCTTTGGGCACGGTAGCTCGACAGTCGATGCCTGAGGTATGAAGTCACGCATCCATCCGAAGTACAAAACTAAGTATCGCGTCACCAACTGGAACCAGTACGACAAAGCCCTCGTCCGGCGCGGCGACATCACACTGTGGATCTCGGAGGACGCCATTGACGCATGGACTCCGAAGGCCAGCGGCAAGCGTGGAGCCCCACAGAGGTACTCGGACCTGGCCATCGAAACCGCGTTGACACTGCGTCTGGTCTACGGCCTTCCACTGCGCCAAGCCGAGGGCTTCTTGCGGTCGCTGCTGAACATCATGGGTCTCGACTTGGATGCACCTGACCACACAACGCTCTCGCGGAGAAGCCGTCAGCTCAACATCGCACTCAAGCCAAAAGCATCGGCAAAGCCCATCGATTTGATCGTCGACAGCACTGGCCTCTCGACTGTCGGGCAAGGCGAATGGGCTTCCGCAAAGCACGGCAAACGTGGAAAGAGAGGTTGGCGGAAGCTGTACATCGGCGTCAATGGGGAGGGCGAGATCGTGGCGCAGGTTCATACTGACAGCAATGTGGACGACGCGAAAACCGGGGTCGAGTTAATCAAGCAAGTCGAAGGCGAAATCAAGTGCGTCATTGACGACGCAGCGTATGACACTACCGGGATTTATGATGCCGCCGGGGTCAGAGGAGCCGAGGTTGTCGTGCCACCCGTGATACGAGCAGTCTTGTCTCGATCAAAGCTACCGCTCTCGGCGAGGGACAAGACGGTGCTCAAAGTGAACATGGTGGGGCGTAGAAAATGGAAGAAGGAGTCCGGCTATCATCGGCAGGGACGCGTGGAGAATACCTTCTTTCGATACAAGCAGATTTTCAATAGCAAGCTACATGCGCGACACGAACAGGCGCAGGAAGTAGAGGCCGCGTTGGCCTGCAGAATCTTGAATCGGATGAGCGAACTTGGGCTACCGGTCTCCGTTGAAGGGGACTGGCCTTCTCATCCCATTCTTATCCGCCGTCTACGAGGACGAAGCGATCAGTTACATGGATTGGAGTTCGATCGCAATCGCTGAATCCCCGCCAAAACACGTCGCGATCCTATTTGTGCATAGGACGGGCATGCTGTTTCACATGCCCGGAGCGTGCCCAAGTGATAATTGTAGTGAATTGAACGCTGACGCGAGAACAAACGCACTTACCCTTTGGAAACAATCATTGTACAGTTCTTGAATGCGCCACGGCATGACAGGTCCCTTGATCACGATGCTTTTGTTTCTGACCGCCTGCGGTGACTCCAAAGAGGAATCCAAAATTTCGGATTCCATAGATAGCTCTCCGCCCTCGATGCTTATCGCTGAGGATCTTGTCGAAGGTGTGTTGGTTGAAATCACGCACCGCGCGGGCATTGATTTCGTGCACGAAACTGGCGCTACAGGCGGATTCTTCATGCCGGAGACGATTAGCGGCGGAGGTGCTCTGCTCGACTTCGACAACGACGGCCGTTTGGACATTTATCTAGTGAGCGGCGGCCCGGATGGCTCCAAAACAGATGAACGCGGAGCTGTGGTCAATCAGCTCTATCGAAACTTAGACGGCGAGCATTTTGAACGAGTCGCCAAGGCGGCTGGAGCCGAGGGGTCGAAGTACGGCATGGGAGTGGCTGTGGGCGACGCGAACGGTGATGGATCTCCCGATCTCTATCTGACGAACTTGGGTGAAGACGAACTCTTGCTCAATGACGGGAAGGGGCACTTCGTAGAGATCTCGGGCGTGGGAGCCAGCGGCTGGTCGAGTTCGGCGGCTTTTCTCGACTACAACGCGGACGGCGCTCTCGATATCTTTGTCGCGCGATACGTGAAGTTCGACAGCGCCGGGCTGTGCTTTGATTCGGCAGACCGTCGAGAATATTGCGGACCCAAATCCTTTCCTCCCATGCCTGACGTCTTGCTGCGTGGTGACGGGCAGGGTGGGTTCGTCGATGTCAGCATTGAAGCGGGTATTGGGGCCAGCAGTTCGTCGAAAGGTGCCGCTGGGTTGGGCGTCGCTTGCGCTGACTTCGACGAAGACGGTTGGCCGGATGTCTACGTGGCCAACGACGCCTACGCGAACAATTTGTGGTTGAACCAAAGAGACGAAACTTTTATCGACGACGCCCTCATTCTCGGCGTGGCCTTCAATATGAACGGGCAAGCTGAAGCGGGAATGGGCGTCATTGCAGACGACTTCGACGACAATGGAACCATTGATTTGTTTATGACTCACCTTGTTGGCGAAACCAATACCTACTACCGGAATCTCGGTGCGGGAATTGGGTTTGTGGATACCACTGGTCGTAGCGGCTTGGCTCAATCGAGCATGGTCTACACCGGCTTCGGCGTTCTAGCTTTAGATCTAGAACTCGACGGGGATTTGGATCTCTTGATCGCCAACGGTCGCGTCAAAAAAGGCGAGGTGCTGGCAGAAACAAAACTGACTGGGCAGTGGGCGCGCTACGCCGAGCCGAATCTTTTCTACCTCAATCAAGGTGGCGGACGCTTCGAAGTCGCCAACGAGTTGGTCTCGGCGGTCCGTGATCGCTGTGAGGTAAGCCGCGGTTGGGCCACTGGAGATATTGACGGCGACGGCGACCTTGATGTTCTACTCGTCAATACGGACGGACCTGCGCGCCTGTATCGAAACGATTCCGAGCGAATGGGCAAAGGGCTATTGCTCGACGTGCGCGATGGCAAGCGCGAGGCCTTAGGCGCTCGAGTTCGCCTTGTCATTGGGGATTTTGAACGTGTTCGAACCGTCTCGATTTGTCGAGGGTTTCAATCCAGTAGCGATGTTCGCGTTCACTTTGGATTGCCGATCGGACTGGATTTGAAAACCGCGCGAATTGAGGTTCGCTGGATTGGTGGCGACCTGGAAAGCTTCGAAATCAATCCGGGAGATGGTTTGGTTGAGATCACGCGTGGGACAGGCAAGTCGCTTCCGAAATGATAGTCCCCGTCACGCTGACGTGCTTGCTAGCGGCGCTAGCTTCGGTTCCGTTTTCGATCGGTTCCAGTGCTGTCGTGACGCGATCCGAAGTGGGGCTCAAGTGGATTCAGGACGATTCGAGAGTTCCAAACTACGATTCAGTCGGAATGCATCTAGAGGTCAAGACGGTCTTCGACGAGGCGCGCGAGAGGGTTGCCGTGAGCCCAGAGGACCCGAGTACCTGGTGGAAGCTTGGTGCCCTGTATGATGCGCACGAACTTCATCGGCAAGCCGAGATCTGTTATCGACGCGCGCACGTTCTTGATCCGAAGGACTTTGGCTCGGTCTATTTGCTTGCGATCGTATCCGTTCATTTAGGACTCCCGCTCGAAACAACAGTTGCACTGTTTCGAACCGCTGTTGCGCTTCGTCCAGATTACGCGCCAGTCTTCTTGAACATGGGCAATGCGCTAGCCCGCGAAGGAAATATCAGTGAAGCTCGCGAGGCCTACAAACAAGCCCTCTCGATCAATAAGAACTTCTTTGCGGCGCACCTACGCATCGGGCAGATCTTGCTAGTCACCGGTGAGCTAGAAGAAGCCCGAGACCATCTCCTCAAAGCTTGGCAAGGAGCCGCGGACGATAGCGAGATTAACGCTTCGTTGGCGCAGGTCTATATGCGTTTAGGAGATCGAACTCTGGCGCGAGAGTACGCCGAACGAACGCGAAGCATGTCGCGCTCGCTCAGCTATTACGACAGGGTCCGCAGCGAGATGCTGGCTTTGGCCCTCGACACTTATTCGCGGGTCTCTCGGGCTCGGAAAGCCTTTGAACAGGGTGAGTTTGATAAGGCGCTCATAGAGCTGGAAACTATTTTGAGATTGCATCCGACGCAGGCCGAGGCACACGTGATGTTGGGAGGAATCCTGCTTCAAAAGGGTCAACTCAAAGAGGCGCTGATCCACCTGGAGAAGTCCGTATTGCATTCTCCCCAAGACGCCGATAAGCGATTGGTCTATGGCCAAGCTTTGTTGAATTCATCGCTAGATGATCCGGCTGCACTGAAGAAGTCGGTTCAAATTTTGCGCTCTGGTGTGCAGCTAGATCCCGCCGACGATGAAATTCGCGAGGTCTTCGCAATTGCATTGGCGAGACGCGGGCGTCACGATCAATCCCTGATTCAGTTTGAGCGTGCCGCGGCGAACGGCCGCCAATTGTCTGAGATGGCCTATAGTCTGTGGGGCAGTGTCTTGGGAGTTGAAGGCCACCTTCAGCAAGCCCATGACTGTTTCCGCGACGCCTTCATGAAACTGCCGGAGTCGTCGGAGTTGTGCTTCAATCTCGCCGTAGCCATGGACCAATTGGGTCGTGCAAAAGAGGCCATCGCACAGTATGAACTGGCGATTGAGTTGGGCACGACTATGCCGGCTAAGGAACGCGCGGACGCGCTACGCTAGTTAGGCATTCAGCTGACTGCGGCGCCGCGATGACTTGCGACACCCGTGACACTTTAGCGGATAAGAATGGGATGAGAAGGCGAGTGCCTTTCTTATCCGCAGCGCGCTGTTCTCCACTGACGGGCGCCGAGTGGACCGGATCGCCGACATCGCTCTCAAGGCCGGTCGGGCCTTCACGGCACGCCGCCGCGCTCCGCTCTGCGACGAGGTCGATGGGTTCTCCCTGCACGCGGCGGTGCGCATCCCCAGAGCTGAGACCCAACGGCTGGAGCCTTTGTGCAGGTACGTCTCTCGTGGCCCCCTCCCCGCAAGACGTCTCTCTCTGACGCCCAGCGGCCACGTGCTCCTGCGCCTCCGCAAGCCATGGCGCGACGGAACTACCTATCTGCGATTCTAGCCGCTCGCGTTCATCGAGCGCCTGGCCTCCTTGATCCGAAGGCCCCGCGTCCACAGCATCACCTACCACGGTTCGCTGGCTCTCGGTTCGACGATCCGCGACAGAATCGTCCCCAGCCCTCCCTCGAGTCGCCCCCGCGGCGAGGGGGGTCGCGGCCGCTGCGTGCTGCTTGAAGTACACATGGGCAGATCTGATGCACCCAGTGTTCGGTCTCGACGTCCTGCGATGTCACGCATGCGGCTCGCGCCGCCAGATCATCGCCCTGATAACGCAAGCGGACGTCATTCAGCGCATCCTGAAACACCAGGGCCTTCCCGCCGACGCCCCGCCCGTCGCCCCAGCCCGAGCACCCCACCTAGAGAGCGCAGCCCTCCCAGCGACCCGCGCACATGTCGAGGTCTGCCCCCACCGACTCCCAAGGCACCGCGTGGACCCCGATCCCGAAGATCCGTGCTCGAGCGGCGCTCCAGCGCACCCGATCGCCGTCCATTTCGGGGCTCCGGGCGATTCCAGGGACCGGCGAGGAGGTCTCGCTTGCCGGCTCGGCGACCGAACTGACAGCCAGGAGCGCCTATCCGCCAGAGTCGCGTCCACTATTCCGGGGACAGATAACTGTTCCCGAGTCTAAATTCGACTTTCTTTGTCCTAAATCTTGGATTTCCGAGCCAGCAGCTTCGAAATAGGTAATCCTAGCACTATGAGAACCATCCACAATACTGACGGACAACGTCCTAACCTTCTTCTACAGCTTCCAACCATCCCAGCATTGCTGGGTTTCGTTATACTTTTGTGCGGTGCCACTCCAGCCATGGCGCAGGCAGCCCCCTCGCTCGGTGATGCCCAAGGCTTCGCCCTTCTTGCTGGCTCAACCGTTACCGTCGCCGCCACCGGCACAGTCATTACTGGCTTTGTAGGCGTGTCACCCGGCACGTCGATCACCGGCATTCCCGCGGGCGCAGCTCTCATGGGAGGCTCTACGACGTACTCCCAAACTGCGGAATCAATCGCGGCACAGGCGTCCAGTAACGCTCTATACGTAGCCCTAGCGACCACAGGTGGTGCTACAGCCATCACTGCCGAGCTGGGTGGAACCACACTCACCCCTGGCACCTACTCCTTTTCTAGCAGTGCCAATATTGCAGCTGGGACCACATTGACGCTCGATGGCGCCGGTGTCTATATCTTCAAAGTGGGCAGCGCCATCACGGCAAACGTCCTCTCGAACGTCGTCCTGCTGAACGGCGCCTCCGCGAGCCAAGTGTTCTGGCAGGTCACCAGTGCGGCGACGCTCAACGGTGTTACCTTCTCGGGAACCGTTGTTGCTCAAGCCGCCATCACATTGGGTTCCGGCGCAACTCTCCACGGAAGAGCGCTGGCTACCACCGCCGGCGCTGTAACGTTGGCTGGCGGCAACACCGTCGTGTGTAATCCGGCACTGACGCCCGGCACTTTGATTTTCACCAACGGCGGCGGGTCGAACGAAGCGTGCTTCTTGTCAATGGCCTGTGCGATCGGTCAGAACTGGACCTCGACGGTCACGCACAGCACCTACCCCGATGCGACGTTCACTACCCTCGCGGGGTTCTCCGGCACGGCGACGGGCCCCCCGATGGCGGTCCCGGGCGGCGAGCTGCTCCTGGATTTCAGCTCGACCCTGCTGTACCTCTCGATCCTGCCTGCCACCGGTGTGGCGGACGTTCACAGCTTCTTAATTCCGGCCGACACTTCCTTGCTTGGCCTGACCTTCTCGGCCCAAGGGGGGATACTTTATGACGGGCGTTTCGGAAAGCGTGGCTGTGCGTTCTGCAATGCCTACGACTTTGTCATAGGTAGCTAAATAGGGGCGCCTTCGAGCTGAGCGATCGCGCCCGACTCGGATTCGATCCTGCGTCCGCGCAACGCCCGCCTCCGGTTCACCGGACGCGGGCGTTCTCTTTAGGTTGCGTGCAGCGAGCGGTCAACGCTCGAGTACGTGCGCTACCGCGCCCACTCTAGAGCGTCTCTGCCGCTACATAGGCCGCCCACCCTTTTCAGGCCAAAGCAGCCGTGCCTCTCAGCGCGGGCTCCCAGTACCCGTTCGGTGACCCCATGCCTGTTGACCGTTGACTGAGTCAGATCGCCGTTTCAGCTGGGTTGAATGCCGTTTTTCGCCGCCCACGCCCAGGGCGTGAGCTTCTCGATTGCCGTCTCCGTGTTCACTCGCGTGATCACGTCTTCGAGATAAGCCTCGGGATTCATGTCCGACGCTTTGCACGTCGCGATCTGTTGGGCACCATGGCGAGGCACTCTTCGGCGGGCGCACGAGCGGTAACCTTTAGAACTGGCTGGCAAGATTGTTGACCTGATCTCAATTAATTGTCACAGCACCTGAAACCAAAACGACTTCCGACAGTCATCTATCCCACAAGGGCCTGCTGGTCCTTCAAAGGAGATGATTTTC
>JBLINP010000173.1:0-9994 GCA_047639415.1 Planctomycetota bacterium | reverse complement strand
ATCTCACCGCTGCGTTGCTGCTCGGACTATCTGCAACGAACGTTGCGCCCAATACAGCCAATACAAAGTTCTCAACGCGACTTGCAATCGAGGTCGTCGAGATCCCGATGGATCGCTCGACAGGCCAACTGTCGATCCAAGTCAGTATCGGCAGCGAAGGACCGCTTGCCTTCGATCTCGATACTTACGTAGTAACGACGGCTTGCGTCGACTTCGAGTTTGCCAAGCGGATGGGGTTCGAGAAGGTCGGCACCGTGATGAACGGCGACGGGTCGGGCGCAGTTCATGAGCGCGACGTGGTTTTGATTCCGGAACTTCGCTTCGGCCACGCAACCTTCAGCAATGTCGAAGCACTCGTCGACGACTACTCTTGGGTTCCAACTCCATCCGGTGAATCGATCAAGGGTTTGCTCGGCTACCACCTTTTCAAAGAGCTATTGCTCGAACTCGACTACCCGAACGAGCGCATCCTGCTTCGCAAAGGTCAGCTGCCCCGCGGGGGCAAACACGTCATCACGTATTCGGCGCTCAAACGACGTCCGGACATTCCAGTGTTGATTGGTTCGAAGCGCATCGTCTTCGGCATCGATACGGGAGCGGAGGCGCAAATTTCGATGACCCAGGCCTTGTCCGAGGAACTTGGACTCGCAGACGAATCTGTTCTCGTCGGAACTGCTCGAACTGTATACAGCTCGTCAAAAGTATGGACGGGAACTTTTACAAGCCCGTTCACGATCGCCGGCCACGAACTCAATCAGGTCAACGGTTCTTTTTGCGAACTATTCAAAACTCCGCTGATCGGCAACCACCTACTGGAGAACTTTTCGGTCACCTTCGATCAGCAAACCGGACGCATACAATTCGTAGCAGAGCAACTTTCGATCGCTCCAAAATAATCCTAGAACTACAAACGGATCCATAACGACTCGCGTAGGTTCGGGCATGACCTCGATCAAACTACTGCAAGTCGCTGCCGCATCCTTAACCCTCGCTTGCCTGTCTCAATCGTGCCATACCGCGCAATCCGAGCAAGCGGAATCGCTCAGTCCGCCGATAGTTGAAAGCCTGTCGACCATCGCAAGCCCGCAAAAAGTCGCCAGTTCTGAAGTTGACAATCCGATGAGTGGCGATGGCGTTTTCTATATCCTTGACGAGAACCCGAGGCGCCCGCTCATTCGTTACATCGACGGCCAAGTTAGCCTTAGCAATTCATGCGGCATCAAGATTGAAAACAAACTCAATCGACGCATACCACCGCTTTACGTAAACGGCCAGCCGATCGGATTTTGCTGAACGCCTTGCCCCGATGTCTTCGTGCAAGACTTTCCCGTATTCGTCAATCGCAAGAGTCTAACTTTCCGCGACCACCTCGATCAACGCGAAGAAGCGATCATCGACGCTGACCACTGTGTCCGCCTGAACTACGAGGCTTTCTTCTTCAGCAACTTGTACACACGCGAGCGGTTTGTCGAAGACACGCTCCTATACTGCGGCTATCTAACCGATCCGGTCAGCAAGCAACGCTTTCGCCCCGATAAAGATTCGCCTCGGTTCAGCCACGAAAAGGTCGCCTACTACTTCGAAAACGAAGTTCAACGCGATCAGTTCAAAGCCAGCCCCGAAACCTTCCGCTTGCCGGGTTGGAAGATGTAGCATCGCGGCATGATTCAGTTGCTGTATGTCACCGACCCGATGTGTTCGTGGTGTTTCGGGTTCGCGCCTGTAATCGCCAAGGTCAAAGCTCAGTTGGCGGATGGCGTCGGCTTTCGGTTAGTCCTCGGAGGCCTCGCTCCAGACTCCGACGAGCCGATGGAAGCCAACATGCTGGCCTACGTTCAACAAGCTTGGCGCGCCGTCACCGCGAGGACGGGCGTCGAGTTCAATCACGAGTTTTGGGAACAGCATCATCCCAAGCGCTCGACCTGGCCCGCATGTCGCGCCGTGTTGGCGGCCGGTGAACGCGGCGAACTGATGTTCGAAGCGATTCAACGGGCGTACTACGTCGATGCGCGCGATCCGTCCGACAAAGCGACGCTGATTGCGATCGCTGGCCAACTTGGTTTGGATCGACAAGCCTTTGAGCAAGCGCTCGACTCAGCCGAAACGAAGCAACTTCTCGCGGAAGAGTTCAAACTGCGCGATCAGATCGGGGCCAACAGTTTCCCAAGCCTCGGCCTGCAACGAGACGGCGAGTTTGAGTTACTCGCGAGTGGTTGGAACGATGAAGCGTCACTGTTTGCGTTACTGCGTGCGGAGCACGGTACGGAGTCAGGCAATCTGCCGCCACCAAACGGCGAAACTGTGCCAGGGCAAAATCTGCTGCTCAAATGCAAAGGGGACGAGCCAATTGGCCCGTCCCCTTTGCATTTGAGCAGCAGATTTTGCCCTGGCACAGTTTCGCCGTTTGGTGGCGGCAGATTGCCTGACTCCGTACCGTGCTCCGACTGTTAATAGTCAGCGAATAAGTGCAATCCCTCCGTTAGTGACACGCCCTGTGTCGCGCCGGCATCCAGCATGGCGGCTTGCAAGTAAAGCGAAACACCAACCAAAGCCGGATCGGTAATCGCGATGTTGAGTGTCGTACTTCCGACGCCCGGAGTGCCGGACGGGCCGGACAGAGTTCTCGAAATCACTGTGAAGGCGCTGTCGACCAGAGAGAATCCGCCGAAGGCCGGGTCGCTGGCCGGGTTTAGTCCGACAAAGACGAATGCCGAAGCACCGCCCATGCCATTCGCAACGTCGATGCTAAACGGACTACCAGTAGAAGTGTTTCCGGTGCCCGTAAGCGTCGGAACTGCACCACCGGAACCGGCCAAACCAGCGCCGTAGTTTTGGAATTCCGCGGGAACGATCGCTGAGATTTCGATGTCATCGATGTTCCAACCCGAGAAGGTATTGGTGGCATCCGTTACACCCATGGTCCAGCGGAAGTAGATCGAGCCTTCGTCATCCGAGATTGCGGAGATGTCGTACTCTTCCTGCACCCAGACAGAATCCTGGACCTGAACACCGTTCGACCAAATTCGACCAAAGACCACGTTGTCCTTACTGGCTTTCAAGAAAGCATGATCCAGGTTTTCTTGGTCGGCGTTGAGCCAACGCTTGAAGCGCAGCTTCACCTCGGTCGCGCCCGTCAAATTGAAGGGCGTCGTAAGCAAATGCTCCTCCACCATGTTGTTGGTGTAGTCGCCAGCCAAGTTGTAGCCGTAAACGTTCGGTCCTGTCGCGCCCGAAGTCGGATCGGGGAAACCGTTCGAAAGGCCACCGCCACCGAGCGGAACGCCGTACTCCCAACCGCCGCCCATCGTCCAACCGGGGTCGGTTGAAAGATCGACGCTGTAAATCGTGCGACGACCGACTTCGAGAGAGTGGTTGCGCGTCACCGCGAGGCCGTTGGAGAAATCATCGAATACGATCGCTTCGGAGTAAATGCCGCTGCCGAGAGCAGCTGCTGCTGCGCTCAACGTCACTTCGACCTGAAGTGTTCCGCCGCCGCCAGCGAGCATACCCGTGAGGGGAGTCACGCCGCCGTCGATCAGCCAAGCGGTGCCGTTCGTTAGTGAAACCGAGTAAGAGATCGGCGATGCAGTCGTGTTGCTGAGCGTGTAGAACGTCGAGGGGAACGTGAACGGACCACCAACGGGACCGTCATGAGCCACGTCGGGTAGTGCCGAAACAGCAAGTCCGGCACCCAGAGTATCCACAGTCATCGCGCCGGAGCCGATCGGGTCAAGCCAGTCCGACAAACGCGTGGAGGCCGTCGTTCCGCCATCCCATGAGACGGAGAACTTGCCGTACCAGTCGCTGGTTTGGCTCGAGCACGAAGCAAAGCCTCCGTGCAATTGCCCGATCACGCGGTGATCCGGATCGAACAGCGGAGAGCCTGAAGAACCTGGCTCGGTCGTACCAAGATCCCAATCCTCAACGCGCACGTGCGTTCCATTCCCGGGCACTGCATTCTGCAGATAAGTCGTGGTCGTCGTCGGTTGATACTCGAAGCTGATCGACTTCTCGTCGGTGCTCGGTTGGTGAATCGCAATCGCGCCCGAAGTCACGGCACCCGAACGGTCCCAGCCTGCGAAGGTCACGCCCCAAGCGGGATTCGGATCGTCATCAAGCTCGACCAAAGTGAAGTCAGAAGTACTGCGACCGGCGCGGAAAGTTGAACCCGATTGAAACTGATTCAGTTGGCCGTCGTCGGGCCCATCACAGGTGCTGGTTTCGTAGTTCCAAAACACAACCAGCGAAGCGGCGTTGCCCGAGCCTATTCCGCAGTGGTTGGCCGTCATGAAATACGGTGTGCGGTCGTTCGCAGTATTGTTGACCATGAAGCCGGTGCAGAAGGTGCTTCCGCCAGTGGAAATTACCGCAATCGCGGGGATCTCTTGACGCCAATCGTCACCATCGGGACAAACCACATCGACGTTGCAGCTACCGGACTCTTGTCCGCCGTCCTTGGTACCGAAGCCACGATAGCCGTAGCCGATTTGCGTCAACTCGAGCGCCAAGAGGTTATCGTCAAAGAGCTCGACCGGAATGGTCAGTTCGACGACGGCCTGATCGCTCTGAATGATTGGCGTCCAAAGCTCGCCATGGTCTTCATTGTCAGCTGCGGTAAACGCGCGAATCACTTGCCCGCCGCTGGCCGAGTAGAACAACAGTTGACCGCCTTCGGGCATGCGGTACTGACCGAAGCCCAAATTAATCGAGGTTGCTTCGGGTGCCGTCAAGCGCATGCGCCAAACCAACGTGTCGTTATCGACAAGCTCAAGCGCACCGTTCGTAAACGGTGAAATCGAAACAGCGTTCGGAATCGCGTAACGCGGAGGGAGCCCTTGCTCTTCGCGATCGAGATCTTCGAGCGCCACAACGTTAAAGTCGATGGCGTCCAACAACACTTCTTCGACTTCTGCGCTCGGCATCAATTGCGATGCGAACCGCATTGCGCTTGGTGTCGCATCTTGCGCGACAACGAAATTTGAAAGTACGAAAACACCGCTAGCAGAAAGCAAGAGTTGCAAATTCATGAATGGGTCCCGAAAGATGGGAGGGAGGGACAAGGCGACAGTCGAGAGGGCCGGTCTCAAGTCAAAGCCTCGGGGGGTGAGTAGACTTCGAACATACCACTAGATGCACGTATTCAATAGGTGCGCAGGCCGTTCTAATCCGCTCAAATCGAGTCCAGAGTCGGCATTTCTGCCCCTCGGCCCTGATTTTCCCTCCCTGCAAGCCCTTCGGTGTAGAACCAATTACCTACGCGCCAACCGTTTTCACAAGCGCCATGCAAAACAGCAAGGCGGCAACCAAAGCCGCAACCGACCTAATGTGATTCAATCGACACCAGCGCTCCACAAAGTTTCTCCACTCAACGTCAGCGTCAGACTCGGTTGCATCGAGAATGGCGAGGCGATCATTGAGCGGAATGTTGCCTGCGACCGTCACGAGCAGAGTGCCGACGAGATAACAAATTGATCCGCCGAGCAGGTAGGCCGATGGCGTCGTGCCCCACTGTGTGTAAGCAACCACAACTGAGCCTAACGACAGAATCGCTGTGCCGATGAATATTCCCAAGAAGCCGGGATTGATCACGATCACATTGATCGATTGCATGGCGGCTATACCTTGCAACGAAGGCAGGCGTTCCAGTGCTTTCATGACGAAGTTCGAGAAAGCAAAGAACACACCGCCGATCGTGCCCGCGCCGATCAGTGCCAACGTCGTAGTGATTTGAAACAGCGATTCCATTACCGAACCTCAGACTGCTGTTTTTCCCACATGCCAGCTTCCGCCGTTCGACGCACGTATTCGCTGAAGTCGCGAGGTTCGCGTCCCAGCGCTCGCTGGATACCATCGCCAACGCTTGCGTTGCGACCATCGAAAACCGTCGTGAACAAATAGACCGTCAACCAAGCGATATCGGCCGGCAGATTCGCTTCAGCGACACCTTGTTCAAACACATCCATCGGCAACTGGATGTATTCGATTTCACGTCCGACACCTTTGGCGATCTCTTCAGTAACCTCCGCAAAGGTCAGCAGGCGCGGACCAGTTAGCTCGTAAATCTGTCCCGCATGCCCCTCTTCGGTAAGTGCGGCCACCGCGACATCCGCGATGTCATCAACGTCGATAAACGGTTCTCCAATTTGCCCAGCGGGAAGCGCAATCTCGCCCGCCAACACCATTTCAAGAAAGGCTCCCTCGGAGAAGTTTTGATTGAACCAGCTTGCGCGCAAAACGGTCCACTCGACGTCGGCTGCCTGAAGGATTCGCTCGCAACGTTGCGCTTCTTCTTCGCCACGCCCGGAGAGCAAGACGAGTCGCTTCAGTCCATGCGCGACTGCTTGCTCAACGAAGTCACGAATCGAGTTCGCCGCTCCGTCGATAGCGAGGTCGGGCACATAACAGATGTAGGCTGCCGAGACTCCGTCGAGCGCGGCGCTCCATCCGCTGGGACCGTTCCAATCGAAGGCCGGGGTGGCTTGCCGCGAGCCCCGTCGAACGGAGCGCCCTTGCTCGGTCAGTCGTTGTGCGATACGTGAACCCGTCTTGCCGTTGGCGCCGAGTACTAGGAAGGTTGAGTTATTCATTGGATTGGTTTCGGTAGGTCGTTTGTGGTGTGGGAGCGAGCTCCACGCTCACCTAGAATCTAATCTAGGAGACCAGTGGCGGACGATCCATGCCATCTCGTCCACCATTATTGACCCTTCGTCCAAACACGCTGGACCTCTGGCAAACCGGCCAGGTAAGATTCAGCGATGTCCCGCTCCGACCAAGAACCAGCCATTCCCGCCGATCCGCTCGGCGAGACCCTGCACCTCCTTCGCCTCACCGGAACCCTCTACTGCCGTGCCGAACTCACTGCCCCGTGGGGCATTGATCTCCCGCTATTCGAGGGGTACATGATGTTTCACATCGTCACCGAAGGCCGCTATTGGCTGGAACTCGAAGGCGAGGAGCCGCGACTACTCGAGCGAGGCAGTCTCGTTCTGATTCCCCACGGGTTGGGGCACGTCATTCGAAGCGACCAACAAGTTCGCCCCGATCCGCTCTTCGATATTCCGGTCGAAGAGATCAGCGACTGTTACGAAATCATGCGTCATGGCGGCGGCGGCGACCTCACTCACATGACTTGCGGCGTGGTTCGTTTCGATCACGTCGCTGCCGATCACCTCATCCCTTTGTTGCCGAAGGTGCTGCAGATCGACACGTGGAATCAAGACGAAGACAGTTGGCTACAAAGCACTCTGCGTTTCATCACGCGCGAAGCGAAGGAGTTGCGGCCGGGAGGCGAGACCGTCATCACGCGCCTGGCCGACATTCTCGTGATTCAAATCATTCGCTCGTGGATCGACTCCGCTCCGGGAGAAGATCGCGGATGGCTGTCGGCATTGAGTGACGAGTATGTAGGCAAAGCGCTCACCTTGATGCATCGCGAACCGGCGCGGCCGTGGACCGTCGAGTCCTTAGCCAGGGAAGTCAGCATGTCGCGTTCCGCCTTCTCAGCGCGATTCACGGACAAGGTAGGCGAACCCGTTTTGCGTTACCTCACTCGTTGGCGCATGCGATTGGCGCACACCCAACTTCGCGAGACCACCGATTCGCTCACCGTTTTAGCCGAGCGCTTGGGCTATCAATCCGAAGCCGCCTTCTGTCGAGCCTTCAAGCGCGTCTTTGGAGTTTCGCCGGGAAGCGTACGAGTTCAAAGTCGGAGGCCTGAAGGCTCGAGAGCGATCTAACTCAAAACCAGAAGCCGAGCATGCCAGCAAACTGGAAGTAGTCGGCGTCTGTCTCGATTCCACTCAGTTCCATATCCGTTCCGAAGACAGAACGGACATCAAAACCAACCCAAATATGTTCATTGAGACTGGCTTGAATGCCGGCGTGTGCATAGAGCCCTACCGCTGAATCCGAAGCAGACAGTTCCAAAATTCCGTCGTTTAGGGCTGCGTCGACTTCGATTCGAGTCAATCCAACTCCCAAGTAAGGCCGGAATTGAGCGTCTCCGGTAGAGACGCGCATTCCCGCGTAAATTTCGTTCGACGAGACTTCGTAGTCCAGAATTCCGACGCCGGAGACAAATACGTCTTCGTTTTCGGAGCTTCCTACAAATCCAAATTCAAATAGATTCTCTGACGTGTGTGCAATCACGGTCTCAACGCCAAAGACCTGCTGATCCTCCAACGGTTCGAAATCGGCATTGAACTCGCGGTTTCCGAGAACAATCCCGACGCTGTTCCGCGGAGCGACTACGGAGTGATCCGTACCCCCTTGCGCCACCTGCTTGCGAGTAGTTATCGGAGCCGCGCAAGAAACAAACATCAAACCTATCCATACAAAACGAGCGAGTGTCATGGTTCCCCCCCAAGGGCCAGTGTCCTGATTGCTGATCAACAAAGCGTTCCTCAGCGTTCGGGAACATCAAACCGAATGACCTAGGACACGGAGTGTCCACCAACGCAGTTTTCGTTATCGAATCCTTCCCAATCCACGCGATCGCTTGCTTGGACATCCAGTGTCCCAGTGCTTTCCAATAGAATGCTCCCCGTTCGCAACAAGCCGGTTCGCAGAAGCGCGCCAATAAAACAGGGGGGGATTTATGGGGTCCAAAAAGGGATCAAAAAGCGAAAACGGTGCAACCACACTTGAGGTTTTTCGGTCGGGTGGAGGCGAAGGTGACTACCTCTCGCGTTGGAAGCGCTTAGTCGAAATCGATCGGCTGCTTCGTGACGGTAGCTTTCCAACGGCCAAAAAGCTCGCCACCCATTGCGGGGTTTCTACCAAAACCATCTACCGTGACATCGATGCTCTACGGCTAGAGCTAGACGCCCCCATCGAATTCAGCCGAAGCAAGCGCGGCTACCACTACACGCACAAACGCTTCGCCCTGCCCGCCGTCACCCTTTCCGATCGCGACCTCTTCGCTTTGCTCGTCGCAGAAAACGCCGTCGAACAATACGTAGGCACGCCACTCCACTCGCATCTACGCGAAGCCTTCGAACGCGTGCTGTCCTACCTACCGGGCGAATTGCGCGACCAACACGAACTCGCAGCCAGAGCTGTTCACTTCGGCGGCTTACCGCCCGCCCTCATGCGCCCCGGCATTTGGTCCGAGTTATGCGTCGCGATTTATAAACGCGAAACCGTCCAATTGACCTATCGGCTGCCAAAGACCGGAACGATCGTCGAGCGCTTGATCCATCCGCTCTTGTTGGTTGTACGCGATCGCGAATGGTTCGCCGTGGCCTTCCTTCCAAAAGTCGAGCACACGCCGCTCTACTACTTGCCGCGCGTCGTCAACGTCGAACGCCTCACCGAAACCTTCGAACCGCCGGTCGGCTTTAGCGCCGAGAGCTACTACAGCGAAGGCTTCAACTCGATGCGCGGATTGCCCAACGCCAAAAAGGTGGTTCTAAGATACAAACCAGAATGCGCTCACTTGGCTGACGAGCGCGCTTGGGCCAACACGCAAAAAATCACCCATCACCGGGACGGATCGGCCAGCGTGACTTTCAGAACCACCGCCCTGTTCGCCGTCAAACGCGAAGTGCTGCAGTACGGCGGAAACATTGAAGTGAAGTCTCCCCCTGAGCTACGCGAATTGATGAAAGCAGCTGGCGAGCAGATTATCGCAGAGCATTGCGACGTCTGAGTCGCTGTTCTAAAAGCCACAACTTCGCTCTCGCTTGCACTTTTGAGTTCCGGACAATAACGGACAACCCAACACCAAAAATCAGGGTCGGGTGGACCTGTAGTGGAAGCAAGATTGATGGATGGAAGTGCAGGGTTATTGCGGCGATCCAAGAATGACTTAAACGGCGGGGGTTGGAGTTGCCGGGGAGAGAGGCGATTGGGAGGGAGAGCAGCGGCTGCGGAGTTCGGGGAAGGCGGAGAGAAATTTGGGAGGAAGTGTAGGGCTCGCTAGCTAATGGGGTCGCCGCGGTTGTGCGGGCCGGGGAATTCGCTCGGGAGTAATTGGAGAGTGGCGCACATGATT
>JBLINP010000172.1:0-10111 GCA_047639415.1 Planctomycetota bacterium | reverse complement strand
GGCGCGCCGCCAAACATCCGCCTCAGCCTGCCGCGCAGGCTCGCAAATAATTGCAAAATCATGGACGCGCTAGGTAAGTCCCGACTCAGCCTTGGCCGAGAATTTCGATGCGACTAAGGTCGACGATAGGCGGAGCGGTCTTGCCGCCGTCCGTGGCAACCAACGGAAGCAACTCGCCGCGAACGCCAACATCCAAGCTGAGGAAGATGGAGAGGTCGTAGCGCCCGCTGGTGCAAACCACCTCGCAGACATCCTTCCCGCCCCAACGCAAGTAATAGCGAGTAACGTCCGCAATCGAGCGGCGTTCGAGCAATCCGCGTTCGTCGAAGTGACCACCGAGCGGATCTTTTCGCTTGGTATCTTCGGCGATATCGCGCTGAAGGTCTTCGATCTCTCGTGTTCGGCGTGCGCGTTCGCGCTCGAGTTCCTCGCGCATGCTCGCCGTCGCTTCCAACAGACCAACCGTGGCGAGTTGATTGTCGACTCGTTGCTTAACATCGACAGTCGGATTCAGTTTGAGCACGGCCGCGTACGCCGTACGAACCAGCTCGAAGTTTGGCTTCTCAAGCGCACGTTCGCGATCGAGTGCGGCGTCCGCTCGCTGGAGAGCTTTTCGAACGCCAGCGTCACCAGCCGTTTCCGCTGCTTTTGTTTCGGAAGCGTCGGACATCGCTGTCTTGGCCTTAGCTGAAGGCGTCACGACGCTTTGCGCTTTTTCCCATGCCAACAATCCACCCGAAGTCATTGGTGAAAGATTGCCCGTTCGAACCCATGACCAAAATCCGGTCGGCGACCAAATGTGAATCCACTCATCCGCCGTATCGGCAAACTCCGCCGGCGTTTCAATCACGCGAACGCGATCACCTGCGTAGAGCTGACCCACCGGGAAGTTGTTCACACCGGTTGAAGGGAAGGCTCGAACGTTAATTCCGTTGCGAGTGATCTCGACGACATTCTGATCGCTCGTTTCCGTCACGAACTTGCGCATGACCCACACGGAAAATCCCGTGGGCGATTCCGCTTTGACCCAACCTGCACGCTCACCGTGGATCCGAACGACTGTGCCCTCGGCGAGCGTGTCCAACTCACGCCCATTCGCGTCGGGCACATTTCGGAATACAGCGCGATGAATAATCTTGGCAAAGCTGAGCTTCGCCTCGCCGCTCTCCTGAGCCGCACTGGGTGTGATCGTTCCGAAGATTGCGATCAACGTCAGCGATGAAAGGGAAAGTATTCGAAGCAAGTTGGAGCGACGCAAAGTGGTCATGGTGGTTCTCTGATGTCGATCGGCACTACCGTGCGCGCACGGCCTCACACCGATCGATCTGCTGTTTCAATACAAGGCGACTAGTTACTCTTTATCAGCGACCATTCGCCGACTCCGCCTCAATAACCGCATCTTAGCCAGCTCGGCGATTGCGATCCACCACCCCGCCATGACGAACCCCAGCTCTGAAACCGTTCGCTTCCCCTACATGTTCTGGGCGCACACCGAGGCCTGCCGGTCCTCCTACTGTTTCTCGCAATCAGGCATGCCAGCCCCGGACGCAGGAATCCTGGGCCAAGCGCCTCCAATCGACATCTCGCCGCCCTCAGCAACCGCCCTGCCCGCCGTTCAGTCGCGTTTGTCCGAGCTCTTCGGCACACAGCCGGAGAATATCCTCGTCACCGCCGGCGCGTCCGCTGCCATGCACACGGTGGCCCAGCGCTTCTTTCGAGCGGGCTGTGTGGTCGTCACCGAAGTGCCGTCGTACGAGCCCTTCCGTGCGCTTCCCGAGCTGATGGGTGCCGAGGTCCGTCTGGTGACCCGAACCGTCGAAGACGACTTCCGACTCGACATCGACGCCATCGAGCGCGCTCTCAGCGACTGCGGAGCCGATCGCCCCGGACACATCTTCCTCTCCAATCCGAACAACCCCACCGGGCAGGTCTACGGAGCCGATGAGCTCAAACGCTTGGCTCAGGCCGCCGAGCGCGCGGGTGGACTGCTCATCTCCAACGAGATCTACATGGAGTTCGCCCCTCCGGCTGAGCGCGTCCACGCCTTCAGCTTGGCTCCCAACGCGATTTCGATCGGCGGACTCACCAAAGCCTACGGCCTCGGCGCCCTCCGCATCGGCTGGATCATTTTGGGCGACGGGTTGACCGCAGAGCACATCCAGCTCACCGACCACACCTACCTCAACTACGTGGATCTCCCGACCCCCGCCTTGGTGGTGGCTCAATTGGCGCTCGAAAGATTGGAAGCGCTGCTCCAGCCGGTCCGCCAGTTCGAGTCCGTGTGCCGTCCGCATTTCGTTCGCTGGTTGACGGAAACCCCGGGAATCGAAGGTCCGCCGCCGGCGTTCGGATTGTCTGCCTTTCCCCGTATCGAAGGCATTGCGGACACGCGCGCTCTTTGCCGTCATCTGGCGGAAAAATGGAGCGTCGATGCCGTCCCGGGAGAGGCGTTTGGCCAGCCAGGTCATCTCCGAATAGGCTTTGGACTGCCCGAAGCCACGTTACTGGAAGGCCTCGACCGCCTCGCCAAGGGAATTTCAGACTTCCGGGACCGCCAGTAATCTGGCGGGATACTCTGAATTAGAAGCATGCGAGGCGCGCCTACAGTGTGTGGGCGACCCGCGCGGCTCGGAAGAGAAACTCCTCCAAGCCCGGCTTCCCGTGTCGATCTCCTCCGTGAAAACCCGGAGCGAGATCTTCACCCCCTTTCAATCGCATCGGAAAGCACTAAAAAGGGGCATTCGGGGACGGCAGCTCGCGTTGGGCTAGCCATGCGCTCCTCCGAAGGGCAACATATTCGGCCCAGCGATCATTTCGATCGCCTCAAGCTTCCCCACGATTTCCGACTCCCCCCTCTCCGATGCGAACTTTCCTGCGATCCAAGATCCACCGCGCCACTGTTACCGAGGCCAACCTCGATTACGTCGGCTCGGTCACGATCGATTCTGAGTTGATGCGTTTGGCGGATATCCAAGAGTGGGAGAAGGTGCTGATCACCAATCTCACGAATGGCAATCGGCTAGAAACCTACGCCATATCAGGTCCCGAAGGTTCGGGAGCCATTGAGATCAACGGTTCAGCTGCGCACCTGGCCAAAAAGGGAGACGAAGTCATTTTGATGACTTTCGAAACTGCCGATCGACCGTCGGACCCGCGTTGCATTTTGGTCGACGGAGAAAATAAATTCGTCAAGCACTTGGTCGAACGCGCGAGCACTGTCCCGAGCTTCTAGTCGGATTGCGCGCGCAACTGTTCGTAGGCCACGCGGACAGCACGCTGTTCTAATTCACGCAACGCAACTCCACTTGCTCGCGCGAGTACAGCCAAGTCTTCGAACTCAGGCGAGAGGTCTGCGGAACGAACCTCTTCCGGCGCGTGCGGACGAATCCGTCGCTTGATCCGAATCGGTTGACCATCCAAGTCGATCGAAAAAGTTTCGCGAGCGCATTCGGTGCGGTTCATTTCGCCATAGCGAATGCCCAAGGTCGTGCAGTGATCGAAAATTACTCGTTCAATAACCGCGCGTTCCTCAGGTCGAATCAAACCCGTAACGAGCACGCCCGAACGTCCCTTCTTCATTTGAACGGCGGCCGTCCAAACATCGAGCACGGCGAGTTCGCGCAAGCGTTCGAGGCAAAAGCTCAACTCTTCCCCGGTCGCATCATCGACTTGAAATTCGAACAACAAAATTTGTTGGCGAGTAGCGTCCGTCGAACCGTTCGGACCTGATGATGTACTCGTGCGCTTCCCTAGCTGAACGCGAACGAGATTGGGCGGCCCCGCTTTTGGATCGCGTGTGCCCGCTCCGTAACCGATCGAATCGCCTTGAAAGTCCATCGGACTCGAGAAATCGCAGAGTTCAGCCAGTAGCGCTGCACCAGTGGGAGTCAATCGCTCTCCCCCGCCGCCATGGCGCACCGGCATCCCGCGCAACAACTCGGCCGTCGCTGGCGCGGGCACCGGCATCTCGCCATGCGCGCAGTGGACCGTTCCGTCACCGATCAAAGGCGCGGTGGCAAACACGCGTTCGACTCCGAGCAATTCGAGCGCGAGCACCGCGCCCGTCACATCGATCAACGTATCGACCGCTCCCACTTCGTGAAAGTGAACGGCCTCGATCGCAATTCCATGTACTCGCGATTCGGCTTCGGCGATGCGGCGCAAGACTCCTGCGGCGCGCGTTCGGGAAAGCTCCGACAAGTCGGCGCGCTCCAAAAGCTCAAGCAAATCAGAAAGGTGTCGATGCGGAGCAGATTCGGACTCCGGCGTTTCGACTTTGAGATGCAATCCGCGCAGTGAACCGCGCTGAACGTCGCTGGAACTAAGCTTCGCTTCGCCCGGCAATAAGCGCTCGGCCAATTCACGCAACCGCACGAGCGTGAAACGCGAATCACCAAGGTCGATCAAGGCGGCCAGCAACATGTCGCCGGCCATCCCGCCAAAGGGTTCAATAAGTAAATCAGTCACCGAACCAGAGTAACGAAGAAGCCGCTCGAACGGGAAGAAATCGATCCGACTAACCGCCGGTAGGTTCAACCTTCGACTCGCCTGCTCTCGCTACGACAAGTACCCCGACCGTTTCGGCGCCGCAGCGCCTTAGCTCGCGCGTGCACTCCCCCGCCGTCGCTCCCGAGGTGAGTACATCGTCGAGAAGCCATACTCTTCGATTCGCAATTCGAATGTTTGCTCCGCTCTTGATGGCGAAAGCCGAGCGCACGTTCGAGGCTCGTGAAACAGCTCCCGCGGTTCCCTGCGGAACAGTTGCGCGAGTCCGTTTGAGGACCGGTTCGACGTCGAGCCCCGCCGCTCTTGCCGTCGCCTCAGCCAGGGCTCGGGCTTGATCGTACCCGCGTTCATAACGACGCATGGGATGCAGTGGAACCGGCACAAGTATGTCTTCGCTCGTCCCACCCGATCGCATCAAAAGCTCGCCTAGATAGGCGCCGAGCGGAATGGCGAGGTCTTTGCGATGGCCATGCTTGAGAGCGAGCAACCATTCACGCAACGCCCCCTGCTCGTAATCTCCAAGCGCAACCACGCGGCGAAAATTTGGACGCTTGCGACGACAAGCGGCACAACGCGTCTCGGCTTTGATCGCGGGTGGCAGGTTCGCGGCGCACCGATCGCAACGTGGGCCAGTCAATCCGTTCGGCAACGCGTGCTCCTCACAAGCCAAGTCGTTGCCTGTCAAACCACCGCACAATCTGCACTTGGGCGGGTAAATCGCATCGATGAGCGGATTCAACCACTCAGCTTTCATCGCCTTGACTATCGCGCTCATACTCGATTCGACGAGCGGCGCACGAAACGGTTACGGATCTAGTCTGTATTATTCATGAACACGCGGACCAAACACCACGAACGACCGGCAGTGCCGGTCGTTCGTGGTGTTTGGTCCGCGTGTTCATGAATAATTCGGGCTAGTCGATCAGCGGCCCGAAGAACCGATTGAACCCGCAGAGCGCAACGGATCGGGCGACAAGTCTTCGACCATGCCCTCATCGAGTTCGTCATCGACGCCGAATTCGTGGCGTGGCGTGGGCTCGAGCAATCCCAGCTTGGCGCGCAGTCGTGCGACGTAGGACTGCACGGTCTCGTCATTCGCGGTTTCAAGTCCGAGCAACTCGCCCACTTCGCGCGCTAGTCGAACTTCAGAAACGAAATCCACCGGGTTGCGCATCAAGAAGGCGCGCACGTAGTGACGGAAGAGCGCGTGGCTCAACCACCAACCCAAAACTTCGAGCGCCAATGCGCTGAGCAAAACCAAACCCACCCACATGGTCGGAAAGGGCAATTCCGCTGCAACCGGCGGCTTGGAGTATTGGCCCAGGAGCTGGAGGCAAAAGCCACCAAGCATGTAAAGGAAGCCGAGGGTGACCTGAACGCGATGAAAGATGTACTCGCGAATCGGACGCAGCTCGCGCTTCTCACCGCGAAAGAGCCCCTCCACCATGGTTCGCGGATGGCGAAACAGAATGGCGTTGGCGAGCAAAAACGATCCGAGGATCGACATGACTAAGCCGACGGCGGTCCAGTCAGGGCCGTCGACCAAAAGGGTCGCGGGCTCGGCAAGGAGCGGGGCAAGGGGAGCGGGCAGCAAAATCATGGAGGGGGTGTTCTTTGGCCGCGGGCGACCAGATTGGCAAGCACCCTAGGCGCTGCCTCGGACTCACGCAAGAGCATCGGGCCAGGCAGCTGGCAGACTTGTGGTTAGGGAGCCCACAGGCGGTTTGGCATGGCGTCCTTTGCTTTTTAGCATGAGTTCCAGGATCTGCGCTCAGCCGGTGGATTCGCCGCTCACTTCCCTACAATCCCGCACTTGCTCCGCTCCCCAAGCCCCCACTCCGTTGCCGCCCATGTCTGAAGATAATCAGGAAGCCGTCAAAAAATGCGCGGCGCTCGCGCGAATTGAGATCTCGCAATCCGAAATCGAATCGCTGAGCGAGGATTTCGAGCGCATCTTCGAAGCCTTCCAAGGACTTGCGCAACTCGACGTTTCGGACGTAGAACCGATGCTGGGCGCGGTCGAATTGAAGAACATTCTGCGCGAGGATCGCGAAGTCGCTTCGCTCGAACGCGACGCTTTACTTGCGCCTGCTCCTCAGCCCACCGATGGATTTTTCGGCGTTCCCAAAACATTGGAGAGTCCTTCGTGAGTGACGCACAATCTTCGGACGCGCAAGCGCTTCGGCAATCGGTGATCGACGGCGAGCTCAGCGTTCGAGAAATCGCGCGTCGAACTCTGGATGCCATCGACGCCGCTTCAACACTCAACGCTTTTCTAAACGTTGACGCGGAACGATTGATCGCACACGCAGAACGACTCGACGCGCAACTTTCCAAAGGCGAGCAACCCGGCGCGCTCTTTGGAGTTCCCGTCGCGCTCAAAGCCAACCTGTGTTACGCGGATCACGAGTTGACCTGCGGTAGCAAGTTGCTCGCGGGTTACCGCCCGCCTTACACGTCCACGGTCGTTGCTCGATTGCTCGAAGCGGGCGCTTTGCCGATTGGCTCCACCAACATGGACGAGTTCGCGATGGGCTCGTCCGGCGAGAATTCAGCGTTCGGGCCCACGCTCAATCCATGGTCACATGAATACACGCCGGGCGGTTCATCGAGCGGAAGTGCGGTGGCCGTCGCTGCGGGCATTGTGCCCCTCGCGTTGGGTTCAGATACCGGTGGTTCAGTACGTCAACCAGCCGCACTTACCGGAGTCACGGGCTTCAAACCAACCTACGGAAGAGTCTCTCGGTATGGCCTTGTCGCTTTCGGCTCTTCACTGGACCAAGTCAGTCCGTTCGCCACCAGCGTGGCCGATATCGAATGCCTTGCAAACTGTATCAGCGGCGCGGATTCCTTCGATTCCACCTGCGATGAAACTCAGCCCATCACCGCGACAACTCGCATCGACTTGAAAGGTCTGCGCATCGGGATTCCGACGGAAGCCTTCGGTGACGGACTTGAAGCTGGCGTTCGAGAGCGAGTGGAAGAAGCGATTGAATTGGCGGTTTCAATGGGTGCCGAACGCGTTCCGATTTCACTTCCGCATGCGGAACACGCCGTTGCTACCTATTACGTCGTAGCCACTGCGGAAGCTTCCAGCAACTTGGCTCGCTTTGACGGAGTCCGCTTTGGTCAACGCGAAGCTGGCGATGGAAGTCTCGCCGGCATGATGTCGGCCACGCGTGCAGCCGGCTTTGGCAGCGAAGTCAAACGCCGCATCTTGCTCGGCACGCATGTTTTGTCATCGGGCTATTACGAAGCTTGGTACGGCCGAGCCCAACGCGCTCGCACCCTGATCCTCGGTGACTATCAACGCGCCTTCGAAAAGTGCGACGTGATTGTCACGCCGACATCCCCCACCGTGGCTTTCAAACTTGGCGAGCGCGCAACCGATCCCGTCGCCATGTACCTGTCCGACACATTGACTGTGCCAGCCAATCTTGCTGGCCTACCCGCCGTCAGCATTCCCTGTGGAATGGCTACGGCGCCCGGCGGCACCGCGCAGCTCCCGGTCGGCATGCAATGGATTGGACCGTCGATGGGCGACGCGAGCATTCTCAGCGCAGCACGCGTTTTTCAATCAGCGACAAACTTTCATCACGCGACTCCGCCGCAGATTAAGAACGGAGCCACGGTATGAATCAGGTCATCTCAAAGACTAGCGGCGTAACTTGGTACCCGGTCATCGGGCTCGAAGTGCACTGTCAGTTGCGAACGGGCACCAAGCTCTTTTGTGGTTGCGTCAACCGATTCGGAGCCGAACCCAATACCCAGGTTTGCCCGGTTTGCAGCGGGCAACCCGGCGCGCTGCCCGTCATGAACAAGGAAGCTTTGCAGTTGGCCTTGCGTGCCGCCTTGGCACTCGGTTGCGACATCGCTCCCTGGAGCAAGTTTGATCGCAAGAACTACTTTTACTGCGATTTGCCCAAAGGCTATCAAATCTCGCAGTTTGACAAGCCCTACTGCACCGGCGGTGGCCTTGAATTGAGCAGCGGGAAACGCATTCGTCTCAATCGCATTCACATGGAGGACGACGCGGGCAAAGCCATTCACGATCGCGGCCCCGATACTTTGGTCGACCTCAATCGCGCCGGAATTCCGCTGATTGAATCGGTCACCGAACCCGATCTCGAAAGCGCAGACGAAGCCTTCGAGTACCTCACCGCACTCAAGGAAATCCTGCAGTACGTCGGCGCCAGTGACTGCGACATGGAAAAAGGCTCGTTGCGGTGCGACGTCAACATTTCGGTTCGACAGGAGAACGAAGAGCTGCGCACCAAGGTTGAGCTGAAAAATCTCAACTCCTTCCGCAACGTCAAAGCCGCTATCGATTTCGAGATTGAGCGCCAAATTGCGGCTTGGGAAAACCCCGATAGTTCGGCGCACCCGGTGCAGGAAACGCGACTGTTCGATCCTGGTCCGGGCGTCACGCGCACGATGCGCGCCAAGGAAGATGCGCATGACTATCGCTATTTTCCCGACCCCGATTTGCCGCAGATCTTTGTGACGGACGCTCTGCTAGATGAAGTTCGCTCGAGTTTGCCCGAACTGCCATCAGCGCGGCGTGCAAGGTACGCCGAAGAGTTTGAACTCTCGGATTACGACGCAAGGGTGCTCGCTTCGGAGCGGGAAGTCGCCGACTTCTTTGAGGCCTGCGTCCAGGTCGGTGCACCCGCCAAAGAAAGCTCCAACTGGATCACCAACGAGCTATTGGGCGTACGCAACGAACGTGGACCGGAAACGAAACTGATCGATTTGGGCGTCACTCCCACTGGCTTATCGGAGATGATCGAACTGATCGCCGCCGGTACGCTCGGGAAATCTGCGGCGCGAAAAGTGCTGCGTGCGATGATCGAGAACGGCAGTTCGGCCGCGGCCATGATGGCTGAATTGGGCTTGGAACAAGTCCAAGACACCGCTCAACTCGAAAGTTGGTGCCGTGCGGCCCTTGAGGGCCAAGACCAGGCGATTGCCGACATTCGCGAAGGCAAGCTCAAAGCGGTTGGAGCCTTGATCGGCAAAGTCATGCAAGCTTCACAGGGCAAAGCCAACCCCGGACAGGCGCGCGAGCTCCTGATGAAGCTAATCGAAGCCCATGGCTGACACCCGCACACGCGTTCCGATCGGCGAACTTGTCGATCTTGAACAGTTGACCGCCAGTCGAAACGGTCAGGCGCCAACGCCAGCCAATTTGCGCGCTGCGTTGCCGCCCGGATGGGCTCTCGACGACGATCCCGCCTTTGCCAAAAAGGATCTGCGACTTTTGTTTCGACGCGGCTGGTTGCTCGCCATTGGAATGCTGCTGTTCGGAGCGGCAGGCATTCTGTTCTTCATCGAAGTCTTTCCACGCGGTTGGAGTGGCGTGATGCGCTTCGTGATTTTGCTCGTCATCCTAGGTCTAGTCGGAGGCGTTGTCGGTCCGATCATTACGCGCGCTCTGAGCGGAAGGTCGAGCACTTGACGGAAGCGCGCCTGCCTATTCGCTAGCCCGAATTATTCATGAACACGCGGACCAAACACCACGAACGACCGGCACTGCCGGTCTATTGGTTCCTGCTGGCACTTTGCAGATACTGGCGTCCTCGACGACCTTACAAGGTCGTCTGCG
>JBLINP010000171.1:0-10128 GCA_047639415.1 Planctomycetota bacterium | reverse complement strand
GCAGCGCGAGGTTCTTTCCGTTCTTCTCAAGCTTCCCGAGGTTCAACGCATGTCTATCTATAGCCGCTACTATGAAGGTCTGACGCCCACCGAGATCGCTGCGAAACAAAACGTTCCGGTCAAGACTGTGAAGACGCGCTTGTCGCGCGGGTTGGAGTCGTTACGAACCGAACTCGACGAACGCGTTGATGGAGGTCGCGACCGTTGGATGGTCGGCTTGGCGCCGATCGCGTTGCTCAGCTATTCGGGTGTAACGATCGGTCTCGCGTCGACGAAGGTCGGAACGGGGTCCCTGAAGAGTTTCTTAAGCGGAGTCGCGGTAAACAAGGCGTTGATTGGCGTCGCAATCGTTCTCGCCGCGATCATCGGTTTGCGCGCAATCGAGGGGACGGCGATCGAGCCGGCCGTTGCGAATTCGGTTGCGACGATTAGCAATGAATTTGTTGCTCCGGTTACAAAGCTAAACACGCCAGAACTAGCTGCAATTGCTCCATTGGGTGGTCGCGCGCCTGTTGCGGTAACTCCGGTAGTCAGCGAAGAGGAGTCAGAGCTTGGCTCGCTAAAACTCCGCATGGTTTGGGAGGACGGAACACCGGCGATCGGAGTTCATGTCTATGGACACACCCCCGGAGTACCTTCCGATCGCGAAACGGAACATCGAGGGGTCTCTGGTGATGATGGCACGATTATTCTATCGGGCCTGTATCCGGGTAAGTTTCAATTGCGATCACCTCACGGGTACCGAAACTACCAATCAGTAATCGTCGCTGGAGAGAAGACGGAATACACCTGGAAGCTAACGGGCGGCGCGACGGTTCGCGGCAAGGTGCTTGACGACAATGGACAGCCAGTCGCAAACGCGCAAATCTGGTTGCGAGAATATGTTCTCAGTTGGCCGGCTGCAGTTTGTGTCGCGCGTACCAACACGACGGGTGCTTTCATTGTTTTGGGAGTCAACGCTCAAACCATTATGGGAGCGCGAGGTCGGAGCCTGCGTCCGTCAACAGACTTCGACGTGAATGCAATGCCGTTCGCGAGCGATGGCGCTCGCGAAATCACCTTCACTCTTGGTGAACCTGCAATTGGTATCGAGGGGGTCGTTTTGAATCCCAAGGGAGAACCTGTTTCGGGCGCGCTCGTGCATGCCGAAGGAGGAGCCGCAGCTACGCAGGTTCGACGCGCTGATCCTCGATTTGCGAGTCTTGGTGAGACCCTGGCCCGTCGCGTGCCTGTTGTAACGGACGCGCAAGGGCGGTTCGTCTTGCCTGGTGGGTATGTGGGGAATCCGTCTGGCAACAGCATTCCGATTCACGCTCAAGCTCCTGGCTTTCCAACTTGGTCGGGGCAGGTTGTCTTGCCGAAAACCGGGCTAGCGGAAGTTCGGATTCAACTCGCTCACGGCGCGGTCATAGAAGGCAAAGTTATTGACTCCGAGGGGAAACCGGTTGCGAATGCTCGGTTGAGGTGCGCTGTCGTAGAGCAGGGTAAGCTCACGGAGTCAGCCTTTCCGATACCGAAGGCGAGAACGGATTCAAAGGGAAGCTATCGGATGGAGCTCGTTCCACCTGGCACTCAATTCATTAGCGCAACCGGAAGAGACGAGCGATTGGGACGCGCTTATGAGCAGGTCACGTGCGTTGCCGGTGAGACGAGTCAACTCGATATTCAACTCGATCCCCATCCGCTCGTGTCGGGTTCCGTGGTGGACGCCAAGGGCAAGCCTCTATCGGGGTGTCGAGTTGTTGCGTGGTCAGGAAAAGGAAATGTCAGTATGGAGAATACTGATGAGTCGGGAAGGTTCTTGCTTAGCAACGTAGGTGACGCGGTCCTAAAACTCGAGATTTACAAGCCCGGCGAATGGTTGACGCCCTTCCTAACGAAGCGCATCTCACCCGGTACCGAAGGACTTGCTTTCGTGATCGAAGAGGCTGATAGCGCGAAGGGTTCGTTGAAAGGAATCGTGCACGATTCGGATGGCAATGTGCCACTAGCTGCACGGCTAATGATCACTCCTGAATCAAATCCGAACCAGGGCTATCAAGTCGAGTTCGATCCTAAAACGGGGAGCTTTGAGTATGGTCCGGTCCAAGTCGATCGATACCGACTCCGTTTGCTTTTCGATTGGAATGGGGTGTCTGTAAGTGATTGGATTCAAGTTGTTCAAGACGAAACGACGGACCTAGCCCGAATTATTCATGAACACGCGGACCAAACACCACGAACGAGCGGCACTGCCGGTCTATTGGTTCCTGCTGGCACTTTGCAGATACTGGCGTCCTCGACGACCTTACAAGGTCGTCTGCGGGGGCAAGTATCTGCAAAGTGCCAGCAGGAACCAATTCGAGGCGTTTTGCCTCGCGGTTCATGAATAATACGGGCTAGGAATATTGCGATGCCCGCCGACCGGTGGCGTTCAAATCATCGCTTCGGGCGTGGAATTGGATGCTGAGCCCGGAATTGCCCTAGCGCACGAAGGTCATGGCCTCCGGGAATTCAAGTGGAGTGGTGATCGGTTGATCATGAACGATCTCCCCGAAGGTGTTTGGACAGTAGTGGCACGCGGCAGAAATTTCATTCCGAAGGAGCAAGTCGAAGTCGTGAAAGGTGAGGTTCAGACCATTCAAGTGGAAATCCAGCGAGGGTCCCTGGCCGGATTCGATTTGGAATTCGCGAACGACGACTGGGAGACGGTTGCGGTTTCCATCACAGATTCGGAAGGCAAGTCTCTCGACACCAGGACTCGGACCAGAAGCACATTAGACATCACTTACAATCGGGTAAGCGTGCGACTGCCGACCGACTGGGTCAAAATTCAAGTGAGTACGGACAACGGACTCACGGCCAACGCACGCCTGGAGATCATGGATTCTCCCGAAGGCGTAGTACTGCACTCTTTGCGCTTGGAGTAACGGCGGTTACTGCTTAGACATGTCGGCCGATGAGCCCGAAGTTAGGACAATCTGCTTTCCAGATTTCGATTCGGATGCTGGGCCTCGGCGCACGCTCATTCGGACTCTCACTGGAAATTCGGTGCTTTGACGATAAGCCCTACTCGTGACTGATACTTCGGGCTGAATTGTAGTTGGCACGGAACCTAATCCACAAAACCAGGCTAAGCTTCTGAGCCAGCGGCCGTTTACGAAAGCCTCGGTGTAGGCGAACAAACCGGGTGGGAAAACTGTGAAGTGAAACGATTCGTTCGTTTGATTGCGGAGCCTAAAATGAACCCATTTCTCATCCATCGATTGAATGTGAATTGTTGGGAGCTCCGGAGCTATCGCTTCGACGATCTCTACTACCGGCGCATCGATTGCTTCTGATGGAAGGACGTTCGCCGGTCGAACAGTCGCGCAACCAAATGCCATCGCGACGCCGATTAAGCAAATGACGTTCGCCGTGAAAGTCGCGCCGCTCCGGTTCGACCCAGGTAAATCGAAGCGCTTCACGAGTTCGAGCTAACTTTCGATTCTCGCTTTGAGGCGAGGGTTGCCGTCGCCGCAGCTAGGCGCTCATGGGCACGCATCGCTCGCCAAGCGACAACCATCCAGAACAAGCCGACGGCTGTACTGAATAGGCCCAACAGGAACATCATCGCTCCGCCGCCGGTTCCTGAAAAATCCACAGGTGAAAACTCCATGTTTGCTTCTCTCTCCAGAGGTGCCTAGTGACGCAAATCGAGGAATTCTACAGCTTGCGCCGAATTCAGACCCCGCCGGGAAGGCAATGGCGCGACTGGGTGGGAATTAAGCACTCGTCGATTTTGTGTGAATGCGGCGATCCCGTTCAGGTAACCGGCCGCCAATCGGTAGCATGTCTTTCGAAAACTACCACTGCGGGGGCGCTTTGCCGTCGCTAGATCTCATCACGCAAGGTTTGGAAAACTATGGATACTATTGACGCTGAAGCTCCTCGAGGATGGCCGCCTGGAAAAGGTGGGAAGGGTGGAAAGAAGCTGCCTCCCATGGTCATGATTGCAGGAGCAATCTTGATAATGATCTTCGTGTTTGGAGCCTTGATGGCGGTGACGGGCAAGCTTGGCATCGTGTCGGTGGCCGACGATGAAGTCTCAGTGAAGGTCAATTACTTGACCGGCGAGCGCGAAGTCACGAACCGTCCGGGCTTCCAGATCTACTTGCCCTTTTTGCAGGAGGTTTTTCTATTCGACAAGAGCCCGCAAAAATTCTTGATGGAGGGCACCTCGTTCCGGAACGAAAGCCATGTGCCGCAGTTGACGGTGCGTGCACGCGACGGATCGAATTTCCGGTTCAACACGCTGGAAATTCAGTATCGGTTGATTCCGGGCGAAGCCGGATTCGTTCTGACTGACTCAGGTTCAGGAGAGGCTTTCAAAGCACATTGGATTCGCGCTTATGCTCGGTCGATTCTGCGCGATGAATTCGGGCGTTTCACGCCTCAGGAAGTTGCGAACACGACGACTTACAGCGAGGCGACCAATAATAGTAAGAACCGCTTAAACGAACTGCTCTTGGGGCACGGGATTGAAGTCATTCAGATTGTGACACCCAAGCCTAGCTTTGATGAGAAGTACGAGCGCGCGATCGAAGACCGTAAGGTTGCCGACCAGGATGTCGAACGGTTGATCGCGATGGAAGATCAATTGTTGCGCGAGCGTCAACGCGAGTTGGCTGCCGTTGAGAAAGATAAAGAGATCGAATTGCGCAGTTTGCGTGGCGACCTTGAACAGGCTCGGGTGAATGCGGAGCGGGATGCAATTCAGGTCACCAAATCTGCGGATGCCTATGCAATTGAGCAACGCGCTTTGGGAACAGCGGAAGCAGCCGAGAGAATCGCGAAGGCACGTGGTTTGACTGCTAAGTACTCGAAAGAGGCAGAGGGATTGCTAGCTAAGGCGGAAGCTCTTGAACAGCGCGGTGAAGTCGTAATTCGGGAGGCATTGATCAATAAGTTGCGGTCGATTCGCTTCAAGTTCGTGCCCTACAGCAGAGACCCTGCTCCTCGCAGGCTCGAACACACGGAGAGCCAAACGGCGAACAACCGTCGAAACTTGGACGAATCGGTAATTGATGGAGGAACTCAGTAATGAAGAGTGCATCTAAATTTTTTGTGGGTCTGATTGCGTTGCTCCTGATTGGAATCATCGCCGTCGGATTCCTTTTCGAACGTGTTCCTCCCGCGGTAATCGGAGTCAAACTCGCCAAATGGGGCGGGGGCGGAATTGTCAAAGAAGATTATGGGCTGGGCTTCAAGTGGGGCGTTACGGGTTACCACCAGTGGTACTTCTTGGACAAGCGTACGCACTTCTTGACCTTCTCAAAGTCCACGCAAGCCAATCGGGTTTCGTCGAGCGAACGAGTGGCACTCGGGATTCGGACTAAGGACAACAACACGGCCTACGTCGACGCGACGATCACCTATCGAATCATCGAAGGCGAGGGGCATGAAATCGTTATCGACGGTCTGCTCAATGCTTATCGTGATCGGGTGACCTCGACTGTTGAGAGCGTGTTGCGCGCAGAGTTGGCTCAGTTGACGTCGGAGGACTTCACGTCGACCAATATTCGCATGCAACGTGCTGCCACGACCTTGCCGATTCTCGCGACGGCTATGGAGGCGTATCACGTCGAGCCGATTGATCTGTTGATTCGCGCTGTACATTTCCCGCCGGAATACGAGGCAAAACTTCAGGAGAAGCAGCTCACCCAGCAGAAAGCGTTGCTAGCGTATGCTCAGGAAAAGGTCGAGAACCAGGAGCAGGTAACGGGAGTTATCAGCAAGGAAACCGAAGCTCTTGAGAAAGAAGCGCGCGCTGGTTGGAACAAGCGTTTGCAGAACGAACTTTCGACTAACGAAATTAAGGTCGCGACCATCAACGGTGAGGCCGAGGTTTACCAACGTCGAACTCGTTCCGAAGCGGATGCTGATTACCAGACCGCGATTGCTGAAGGTGAGTTGGCGCTCGCCAAGGCCGAAGCTGTTCGTAACGACTTGCGCAACAAGGCGCTCGATACGACCGGTGGGCGCATCTTGCTTGCGTCGCAAGCTGCGGAGAACCTCCGGATTGATGAAGTTACCTTGAACTCCAACGATCCGAGCGTTCCGAGTGTGATTGACATCGCCGCGATGGTGCGCTTACTGCTCGGTCAGTAAAAAGCACGCAATCGGCTAATTCGGGCGCATTGTCGTCCCTCATTCGAGGGATGGTGATGCGCCCGATCGCGTTGGTGGTCAATTCGCTAGACTACGGGCGACTTGAAAATCCGACTCCCAATCGGTGCTCCGAATCTCGCTCCATTCCACACGTCACACATGATTACTTTGTCCGCACTTCTCGCTTTTGCTCCACTTGTAAGCCTCGCGCCGATTCAGGAAGAAACTAACGCCAGGGTTGCCGAGTTTCCGGAACACAAGTTGAAGATCGAACTGCCCGAATTGGAGTCGTTCGAATCGGAAGGTGCTATATCGGACGAACTCGTGGGCGTCTGGACTGGAGGTCTCGGTGAGCACTCGCTCAAGATTCAGCTCTTTATTTCCAAGCTGGGGTCACGTGATTTTGTCGAGCCGGAAGAAGCACTGCTCTACGTTGAATACAACGCCGAGCACGAGGACGGAAGTCAGTTTCGTTTCTCTGAGACCGACTTGATTGAAGGGGAATACGGCTACGTTCCCTATGTAGCCACCGGGCAAGGCGTGATTCGAAGTGAGGAAGGCGAGCAGATTCAATCGTTCTTCGCTTTGACAGGCTGCTTGGAAACGGCCGTGTACTCGATTGAAGTCACCTGCACACCGGTGGCGGATAAGCTCGTTAGCAAGGTCATGGAGCAATTCTTCAAGAAGGGTGTGAGCAGTTCCGGAGCTGCTTGGGATTACGAGTGGACTGACGAGGAGGCCATTGCGCGTTGGGAGCGGGATGCTCCCGAGGGAGTCAAGGCGATGAAGAAGATCGTGCGAACGGATCACTACATCTTCCTGAGCAATGCGTCAGGCGGCCAGGCCTACGCCAAGGCGATGGAGAAGAACTACAAAGCCATACGGAAGCTCTATCCCTTTCCCGAAGTGAAAGAGCGGCGCTTGATGCCGGTGTTTTTATTCCGGACGCCCGATCAGTACTTCGAGTACACCGCGAAGCTTTTTGGCGGGACGATTGAAGATGCGAAGCGAACCGGAGGTCATGCTTCTGGCGATTACTACGCGACCATGTACGCGGCTCCTGGCGACGATGTTCACCTGCATGAGCAAGTACATCAGATCTTCAAAAATCGGTTGTACCTCAATGGCGGCGGTTCTTGGTTCCAAGAAGGCGTCGCGAAGTACGCCGAGACGGGCAAGAAAGAGATGTCGGGTGCGGCACGTTCGGTGAAGAAAGAGACGCACAAACGCTTGATCGATTTGGTGCAAATGGAGAGTTTGATCTTCTCGACCTCAGGTGAGAACGTCAAAGGTGGCAGTGAGGCCGGCGACCTCTACATGCAATCGGCGCTCGTGATCGAGTTTTTGCGAACCAGCAAGTTCGGCAAGAAGGGTTTCGCGGAGTTCTTGATCGAGGTTGGACGCACCGAGCGTAATGACGTCGACGAGATCAACGCGGCCCTGATGCGGGTCTACGAAGTCGATTTGGTGGAGCTTGACAAGCTCTTCGTGGACTATTGCAAGAAGCGGTGAGCTCTCCTCGGCCCTTATGAGGCCCAGCAGGGGCACTAGGGCGGAGCAGGTAGTATACGAGCTGGTATGTTACTGGGGTCGACCGCTAACAATCGGAATCTGCCACAGCCCATAGCCATCCGGGTTCTGGATGGCGTCGATCATCGTCTGAAAAGCCGCCCGAGCCTCGCTCGCCGTGACCTCTGTCTTCTCGCCGATGACGTCCGAGTAGCCGTCGCGCCAGGCGATCCAAATGTCGGCGAAGACCTCGCGCGGAACGCGAACGGTATCGACGATGACGTAGTCAACAGTGATGTCGCTCCAGCCCAACTCCTTCATGTAGGTGAACACCTTGCGACCGGAGCGCAGGTCCGTTCCCGTTGCTTGCGCGAAGTTCATCGGACCGCGACGCCAAAACTCATCGGTGTCCGTGTTGACCGGATGAAAGTGCATCATCGCGTAATCTTCGGCGAGCACGTGAACGATGCCGCCGGGTTTGGTGATGCGTCCGAGTTCGCTCACGATGAGTTCCGCGTTCGGAATTGCTTGGAGCAGGTGACGACAAACCGAGAGATCGAAGTGGTTGTCTTCGATGTCGAGTTTGAAGGCGTCGCCGGTTCGAAACTGAGTTCGATCGCCATGCCCGGCGCAGCGATTGCGAGCCATGACGATGTGCTCTTCGATCAAGTCGATGCCCGTGAGTTGCGCGCTTGGAAATTGATCAGCAAGTCGTTCCGAAATCTCGCCCGTCCCACAACCGAGGTCGAGGATGCGCGCGGACGCAGGCAAGTCGTAGCGTTCGAAGAGGACTTGCTCTTGGGGCCAGATGGCTGTGGCTTGTGCGGCCAATCCACGGACCATGGATTCGTCCGCCATCTGCTCGGCTTGGGGGCTGGAGTTGTGAGTCATGAGGCGAGTAACAATAACGGATCGCGTGCAGGCGACGGACTAAAGCTTGAATCGTTCACGGACATTGAACACTGCGGGGCGACTTCTAATGCGAGAACCGAATAATCGCCTACCAACCGCCCAATTGTTTATCGATGGCGTTCTTGATGGCCTTGCGAATGAAGCGCGCTTGAGTAGGTGGTATGCCTAAGTTGTCGAGGTCGAGAGTGACTGCGCTCAGCCAAGTTTCACCGCTAATTTGGTAGCCCATTTCACCCGTGATGCGCTCTTCGAGATTGGCCATATGGGCGGCACCGTAAATGACGCCAATTGTCTGATAACCATTCGAATCGGCGATTGCCGCTTTTAAATCGCCGATGACGGCATCGTTGCGAGAGATCAACAAGACCTCGAACATGTCCTTCATCTCGCCCGGAACCTGCGCAATGAGTTGATCGGCGCGCGAGAGTGTTTCAACGCCAACAAGTTTCATGACGGCGCTCCCGTAATTGAAACTACCCATTAGCTTGATCACGTAGCCACCCGCTTTGGCGAGGAAGGACTCTCCGCTCAACGAATCAAAGAGGGCATCCCCAGCAACACCAGAATTGGCCATGCGCGCTTCAACTTGATCGATTGAGAGATCACTGTTGCGCCAGTTAGCACCGGCGTGGTTCATGGCCTCAAGCTGAAACACGAGACCCAGTGCATCGGCCAAGTCCGCTTGCAATCCGCCGCGCTTACCGCGTTCAGAGTCGGACAAATCGTCTTGATCGGAGAAGCACAAATCGGCGTTGAACTTTTCACCGCCAATCAACCCGTCGGCGCCCAGACTTTGAATGTCGAACTGACGTTGGGTCTGTGCCGGCGCCGCGGCGAGTTTGAACGGTCTGCCCCACGCGTCCTTGCGCGCAATCGCGACCAACGACCGAATGTCGGCCGGCAGTTCGGCAGCGACCGCGCCGAGGTGATGCGGAAGAGTTCCTTTGAGCTCTCGGTACTGCATCACGGCGCCCGCCATGAATCGAATCCGTCCGCGCGTGATGAGCACGCGCATGGGATCATCGGGAGGCGAGAGATCGTGCTCGGGTCGTCCAGCACCGGGTGGCTTCACACTCTCGAACAAAACCAAATCGAGCGCGTCCAACCGCTCTTGAAGTTGCTTGTAAAACGACGGCTCGCCGATATGCATCGCACCCGCGAGTTGAATTTCGGGCGCGCCCTCCTTCTTGAAGCTGCGCACCGCGATTTGCAGTTTCAAGATCGAGTCCTTCTCACTCTCGAGCAATCGGACATACCGCCCAGCGGTCGACTCGGGTTCAGCCGAGCCTTGTCCCACACTCGGCGAGCCAATTAGAGCGAGGGTGAGGAGGGCGTTGGGCAATGAGCTCATGGCGGTGTCGAATGAGAGGTCGGGCAGCGGGAATTCGTAAGTCTGGGATCCTAATCTAGCGGCGCGATTCTCGTGCAACCCGGATTAGGCGGAAACCGAATAGTCACAGTGAGGGTCTATCCGAAAGCGCGTGCGCAAAATTCAATTAGTCCCGGACAATTCTCCGCGAGTTTCGCGCCTGGTTCGCCCAGGCTCTCCAAGCCTCGTCATCGCGGCGTTGGTGCACA
>JBLINP010000170.1:0-10131 GCA_047639415.1 Planctomycetota bacterium | reverse complement strand
TCGAGCGACGAGTTGAGCTCGCCTCGCTGCGCGCACAGAACTGAATAGATTCAAGAGAAATCCGATGGAGCAAGCATTCCTATTTCCCGGCCAAGGAGCTCAATACTCCGGCATGGGCAAAGATTGGTACGACGCATTCCCGGTTGCCAAAGAGACCTTCGAGGAAGCGAACCAGGTGCTCGGGTTTTCGCTGACCGATGCCATTTGGGCCGAGGGGGACGGGGTCAACCGAACGGACATCGCGCAGCCCGGGATCCTGGCAACGAGTGCGGCGATCGTCGCCGTGCTTCGCGACAAAGGTTTTAATACCGCCCAAGCGTCCTTTACCGCAGGACTTTCCCTGGGTGAGTACACGGCCCTTTGGTTCGCGGGTTCACTGAAGTTTGCCGACGCGATTCGCCTTGTGCGCCTACGCGGTGAGGCAATGCAGGCTGCCGCCGAGTTGAGCGAAAGCTCCATGTTGGCACTCACGGGCGGCAACGAAGAGCAGGCTGTGAAATTGGCCGCCATCGGATCCGAGCACGGAATTTGCGCCGTGGCGAATCTCAATGCTCCGGGACAAGTCATTTTGTCCGGCGAAATCGCCGCCTTGGATGCCGCTGCTGCAGCCGCCAAAGACGTCGGAGTTCGTCGCACGCGTCGTTTGGTCGTCGCTGGGGGATTTCACTCCGAATGTATGGCGCCCGCCCAAGCGCGCCTGGAGACCGCACTGGCCGAAGTCGAAATTTCTGCTCCCCAAATTCCCTTCGCGACAAACGTGACGGCTGGCCTGGTCACGGATCCCTCCGAAATCCGGTCCTTCTTGGCCAAGCAGGTCTGTTCGCCGGTTCGTTGGGAGCAATCCATGCGTGGGGCACTGGAACGCGGTGTGCGCAGCTTCATCGAACCGGGCCCCGGCAAGGTGCTGACCGGTCTCATGGGCCGTATTGACTCCGAAGCTGAAGTTCGCTCCATTGCCGTTCCCGGCGACCTCGAAGCCTCCTAAGGAACGCGCGAACCTTTCTAAATTCCAGCCCCGTTGCAGCCGCAGGCCAGCGTCGATATAGTCCCGCCTCGAATTCGCGACAAGTTGATTGTTGCCGTCCGAATCAACTTTGAGCGCGCAACAAACCCTTCCACTAACGAACTGCTATCGAAACTCATCTAACTGGTAAAGTCGCTCTCGTTACGGGAGCCTCGCGTGGCATTGGCCGGGCTATCGCCGTGCAATTGGCGCAGCGTGGTGCGCGTGTCGCTTGCGTGGCAACCAAGGCTGAGAATTGCGCCGAGACGGTTGCCGAATGCAATCAAGCGAATGCAACCGATGGCGGCGAAGCGCTTGCATTCGGCGTCGATGTAGCGAATAGCGACGATGTTTCCGCTCTCGTCAAAGACATTGCCAAGCAATTTGGTGCTCTCGACATCCTGGTCAATAACGCGGGCGTAACTCGCGACGGTTTGATTTTGCGCATGTCGGAGGAGGACTACGATCGCGTGCTGGATGTGAACCTCAAGGGCACTTGGAACTTTCTACGCGCAGCTGCACGGCCCTTGATGAAAACCAAGGGCCGCGTCGTCAACATCACCTCGGTGGTCGGAATCACAGGCAACGCAGGTCAGACCAATTATGCGGCCAGCAAAGCGGGCGTTATCGGAATGACACGCTCGCTCGCGAAAGAATTGGCGGGCCGCGGGGTCTGCGTGAATGCAGTGGCGCCGGGATTCATCGAGACGGATATGACCGCAGATATCAATGAGGCGGCCGCCGCAGAATTGGCGAAATCCATCGCTTTGGGACGAATCGGCAGCGCAGCGGAAATCGCGCGTGCCGTGGACTTCCTGGTGGGCCCTGGGGGGGATTACATCACGGGCCAAACGCTGGTCGTCGACGGGGGACTCAGTCTTTAAACCCTGAGTCTTTAAAACCTGAGTCTAAACCCGGGCATTAAACCCAGGCTGTTTTTTAGTCTCAGCAACCTCTAAACCCCAGCGACCTTCGAAATGAGAAATTTCGCTGGGCATTGCTTTTCTAGGCTCTCCAAAGCTAGCCTTCACACCAACATACCGAACACCCCGGGGGGATCGTCTTCCCGGGTTAGCGCCGACTGCTCGCCAAAATCGAGCAGTCACTTGAAAGCGCGACTACTTTAGAGCGTAGAATCCCCGACCAACGGGGCACCTGCCCTCACCTTTTCTAACCACCTCTCAGGAGAACCCAACCGTGACCAATTCCTCTGTCGAAGACCGTGTCAAGCGCATCGTCAGCAATCAGATGGGGACCACCCCCGACAAGATCACGCTGGAGACATCCTTCGTTAATGACCTTGGCGCTGACTCGTTGGATACCGTTGAACTCGTAATGGAATTCGAAGACCATTTTGAGATCAACATTCCGGATGAAGATGCTGAAACTATTCAGACCGTCGGTGCGGCGGTCACATATATCTCGGGCAAGCAGTAGAGCGCAAAAGGCCTGTGAAAGCAGGTCTTGTTGTATTCGCTGATGTTCTCCTTTGGTTTGCGCGCTCATGGGATGCGGAGCCGATCAGTTTCTTGAATTTTCGCGCCACCTTTTGGGTGGCCAATTTTTGAGGGTGAATGTCAGTGGTCTCTCTGTTTTTCCTTGGCTACTAATAACGACCGAAGACTCATGCGTCGAATTGCGATCACCGGACTGGGGACAGTCAATGCACTGGGACCCGATGTAGCCACTTCCTGGCCTGCCTTGCTTGCGGGCGAGAATGGTGTGGGTTTGATCACGCAGTTCGATGCATCGGAGTTTCCGATCAAGATCGGTGCGAGCGTGAAATGGGACGCCACTACAGCTTTCGGTCCCATGGATTTCCGAAAGTTGGATCCTTTCACCATGTTCGCGCTCAAGGCCGCCGAAGAAGCGCTTGCTGATGCGGGGCTGGATCCTTCTGCCGATTCAGAAGAAGAGCGCGAGCGCTTCGGTTGCATCGTCGGAACGGGTATCGGAGGCATTACCGGCATTCTGGATCAAGCCGAAGTTTTGAGGGAACGCGGTCCGCGACGGGTCAGTCCTCACTTCATTCCGCGCATCATGGCGAATGCCGTTAGCGGCCAACTCGCGATTCGATTCGGATTGCTCGGCACGACGTTCACGACTTCAAGTGCTTGCGCTTCGTCAGCACACGCCATCGCCATGGCCTTCAACAGTATTCGCTCGGGTGAGTCTGACATGGTGATTACTGGCGGAGCTGAATCGGCAACGACCGCTCTTTCGGTTGCTGGTTTCGCATCCGCAAAGGCTCTGTCGAAACGTGAGGACGATCCCGGAGCGGCTTCGCGGCCTTTCGACGCCGAGCGCGATGGATTCGTAATGGGCGAGGGGTCGGGCATTCTCATCTTCGAGGAGATGGAGCGCGCCAAAGCGCGCGGCGCTCGCATTTACGCCGAAATGAAGGGCTTCGGTTCCACCGACGACGCTTTCCACATCACCGCGCCCAAAGAGGACGGAAGTGGACCGGCACGGGCATTCAAGTTGGCGCTCAAGCAGGCAAACATCGATCCGGAAACGATCGATTACATCAATGCCCACGGCACCAGCACCAAGTTCAATGACGCGATTGAAACCACAGCAATCAAGCGCTGCTTCGGCGAGCACGCAAAAAAGATCGCGATCTCGTCCACCAAGTCGATGATCGGGCACCTGCTCGGTGCCTCCTCTGCGGTGGAGTTAGTTGCCGCCACGCTTTCTGTTCACGAAGGCAAAGTTCACCCGACTCGAAATCTCGAGAATCCCGATCCAGCCTGCGATTTGGATTACGTCCCCAAAGAGGCGCGGGAACTCAAGCTTCGCAACGTTCTCAGCAATTCACTGGGGTTCGGTGGGCACAACGTCTCAATCTGCATCGGCCAGCCAGAATAGGCCGGTTCTCGCGGGCAGAGCGTGGCAGGTACAGCGTGGCCCGCGCAGCGTGGCCCGTACAGGGTCGCAGGCATTGAGCGGCCCGTACCGAGTGGTTGCTTGCAGATTTCTTAGCCAAGTGGGATCCAGGCCAACCGGGAGCGTTTGCGTTAGTTCGTAGATGCACGCCAATTTGGGCTCAGCTGAGTGCACTGACTAAGAAACCTGTCATTCTCGTCCGATCTGTCTACGCCGAAATCGACTCGGGTACGGTAGAATGAGTGTGCTCGGAAAGGCTGCAAAGTCGCCGCAATCGGCGGTTGCCGAGTTTTCAAAATTCATTCTCGAGGCCGGCCCAGGAGGGCCAACATCTACGATGCACAAGGCTTATAAAGATCTGCTCCACGCTTACAAGGTTGACGCCTTTCGGACGGAACACCGTAAGAAGGATGTCGAGGAGCTTACCGGCGAATGTATGGAAATCTGTGACGAGGTTCTCAAGGCCAAGTATCAGTATCACTTTCACAAGCTTCCCGACGCCGATCGCGCAGAGATCATCAACATGATCAACAACTACACGAGGGAAGCCATCTTGCCCCCGGTCGTAGAACGGCTCGTAGCGCGACAGGTGCAATTGGAAAAGCGCTTTGAGTTAATGGAAGATATGACGGCCAAAATGCTCGAGCTGCTATCCACGACACCGCTCGCAACGAATAGCTAGCGCGAGTGCGAGGACTTTGGATAGAAGACGGGGCGCTCCGCCTGCGGGAGGACCTCGACGACCTCCAAGCCAAGACGAACGAAACCCGCGTGAAGATTCTTCGCGCGGGTGTTTGTGCCACTGATTTGGCACTGCTGCGTGGCTATATGGATTTTCGCGGCGTACCGGGCCACGAATTCGTGGGCGTTGCGCTGGAGGGACCCCACAAAGATCGGCGAGTCGTTGGCGATATCAACGCGGCCTGTGGCGAGTGCGATTGGTGCGCCAAAGGCCTCGGTCGACATTGCCCGAATCGCACCGTCTTAGGAATTTTCGGACGACCAGGCGCGTTTGCGGATGAGATTTGCTTGCCCACTCGCAATCTGCATCTGGTGCCGGAGAGTTTGCCCACCGATTGGGCGACTTTCGCGGAGCCCGCTGCTGCCGCCTATGAGATGACGGAGCAACTGTCGCTCCAACCCGGCATGCGAGCGCTCGTGCAGGGAGACGGTCGCTTGGGCCTGCTCTGTGCCCAAGTTCTCGCGGGGGAGCGGCTGGAAGTCGATCTAATCGGACGTCATCCCGAGCGCGGCGAATGGCTTCCAGACAGCATTCGCCACCTGGGAAATGGGAAAAAAGAAGCCCATGGGAAGCTTTACGATCTCGTTGTCGAAGCAACTGGCCATGAAAATGGGATTGCTACGGCATTGGGACGCGTGAGGCCAAGGGGTACCGTATTGTTGAAAACAACAACCGAGCGAAGCTCAGGCGATGGCTTGGGTTTGGATTTGGCCAAACTCGTCGTCGACGAGATCAGTTTGGTGGGTTCACGCTGTGGGCCTTTTGCGCCGGCACTCGAAGCTCTCAGTGACGGACGTTTGGTAGTTGCCCCCATGATAGAAGCACGATATCCCCTGTCCGAAGGCGCTCTGGCCTTCGACCGAGCCTCCCAACGTGGAGTGCTGAAAATCCTAATTGACGTGAATGATGATGATGCGAACTGAGTCCGAACTCCGCGCAGCATGTAAGGCAGCCGATCAAAGCCACCTTTTTAACTTTTGGGAGGAACTGACGGATGAACAACAAGCTTCGCTGCTTCGGCAAATCAACGCTCTGGATTTCAAAGTCGTTGGAGAACTGCGTGCTTTGCAAAAATCTGGCGGCGAAATCGAATTGGCGGGGGATCTAGAACCGCCGGAGACTTTTCCATTGGAACGCCATGGTGCGACAGAGGAACGTGCGAGGCGCGCGGCTCAAATTGGCGAAGTTCTTCTCGGCGCTGGTAAGGTCGGATGCGTTCTCGTTGCTGGCGGCCAAGCCTCACGTCTCGGATACGACGGCCCCAAGGGCGCTTTCCCCGTAGGCCCAGTTAGCGGTCGTTCACTCTTTGAAATGCACGGCCGACGTTTGCGCGCAGCGGCCAAGCGCTATGGCTGTCCAATGCCGTGGTACGTGATGACGTCCGTTCAAAACGATCAGGCCACTCGCGATTTCATGAAGCAGCATCACTTCTTCGGTTTGCCGGAGAGTGACATCTTCTTTTTCTCGCAGGCCATGCTTCCAGCGCTCGGCGATGACGGTCGAATCTTGTTGGCTCAAAAAGATCAACTGTTCTTGGCGCCCAATGGACATGGTGGCGTGCTCGAAGCGCTGTCTACGTCGGGGGCCTTGCGCGATATGGAGCAACGCGAAGTCGACCTAATCAGTTACTTCCAAGTCGACAATCCGATGGTGCGACCGATTGATCCGATGTTCTTCGGACTGCATCGACTTTCCGTTTCGGCGATGTCTAGCAAGGTCGTCGAGAAGGTTGACGCTGATGAAAAGGTCGGCGTCATTGGGCGCATCGGCGGCAAATTGGGAATCATCGAGTATTCCGATTTGTCGGCGGAGCTGCGCAAAGCCAAGGATTCGACGGGCAAGTTGCAGTTTCGCGCTGGAAACATCGCTGTGCATGCCATCGATCGAGCTTTCGTCGAAGAGTTAACCGCAGGTGGTCTGCAATTGCCCTGGCACCTTGCGCGCAAGAAAATGAAGTTCGTTGCTTCGGACGGAAAAATCACAGAGGACTGGGGCACCAAGTTCGAGGCCTTCGTGTTTGACGCGCTCTCGAAAAGTGAAAACAGCATCACGCTTGAGGTTTCGCGCGCGACGGAATTCAGCCCGGTCAAAAATGCGAGTGGAGGGGACTCCCCGGAAACCGCTCGCCGCGACTTGTGCGCCATGTATGCAAGTTGGGTTGCAGGTACTGCACGAGAATTGCCGGCGGCTGGCGACGATGGAGTAGTTCCCGTCGAAATTGATCCGTTGGTGGCAGAAAGCGCCGCGGCCTTTCAAGCGGCTGGTGCCAAGCCGAGCATTAGTTCGAAGGGACACCTCTATGAGGGCTGAGGTTGCACGGGGTGTCGTGACTTGAACGTTTTCTTTGAAGGGGGAGAGTTCGAGGCTCGACTGAGAAGCTGTGAAGTGGGGGTGCTGTATGGCGGTAGCTCCAGCGAAGCGGAAGTCTCGCGGCGCTCTGGACAAGCTGTTTGCTCCGCATTGGAAGACGCTTCGAAGAATGGCCGTGGCCCCAGGTCTATTCGTGGAATCGAACTCGGAATCGATCAACGCTGGGGAACCAAAAGCGGGTCTCAGCGGCTTTCGGAATTTCTGAATGAACTGGAAGGCGTGGATATTTGCTTCCTCGCTTTGCACGGGGGGGATGGAGAAAACGGATGCATCCAAGCCGTCCTCGAAGCGCAGGGCATGCCCTTCACCGGTTCGAATTTGCATGCGGCTTCGGCCTCGATGGACAAGTGGGTTAGTCGATTGATCGCGGAGCAGGCCGGCTTGCGCTTAGCCGACGGACAACTCGTATCGCGCACGAGTTGGAATCAAAGCGGCCATGCGACCTTTCTCGATTTGCTGAATCGCTCACCCGCGGGCGTTTGCGTGAAACCACGTCGCGGCGGTTCATCGGTGGGCGTCATTCACGGACACGCCCCAGCGGAAGTTGCGAACGCCGTTCTCGCCATCTTGGAATCGGGCGACGACGCGCTCATCGAAACTTGGCATGTAGGAGTCGAGGTCGCTTGCGGCGTTTTGGGCAATAGTTGGCTGAGCCCACAAGCTTTGATGCCCGTCGAAATACGACCGCACGAGGGACGCTTCTTCGATTACGAAGAGAAGTACACCGATTCAGGTGCGGCCGAGTTCTGTCCTCCGCAAAGTTTGGACGCGCGCGTTTGTGAATCGATCCAGGCTCCCGCGCTCGACATTCATCGCGCTTTGGTTTGTGGCGGATACTCGCGCTCGGACTTCATGGTGCCGCAGGAAGGTGAGCAGTTTGGACAGCCCGTTTTCCTCGAGTTGAATTCGCTTCCAGGTCTTACGCCGCGATCGCTACTGCCGTTGGAAGCTGCGGAAGCAGGACTCGACTTTACCGATCTCTGCCTGGGCATTTTGCGTGCAGGCTTTCAGATGAGTGAGCAACCGAATTGAGTACGCCGGTCGTTATCGTCGGCGCTAGCGGCCGGATGGGGCAGTTCGCATCGCGCCTGATTGAAAACTCAGCGGAGTTCGAACTCGCGCTTCGCGTTGGTAGCGACGGCGATTTGGTCGAACTGCTTGGCAATCATCGGGCTGCGCTTGCACTGGATGTAACACACGCAGGTTTGGGATTTGAACATGGAATGGCGATGCTGGAATTGGGCTTGAGACCAGTTATCGGAACCAGCGGTGTCACTCCGGAAGAAGTTGCGCAACTGGACGCTTTCGCTCGGGCTCAAAACCTGGGTGGCATGGTCGTGCCCAATTTCAGTCTCGGAATGGCGGCGCTGCAGGCCGCGGCCAAAAGCATTGGAGCTGAGCACTTCGAAGCCGTTGAAATCATCGAGATGCATCATCCGGCGAAACACGATGCGCCTTCCGCGACGGCATTGGAAACCGCTCGGCAAATTGAGGAGTGCAGGCAGCCCCACAACGCGGACCGAGTTGCGATTCACTCACTGCGCCTGCCGGGCGTGCAGGCGCGACAGGAACTCGTTTTTGGTGCACCAGGTGAGCGATTGAGCCTTTGCCACGAGGTCGTGTCACGCGAAGCCTACGGGCCGGGAATCCTAAAAGCGCTGCGCTTTGCGTCGAAAGCCGACGGAGTTTTCCACGGGCTAGCTGCTGCGCTGACTCAGTAGATTGAACGCTCGCTTCGAAGCGAACCGTTCAAAATATGAGCAACGAGGCAAAAGTCCGCCGGAAAGTTGCTCTGATTGCTTGCGCAACCGGCTCACATCTTCGCATCTTGTCCGCCCCTGGGCCGGGGTGGCGGAATCGGCAGACGCGATGGATTCAAAATCCATTTCTCGCAAGGGAGTGGGGGTTCGATTCCCCCCCTCGGCACCATACGATGACGGAGCGATCGCTTCTCTCGAAAGAACTACGGCCTGCGTCGGACGCGAAATGAATTTGCGCCGGTCCCATTGCCCCTGGCCTTCAGAGATGATTGCTTCCGCAAGCCCAGCATGAATCACATTCAAACGCGATCGGATTGCGATGAAGCTAATCGAGTAGAGCCGCCTCTGGCTCCCGACGAGACGTGGCCGAAAGGTCCGCTCTATCAGCCTCTCTTTCGCTTTCTGTTGGCGGGATTGCGGAAGTTGAGCTCCGACCTTGAAAGCTCGTCGAATCAGTTGGAGAGCGATGCAGGCGCGAATCACGATGACGTGGAACTTCTGACAGCCAGTCATGCTCACGGCTGGGTTTTCGGAGTCCTAGGTGCAGCTGGTGGGTTTGATATTTTGTTTCAGCGTCGCGAACCGCACGGATTGTCGATTCTCATTCAAAGCGTTCGCGAACTGTTGATCGAAGCCGGGTGCGCGCTTCCTGAATCGAACACACCGCTGCCCAATCTGGATGGAGAGGGCAGCGACTGGAGGCTTGGCTGGGCGATCTCGAATTCGCTATTCGTCGCGAATCGTGAAGAGCAGCTCGATTCATTCCACTGGAGTCTCAGTCGAACCGAAAGGATCTATTCTCTGGAGGCTCTTGCTCCCGCTGGAGCGGCCCTGATTCAATTCGCCCAAGAATTGGAACTGAATTTACCAGGATCCCATTTCCAAGCTTCGGGCGATTCCTGGTCACTCAAGTTCGATTCGAACGTTCGAAAGCACCTATGAGTTTCTTATCGAGGATTTTTGGGTCGAAAGCGACCACACCCGTGGAGCCACCGGAGGGGGACGCCGTTCGAATCGGTGAGGTTCAAGCCATTTTGGAAGAGCTGCGCCCAGCTTTTCTAGCCGATGGTGGTGACATCCAGCTGGTTTCCGTCTCCGAACTCGGCCAAGTCACCGTTCGATTGATTGGAGCCTGCGGGACTTGCTCTCTCAGCAGCCTAACCCTGCGCGGGGCCCTTGAGCCGAGGCTTAAAGAGCGGCTCAATTGGTTCCAAACTTTGGAAGCAGCGATCTAGTCTCGAAAAAAACCTCGCTCTCCACTCATCGTGGGGGACTCGAGCCGTATTACTCTTACCGCCCCGTTTTTACGTCGATGATCCCCTGATTCACCTTTTGCGGCCTCCCATGACCTCAGTTTTCAACCTCCGGTT
>JBLINP010000169.1:0-10160 GCA_047639415.1 Planctomycetota bacterium | reverse complement strand
AAGATGCTCGTCACTGCGTAGCTGGCGAGAATCATGCCCATGACACGGCTAATGATGCTCGCACCACTCTTCCCGATGACCCGTTGAACTCGACTTGAGGCAAGCATCAGTAGCATCGTCACGCAAAGGACCGAGAACATTACCGCCGTCGTCTGAATCTGCTCCATCAGATCGAAGCGCTGGTTTTCGGTTTGGAGTACGGCCGCCAACATCGCGCCCGGACCAGCGATCGAGGGAACGGCCAAAGGGAAGACTGCAGTCTCTTCGGCTTCACGCGCCAACTTGACCTCTTCCTCGGGCTTGCTCTCACCGAAGATCATCGAGAGCGCAAAGAGGAATAAGATGATGCCGCCAGCAATCTCGAAGGCAACGAGCGGAATTTTCATCGCCGTCAGAATCGGCTCACCCGCAACAACAAAGAACAGCAAAATAGATGCGGCTATCGCCGTCGCTCTCAATGCGATCTTGCGTTTGTCCTGCTCGGAATGACTCCTCGTCACCGCGATGAAGACGGGCACGGTGCCGACCGGGTCGATGACGGCAAAGAAGACGATGAAGGTCGGGAGTAGCTCGCTCATTGATGGGAGGTCGCCGCGTCGTTCGTCTCCCGAGAAGGTCCGGATGGCACGTGCAGATTAAGCTCTACCGAAGCCTGTCCTCACAATCCTAGCCCGGATTATTCATGAACCGCGAGGCAAAACGCCTCGAATTGGTTCCTGCTGGCACTGCCGGTCGTTCGTGGTGTTTGGTCCGCGTGTTCATGAATAATTCGGGCTAGCCTTCGCGAGTTCGAGCAGGGACGTGACGAGTTGCTCCATTTGATGCGAAGAGTTGATGATGTACTCCAGGCTTTCGCTGGCTTGCGCTGGCAGGTTGTCGCCCAGATCGACTCTGAGGAGCTCACTTAATGAGGACAGCTTTCGAAGCGGCTCCCGCAGATCGTGGGCTGCCACTGAGGTGAATTGCTGCAAGTCATGATTGGCGCGCTCTAATTCGTCGGCCGCCACGTGCAGCTCGGCATTGCTCCTGCGCAACTCAAGTTGGCAGACAGTTTGGCGAGCGAGTGCGGTGAGCGTCTCAATCTGCTCTTTAGTCAACTCGCGCGGCTCGTGATCGATGACACACAGAGTCCCCACAGCCAGACCGTCCTTATTCGCGAGCGGGAATCCGGCATAGAAGCGTACTCGCGGTTCGCCAACAGCGATCGGGGTTGTCGCGAAAGCGCTCGTCCTCGAACGAGTCGTTCACAATCGTCGGATGCTGCGGCTCGAGAATGGCGTGAGAGTAAAACGCCAAGCTGCGAGGCGTCTGCTCGGCGTCCAGGCCATGACGCGACTTAAACCACTGTCAATCGGCGTCCACCAAGCTGACGAGCGCGATCGGCGTATTGCAGATCGAGGAGGCAATCCTCGTCAGGTCGTCATAGGCCTGCTCGGGATCTGTGTCCAACACTTCATAGGCAAGCAAAGCCGCCAAACGACTGGCCTCATTCTCGGGGATTCCAGCTTCAATCATGATGGACTGATCGACCCAAAAAGACCGGGCCTTGATGCCCTCTCGGAATCCACGTCCCCCATCCCTGTCGGCAATCGCGAATCCACGTGTTCGACAACATTTGCCGCAAGGTCCGCTCTTGCGGCAGCTCTGCTTGGCGAACAAGCTGTGTCGCTAATGAGCCCCACCGAAAAGATCAACCACCGCCGCTCGCTGCCTGAGATGTGCCTCGCGTCTGGGATTTGTCCCGACCCCCTGACGCCCGCTCAGGTCGCGCGCAAGTTTCGCGAGCTGATCGATAGTGGAAGCCGACTCGTTCCTGCCGGCATGGCGCGCGAGGATCCCGAACTCCTGCTTACGCGGCGCTACCTACCGCGCTTCGAAATCCGACTCTTCGACGTCACCTACTATCTAACCGGTCTGCGCTTCAATCAGTCGCTGGGTTACTTCGTTGGCTACGTTCGGCTGGGCGGTCGAGACGCAAAAAAGATCTACCCGCGCATTTTCTACAAGGACTCGTCGCTCGTCTGGCGCGTGGCCAGCCACTTCGTGCACGACGACCACGACTACTGGATCGGCAAGGGCGACGTGCGCTTTGAAAACCACGGCGGTGAGGAGTATCTGACAACCATCGAGGAGACCACCAATCTGCCCTTCGAACTTCAAGCTGCGTTCGATGAAGTGAGCCGACGCAAGCGCCGCGTTCGCGATCACGATGCCGTCGAGTTGGTGTTGCGAGCGGGCACCTCAAACCGCATTCGACCCTACGCAGATTTCGTCACGCCGCGGAAGCGTGCCAGCGAGCAGTACCAGGTCAACGGCGGACGCAAAGTCGCGCGCTTCAAACGCAGAGGTGATCCGAGTTCGCTCAACTTCGTGCAGGGCTTCGAACCCGACTTCGCACACGGCGTACAGGAAGTCGCCCATTCCATCAGCAGCTTCTTTGGCGGCGAGTTGCGCAAGTTTCGCATCCTCTCGACCAACCGACTGATCCAGTATCAGTTCTGCGCAACTCCCAGGTGCGTCTGGATCAACCCGCCGCAGACCATGACCACCGAACTCTCAAGCTACGGCGTGCGAGTTCACGATGTTTTCGCCGACGACCGACTCTTCATCCCCGCCTTCGAGTATCACGACAGCGAAGATACGGACAACATCCTCGGTCAAATCCCCGCCGGCTACGCTGGCGAACCGCATCCCAAAGCTCCCGATCGCGCAGATGCATCGGCCTGGATCGAAGCCTTGCCGGTCGTGAAACAATTCCGAGCCAAATTGCTTTAGAGCCGCTACAACGACGCCATTCCGTGCCCCCAACATGCGCGTCAAAAGGGACCGCGTCATGGCTTCTGAACCCCAAAGGTTGCTGCCTCCAAGAAACGCCAGAGCTCGTACTCTTCAGGTTGCCGGCTGACTTGGAGGCGTAAGACCGTGTGATTAATGGCGTCGGTAACGGAACTGATCTTTACTCGTAGATCCATCGACTCAAAAGCGCCGCAGAATTCGGGTTCCGCCTCCGGCCGCATGCCTTGACCAAAGCTCGCCCGGCGGTGTGCGAGTCCGCATCGTGGCACCAATGGCGCCACGATTAAACGAACACCCAACGCTTGGTAAGTTAGGACTCGGGTTGCTCCAGAACGAGCGTGACCGGCACCGCGTTGCTGGCGAACTCTGCGCTGCCCAAAACGCTCGCGGCGAGGTACGCGTCATGCATGACAACTCCCGCGAAGGCAGGATCCGTCAGCGGCGGAATCGTGAATGTCGCAAGCGCTTGACCGTTTTCATCCAGCGATACCCGGAAGTTGCCAAAGGTGTTCAGTCCGGGCTTGTTCAAAGTGGCTTTGAAATACGAGTCAAAATTGAGCGGCAGGCGATAGCATGCGGTATCCGGACCGATCTCCCCTGCAATCGAGTACGGCTCGATTGTCCAAACTGAAAAGCACCCACCTTTCAAAGCTAGATGAGAACACTTCAATTTGGACAATCGAGCCGCACTCGATTGCAGGGGAGATCGGGCCTGACACCGTATGCTGTTCTCTGTCTTGCGATAGGGGCTTGTTCTGATTCGAACGTGATCTCCTCTCATGACGACGAGCCCGCGAAGGTCACGCTCTCCATCCCCGTTGCTCCCAACCTGAGCACACTCGACGCAGGAGTTGCTTTCGTGGTTCAACGTGCGATCGAACAGGTTCGGCTAGCGCCGGAAAGTTTCGAAGCTCGCTTCGAACTCGGCATGACCTTCGATGCTAACTCGTTGTTTGAAGCGGCGGTTGAAGCGTACGAACAAACCACTCAAATCGCGCCGGCTCACGCGCCCGCTCACTATCACGGCGCACGCATGCTGCGCCAACTTGGTCGGCTCGAGGAATCCCGTGCTAGCATCGAACGCGCACTCCAACTCGATCTAAATTATGCTCCGGCGCATCGTCGGTCGGCGGATTGGTTTCTGCAGGCCGGAGAGTTCGACGCTGCGGAACGCGGCTTCACGCGCGTGCATGAACTCGAACCCGGGTGGCCCGATGGCGCACTCGGACTCGCGCGTTTGGCGCTTCTACGCGACGAAGCCCAGCAGGCCATGGATTTGGCGAGCGCTGTCACCGCAACTCATCCCGAAAATACCTACGCTCAACATCTCTTGGGATCTGCATTGAGAGATCTCGGTCGCCTCGACGAATCGGAAACGGCCTTCGCTCTCTCAGCTGGCGGAGTTCCCAGCTGGAACGATCCCTGGGTCGATCAAATGGAGACCAGGTTGGGCGGCTACAGTCGCATCATGTTTGAAGCGAAAGCGTGTCTCGACCAGGGCCTCTACGAGGAAGCGGTCAAGCGCTTGGCAATCTTGCAGCAGCAAACTCCGGATGACATTACACTGCTCGGCATGTGGACGGCGGCACTCACCAAGTTGTCGCGCAATGAAGAGGCACTGCAGCTTCTGTTAGCTGCACGTGAACGAGGCGTCAAACACTTCCGGCTCGAGTTGAACCTCGCCACCGTCCGTTGGAAACAAAGCGAATTCGATCTGGCGCTTGAACATATCGAACGCTCGATCGAATTGAGCCCAAACCACGAAACGATCTATTTGGTTCAAGGGCAAATATTTCAAGCGAAGAACGACCCGAAGAATGCCATCACGTCTTTCGAGATGGCGATGAGGTTGGGCAGCGATCAACAGCGTGTATTGCCGCGCATCGGGAAACTGCAAATGGATCTGGAACACTGGGACATGGCGGCCATCACCTACACGCGAGCAGCACTATTGATACCGAATGATGCATCGATTCACGCGACGCTTGCCGGATGCCTGACCGAGACAGGAGATCGCGACGGAGCGCGAGTCGCAATCGCCCGCGCCAAACAGATCGATCCGAGTCATAAACTCATTCCCATGATCGAGGCGCGTATGGCCGAGTTAAACGAAGAGCGAAACCCTTGAAACGTCGCCTCCCTCTTTTCGCTTGGACTTTATTGGGTTGCGCGCTCTCAGCCTGCACACCTAACGAAGCCCCCGCTTCTAGTCAAAACGTGACCGATGCCAATGCCGCGCCCCCCGCGATCAAGAACTGGTTGAGCGAAGAAGCGCAGCAACGCGGACTAGTTTTCAATCACGTCTCCGGTCACCGCGCAACTTTCCTGATGCCCGAGATCATGGGCGGCGGTGCAGCGCTTTTCGATATGGACCAAGACGGCGATCTCGATGCCTACCTAGTGCAATCGGGGAGTTTGTATGAAGACACGGAAACACAACCCACCAATGAATTGTTCGCCAATCAAGGCGCTGGGCAGTTTGAAAATGTTACGGAGCGAAGCGGAGCAGATCATGCAGGCTACGGCATGGGCGTCGCTTGTGGTGACGTGGACGGTGATGGAGACATCGACCTGTATGTGACGAACTTCGGTCTAAACGTTTTACTCGTAAACGACGGCAAGGGTTATTTCACGGATGACACCGAGGCTGCTCTAGTCGGTGATCCAAGTTGGAGTACAAGCGCCGCATTCGTCGACCTCGAAAACGACGGCGACCTCGATCTCTTTGTCTGCAACTACTTGGATTGGACAGCCACGAACGAGCTTCCCTGCCGAAACCAGATGGGTACGCCGGACTACTGCAGTCCGCTCAACTATGAAACGCCTGCAGCGGATACGGTCTATTTGAACGAAGACACCGGCGGCTTCACGAATTGGAGTGCCACGTTCGGAACGACCACTCATCCCGCAACCGGACTCGGCGTTGTCTGTGCCGATTTCGACGGGAATGGGCGCATCGAAATCTTCGTGGCCAACGACGGCATGCCCAATTTCCTGTGGTCCTCCACCGAGTCTGGATGGAACGAAGTTGCGCAGGCGCGAGGTTGCGCTCTCGACGGCGATGGAATCGCTAAAGCCGGCATGGGCGTCGAAGTCGGAGACCTTGACGATGACGGTGATCCCGACCTCTTGGTGGGTAATCTTCGTCTGCAGTCCGACTCCTTCTATCGCAACGACGGCGCGCTCTTTCGCGACCGTACCGTCGCGAGCAGATTGGGAGCCGTGAGTCGTCCATTCACACGCTTCGGCCTGGGCTTCGTCGATTTGGATAACGATGGCAGCTTGGATTTGTACGAAGCCAACGGTCGCGTCATGCGCGAAGCCCACACCTATAGCGAAGACCCCTACGCCGAACCCAACTTGTTGTTCCGCGGTCTGCAAGACAATCTGTTCGAGCCACTCACCCCACAAGGTGGCATCCACGAACAGCGTGCCTTCAACAGTCGAGCGGCGGCCTTCGGAGACATCGACAACGACGGCGGAATCGACGTCTTGATCGTCAACATCGATGGGCCAGCGCAACTGCTCCGCAACGTCGTTCCCGATCGCGGCGCTTGGATTTCCTTCGAACTACTCGACGCCGGGAAACAGTCGCTGCACGCGCGCGTCTCAATCGACATCGATTCCCACAAGCGGTATCGCTACGTCCGCGCCGCCGCAAGCTATCAAGCCAGCAACGACCCGCGTGTTCACTTCGGCCTCGGGGATCAACTTGTCGCCGGAGCTGTAACGGTCACTTGGCCCGATGGAAACGTCGAAACCTACGGTGACTTGAACGCAAATCAGAGCCACGTGCTCCGGCGAGGCGCGGGCGAATCGCTCTGAGCCACATGGGCTATTGGGAAAACGACAACGCGATCAAGTCGATTGCTTACAAGCTGATGCTCGACTACTTGCGGCTCAAGTTGAGGAAGCCCTACCGCAAGTCGAGTTACATCAGTACATCAAGTCGCTTTGGAACTTTTGATACGGGATACTGAGCCAGAGCAAAACCCGCTGCCGACGATACGGAGCCAGGACAAAATCCACCGGGGCATGGACCAAGGGCATACTTGGAGCCTCCATCCGGATTGAAATCACAGCCGCCAGTATCCGAACCTGTCCACCGGAGGCTAAAAAAGTACGGCACCCCAGACTGGAAGGTGAGATCTAGATACTGCAAGTAATAGGCGTAGCTCTCTTCAATCGCGACATCCGTAAGCCTAGACGAGTTGTCCAGCGCGAGCATTGGAGTCGGTTCTGTGCCGATACTCGCGAATCCGAGTACATCACTTGATCTGTCAAAAGTTTGAATGACGAAATCATTCATGCCTGGAAGGCGAACGGGAATAAGATTCGCCTGAGTAAGCGTCTTAATCCCATGCCAATCGGCGAATTGCGCTGTTGCCTCTACAGGCAGAATTGCTTTTTGGATTAGATAGTCCCAAGTATCCAGATCCACATCCCCATCGCGAAAAGCATCATTGGTGCTCTGCATCACTCTCAAAGCGATCCACTGAGCAATGGAGTCACCGTAGGGCTCTAATGCTATGTTCGTCGCTCCGCAGGCGCTCAAAGGCAAAATCGCATCTCCGTTCGGCTCGAATTCACAATCGTCAATACCAGCCTTAGCCAGCGAGCTTGGGCCGATAAGGGGTGACAGCGTGACGAAGAACGAAGTCACGGCCAATGCAAACGCAAGCTGCTAATTCAGCAGCATGAAACTCTCCCAAAGAACGTAAGTTGAGAGAGAGCGCGTTTCGCGCGGACGAAACGGTCAGCGAATCGTTGGTGCGCCGCTATGACGAGAGAACTCGTGCTTTGGGTTCTACGAAAGAATCACGTTACCGAGAGCGACGCTTAGTCGCACTTCAAACTATCAAACGCCTGACGCAACGAAGACCAGATAGGCCTTGTTCCTGGCGCAAGCGGACTGGCCTGAATACGTAGGGCCAATAATCTTCTGTTTACTCGTCGCTGCCGCCGTAGCCAAGCGCATCGAGTAGCTCCCGCGTTTCGGGTGAGACCTCGCCCTCGGACATCGCTCCCGATTGAGCAAGATCGGCGATCCTTTTTATCGCAGCGACCCACTCCTCGCGTTCGTTTCGACGTGTCCCGTAGACGTTGTTTTCCTCTCCTGGGTCCTGCTCGAGGTCGTACAATTCGAAGGCGTCCTTGTCACTGTCGTAGATCAACTTGAACTCGCTATCTCGGAAACAAATCAAGTTTCGGTTGGCTTCCGGCTTGTGAGTTTCGGCGATAGCCAGAGCTTCACGCTTCATCGAGAGAAGTGAAGTCCCGCGAGACCCTGGCAGATCTGGCAATCCCGCGAGTTCTAAGATCGTTGGGACGAGGTCTTGGTGTGGCACAACTGTCTTCCGCACCGACCGTAGAACTTCGATTCGAGGATCTCCTGCGAGCGGTTTGATGACGAGCGGCACGTGAATCATCTCGTCATACAAGTTTTGCACATGCCCAAAAGCACCGTGCTCGCCTAAACTTTCGCCGTGGTCGGATGTAAAGAGAATTAGGGTGTCGTCGTAGATCCCGCGAGTCTTCAACTCCACCACGAATTCCCCGATGCTCGTATCCATCCAGTTGACCTCACTGATATATCGATTCCGCCTCTCAGCGGCGCTTGCAACCGATTCAGTGATCCAAACGCGTATTTCCGTTGGAGCTTTGGTCTTCGCCATGCCGGAGATCAGCACCCGTTTCGAGGGTGTGCGCACCTTGCCCTGTTCCCAAGTTGCTCCTACAAACTTCTTCTCTTGGGTCCATTCGAGCGCATTGATTCGGAACTTGGCCTCCGACTTTATCTCGAGCTCATGCTTACCGAGCTCGAGTTCAAACTCACCAACCCACTGGCTCATATCGGATATCGACAGCGTGGCAACTAACTCGCCGTCGAGATAGACCTCGGCCTCTTTATCACTCTCGGCATGTAGGTTGTAGGGCTCGTGGGGATCCGAGAAGTGGGCGAATAAGAAGAAGGGTCGCTCCGCTTCCATCTTGTCGAGGCTAGCCCGGATTCGAGTCAGTGCCCGAGGAGCTTGATCCATGTGCCAGTAATCTTGGTCGAAGCTATCAAAGCCTCGACCGAGAGCTTCCTGACCTCGTCGATCGAGGGTGCCCAAACTAACCACTGCGCGCGTCTGATAGCCGCGCTCCCGAAGCCACTCGGCTAAAAGCGGCAAGTCTTCGCGAACGTCCTGCCAGTTGTTAAGGACTCCGGTTTCGAAGGGCGCGCGCGAAGAGAACAAGGAAGTGTGGGCGGGCAGAGTCATTGGCGCGTGACTGAATGCCGAGGGGAAATTGACTCCATCCTCAGCAATGGAATCGAAACCCGGCGTATTCGTCGATCCGTCTTCCTGCGAGACCATGTCACCGCGCAGGGTATCGACAACCAGAAGCACAATATTCGGCGATTTTACCTCAGCGAGAGTCTTCTCTTGGCTCCCACTACAGCTAGGTAAAAGTGCGAGGAGCACGACGGGCGCCAGCTTCGAGTTTGAGATCTTCAAAATAACAGGTGGTTGATTTTCGGCTACGCCCAGGCAGCTTTTTGGGAGAGGTTCGGATTCAAGAGGATGACCGCAGCACGGCATCAATTCGATGTGAACTCGATCTGCCGACGAAACGGAGACTCTATTCGATTCATCTGCCGATCCATAAACATTGGGGCAGAGTCTACGAGTTCCAGGCCTTTCCGTCAGCCCCGCGATTCGAGAGCGGGCACCAAGCTCGAGAAGCGTGCATTGGGTGCGAGGACCGCCGATAACTGCTTGCTCGGCGCGGGGGGAAAGCTTGCCCCACAGTACTCACGATCCGATTCGAATTCTAAGAGTTGCTCCTCTTCCCACTCGCGAATCGGCGAGAACGCTGGAGTGCAATGGGCCAAATCAATCCGAGCGGGCCGCTTACTCGCCACAATCTGCGTTGTCCCGTCTCTCACTAGGCACTTGCTCCGCGACAAAATCAGCCAAAAGCTCACTCACCGCCTAAACGAAGTGCCGCGCGCTCCATCGATCTGCATGCTGGACAAACACCTGGCATCCGACCGAGCCTTATGGTCCGCGCACGATCGAAGTACACCTACCGGTTTCGCGCGCTGCGCCGTTCGCATTCCTTTTGAATCTCGCAGAGCTTCGATCGCCTGATTTCAATCGAGTGCATCGCGTTCACGACTTCGTTGGGCCATTTCAGGTGAGCTTAGTTGTTTGCATGTTCTTGCACGCCCCTCGGACTCCCCACCAAAGACTACGGTCAGCTTTTCTATTTACACGGGTCGTCGTTCTTCAAACTCGACTTGGCGCTATTTCAAAAACGCGCATAAACGTCGCGATTCGCACAGCCCTGGCCGGATGAATTCGATTGAGCAGTCG
>JBLINP010000168.1:0-10174 GCA_047639415.1 Planctomycetota bacterium | reverse complement strand
TCATACAGTTCGGGAGGAATGCTCTCACCGATTTGGACGCCGGAAAGCAACTCCAATAAATCCGGGTCGTTGCGAACTGGAATTCCGTTTTCTTTCGCTAGCGCAAGAATGCGCTCGGCCACATCTCCGACACCCTTTCCAACGACCGACGGGACGATCGTCGCTTCTGGATCGTAGCGCAGCGCGACTGCGATGGGCTGCGGCTCTTCCGCCTTTTGCTCGGCCGTCATGCCGACAAATCCATCAAGTGGTGATTGCGCAAGTAACTGATATCCATCGTGTGCGATTCGATATCAACCTCTTCCGCGGGACCTACGCCCACGATGATCTGCACGGGGCGATCGATTTTCTGAAGAGCGGCTACCAACGGGTCGAGTTGCTTCCGAAGCACATCGGCGACCTCTTCGCGTTCCAACGTGATCTTCAAATTCAAGCTGTCGGACCGCAGCCAGGCATCGACGCGAATGGGACCCGTCTTGCTGAAGTTAATCCCCAACGAGATGCGCTGAACTTCCTCTTCCTCGCCCTCTCCGTTCTCGTCATCTCCGTCGTGCCGCTCGGTCCACAACAGGTGAGCCGTGGTCCATTCGCCAGAATCGGGCACTGCAAAGCTGAAGTGCAACGGTTCGCCACTCTCGCGACGCGCGACATTGAGAAGTTGTTCGGCTTCTAGACCAGAGAGTGCGCGAGCAATAGCTTCGCGCGCCGGTCCAGCTCCAAGCTTCTCCAATTGAGACAAGAGCTCCGCTTTGAGATCGAGCAAAAGCAATCGAACGTCGTCGCCCGTAACTCCCCGCGCCGCTGCCTTGAGTAACAGTGCCTCGAAGTTGAGTCCGCCCTGTTGCAACAATTGCATGAGTTGACTCCCAGTTTGGCCCGGCTGAAAAACGTGGCTCGCCAAGCGACTCACCAAGCTGCTCGTCGTGGCACCTTGGCCGTTCGCGAGCGCTGCGAGTTTGCGCCCCAGCTGCTGCAATAATTCACCGACTGGCCGGTCTGCAGCAACCACCGAGCGAAGCGCATGCAGCAACCCGGGCACCTGGGTCCCGGTGCCGTTCAACACTTTCAGGAGAGCGCCGTTTTGGGTTTGCTCTCCCGTGACCTGAAGCAAGAGCTTTTGCCCTGTTTCCAACCCCGGAAAAGAACCTGAGGTCAGCGTGTACTGCCCCACCTTCAACAGCGCGGAGGTCGGTGTCACTTCCGTGACGACCCCAGCTAGAACGCGCCCCTTTTGAAGCAGCGCGTCGAACTCGGTCCGCTGCACTTCAATCGGGCCGCGGGAGTTTGGAAGATTGGTGGCGAAGATTTCCATGGATCCATGTGGAAGGAATATCTCCATCCACAGGCTGGTCATCGGTGCCTGGAACCTCCACGTGAGCTGAGTCAGTTCTTTTTGAGAAGGAATTCACCCAACGCGAAGTCTTTTCGGGAACTTTTTTCCTAGCGACTGAGTGTCAGGAACGAACGCGCTCGATCGAAGCTCGCCAACCCTTCAGCCGTTCGTCCGCCATGGGCGAATCGAGCTCGGCTTCGAACCGCTGCGAGGCTCCTTGCCCGTTCGCAATCGAATCCAGATCGGTAATCAGTCCGATTCCGATTCCGGCGAGCATGGCCGCACCGCGCGCTGTGGCCTCCACTTCTTTTTTACGCGCCACGACAAGTTGAGCGAAGTCGGCCTGCAACTGCATCGTCAAATCGTTCGCCGCTCCCCCGCCATCCGCCAAGAGCAAGTCGATTGAAAGCCCGGACTCGTCCCGCAGGATTTCAATCAGTTCCGCATTCTGAAACGCAATCGCTTCGAGAGCCGCTCGCGCAATGTGACCGCGTTCCGTTCCTCGAGAGATTCCGAGAATGGCCCCCCGCGCTTCAGCATCCCAATACGGCGCTCCCAATCCCGTAAAAGCTGGCACGAGAAACACGCCGTCCGAGCTTGGAACGCTGCGCGCGAGCGTCTCCGATTCAGCCGCGGATTCGATCAAACCCAAACCATCGCGCAACCACTGAATCGCAGCTCCCGCAACGAACACGCTGCCCTCCACTGCAAAGCAAGTCGATCCATCGCGCGCAACGGCGAGCGTAGTCAAAAGCCCTTGCGTACTGCGCACACATCGATCACCCGTGTTGAGCAATAGGAAGCAACCCGTTCCGAACGTGCACTTCAAGTCGCCCGACTCAAAGCAGCCCTGACCAAAGAGCGCCGCTTGTTGGTCTCCGGCAACTCCGCGAATCGGGATCGCCGCACCGATGACCGACGCAGCCGTCGTACCGAAGTCGGCGATCGATGGACACACTTCGGGCAACCAAGCGCTATCGATGCCAAACACTTCGCACAGTTCCTCATCCCAGACTTCGCGCTCGATGTCGAACAACATCGTTCTCGAAGCATTTGTCGGATCGGTCTTGAAGGACTCGCCGGCGGTTAGATGATGAATCAATAACGTATCGACCGTGCAGAAACGGACCTCGCCTCTCTGCGCGCGCTCGCGCAACTCGTCATCTTCGTTGAGCCGCCATTCAATCTTCGTAGCGCTAAAATACGGATCGATTACCAAGCCCGTGCGATTCCGAATCAATTCCGCGTGCTCACCCGCCCGCAACTCTTCGCAGCGAGCAGCCGTTCGACGATCTTGCCAAACGATGCCACGGCCGAGCACGGCACCAGTTTTGACGTCGATGGCAAAAACCGTCTCGCGCTGATTGGTAATGCCAATCGCCGCAATCTGCTGCGCGTCCGTTTGCCCCAGCAACTCGGCAATGACCTGATCGACCGCACCCAGAATGTCTGCCGCGTCGTGCTCCACCCATCCGGGACGCGGGAAGTGCTGGGCAAACTCGGCGTAAGCACGGCCCAGAACCGTCATCTGTTCGTCGTACAAAAGCGCAGTCACACCCGTCGTGCCCGCGTCGAGAGCTAGCAGTTTTTGCATTCGGTTCGATCCTGGAAGCGTGGCCATTCGGTTTCGATGGGCACTGTTTGATGCAGCGCGATTAGGTCTTAACAAAAAGCGCCCCTCGCTAGCTACAAAACTAGCGAGGGGCGCTTGTGAACAAGACGGCTTCGTTTAGCTCTTTACCATCACTTGATTTGCTGAGAAATTCGCAGGGTCGAGTCATTCACCAAACTGATTTCGATCAAGACCGAATGCTCGCTGGGACTGACAGCCATAAATTGAACCGGCGCCTGCTGCAAGGCATTGCCGGCAATCAGGGTTGAGTAGGACAGCAAGCCGTTCGTGCTCGGCAAGGTGGTCACCGGAGCGCAGCCATCCTCAGAGCAAACTGAGGCTAAGCCACCATCGAATTCGCCACCGGTGTTAATCAAGGGTTCGAGTGCACGCCTGCGCAACTCGACGAGATCCAACTGCACCCGCATGTTGCCGTGGAAGCCGAAATGAAAGCGTCCGTCGTTGCCTCTAACAGGAAGCACAGTGATAAGACCATCGCCACTCGACCCAACCACTGCAGCCGTGAGATCTTCCCAAGTACCGATGATTCGGGTGTAGGGCAGTGGCAAACCGTTGGTCGAGAGCAGGTCGACGGGAAGCAGATCGGAAATCGCCGAATTCGAAAACTGGTCCTCTCCGATGACGACCGGCAGGGTGCCGATACCTTCGTCCGCGTCCGAGCCTAAGTGATCCGGACGCACGGTTACATTGCCAGTATTCGATCCGCCGGCTTGCGCGGATTGCCCCGAGAAGGAAAGGCCGAGAAGAACGAGGCCAGCAACCATGGTTGCGGTCCTGAATCGACGCCATGTCGGCAGCGTCGAGGGTTTTTTAGATTTCATGACTTGGGTTTTCATTGGATTGTCTCCCCCTCGGCAGAGTCCGTCCGAAATAGTTGCGGACAGGCCTGCATAAGTTCTTCTGTGAAGCCCGGCATCGCATCGATGGCAAGGCGCAGTTTGGGAGAACCCGCGAACAGTCCAGCGATTTCGCCAGCGCTGTCAGGGTAGGCCTCCAGAAGAGCTTGGAATTCAAATAGAGCGCGATCCTTATTCTTCAAGTGAGCGTAGTACATGGCGATGTTAAATCGCACGACGAAGAATCGCTCGTCGTACTCATCTAAGCGAGACATCCTCACCCAGCGAAGATAGATCAACGCCAGTCTAAGGTCCTTCTCCTTGGCATGCATCAACGCCAGTTGAACGGCGGCATGTCCCCTATTTGCTTCATCGAGAGCTGAACGGAAGACGCGCTGAAACTCTTTTTGAGCGCGTAGCGCATTGCCCATGTGAAGTTGCGCAAAGCCTAGATAGAGGCGCGCTTCTTCATGGGTTTGATCTATCTGAAGGGCTTCCTCGAGCAGGCGGAAACCTTTCTCGAGCGCGCCCTCAATCTTCGAGAGCTTGCCATTGAACATTCCCCGAGCCGAAGTCCAATCGACGCCGCCGGCAAAGCCTTGGCCGCGCGCAACAACTCCATCGACAAAGCCGCGTCCACGTGTCCGCGTTTCTTCCACCTTGACGGCTTCTTCAAACACTCGCGTTCGTTCGGGACGTATCTCAGCCAGGATGTACGCTTTGCCCACTTCGTAGAAAATGGTCGCTAAGCGATGTACCAGTTCTTCTGAATCCGCGTCTTCCGATTCGCGCCCTAAGAGGACGGAATAGCGCTCGGCTAGAGCGTGCGGCTCGGAAACGTCGCGATGCAACTGCACTTGCAATCGCGTAGCTCCAAAGAACTCGTTACAGGGTTCACATGTTTCCAAGTGGGCCATCGCCCGCGTTGCCGCAGCCTCGCCAAGCTCGCCATCGACGAGACAAGACAGGTCCACTTGAAAATGAGTGCAGACGTCAGCGACATCCGCAATCCACCAGTTGTTATTCATGGTTGTACCTCACCATTGGGTGCGCCAGTCAAACTGGACGCTTGGCTCCGCGAACACCCTCCCACGGGGTTCGAATCGCCGGGATTCAATGCACGCTGCGTGATCGATTCACTCCTAGAGTGACTCCTAGAGCTTGCTCCCTCCGAGCCCTCTAGGTGGGCAGTTGAGTGCGGGTCACGTGCCGGACGAAAGTCCGGCGGCAGCCCCTCAAAAACCCGACTCATCGATCGATAAATCTTCCGGCGTGCGCGGAAGATCACCATTTTCAAATTTTCTAGCTTGATGCCCAGGTCAGCCGCCGCATCGCGATAGCTGCGATCTTCCACTTCGACCATTTGGATCGCGTGGCGTTCGCGCTCGGACAACATGGAGTAGAAGCGTAAGTAGAGTTGCAAGTAGGTTAGGTAAACCCGCTGGCACTGAATTGAGCTCTCTTTTTCTAAAGCACCGACCATGGGGCCTTTGCTACGAACTTCGGGTTGTTCGGTGAGATCCTCGAAGGGGATTTCCGAACGGCCGCCGCGCTTCATCGAGCGCAATGACTTCAGCACGGTGTTGCGGACGATTGTCGCGCTCCAAACGCGGAACGCGTCTTCGCGAGCGCAATTGAATCTGTGCGGATAGCGATAGACGTTAAAGAAGACCTCTTGAAGCACGTCATGCGCATCGATCTTCGATTGGAAGCGTCGCAGTCGACCCTGAACCTGCACCAATAAATGACGCTGGTTCAACTCGTACAGCATTCCGAAACAGGAGCGTCCCTGGCAGAGGCGGAAGTGCTCCATCAAACGCGTCGAAAGCGCGTCTCTGAGCGATTCATTATCGCGCTCGCCATCCTCAACCAGCTGATTGAGCTCGGCGCGTGCCGTCGAGCCAATTTCATGATCCAACTCTGTCAGCCGCTCGCCCAGAAGGCTTCGACCGATCGTTCCGACGACCTCGCGGTCGCGGGTGTTGGAGCCAGCGCTCAACGCGGCGGCTCCTGCCCCAGAAGGGGGTTCACCATTGGGAGGGGATACATGGAGGGGGGACGGTGTCGTACGCGAAGAGCGCACGAAAGCCTCTATAAGTAATTATTGCTCCAGTAACCGATTCGCGCTCGAACTCACAGGAGCTATACGTCGGGCTTCGACGCTAAAGGCTTCCCCAATCAGGGCTTGGGACTTTAGAGGAACCGAAAACCTTTCCGGGTTGTTCGGCCGACCAAGGGACGGCCTCCCCCACTACGGCCCCAGGTGTTCATCCCTGGCGGCCGGTCCAGAGAGGCAGGCTCGCTCAGGGCTCGCTGAAGTAGCCCAGCTCGAATTCGGAGTTGACCTCTACTTCAACCAACCGCCAGAGCAACCAGGTCGCACGATCCCGGTCGACGAATTCGACCCGCGCGGGAAATTGAGGTGAGCGGGCGGGGAATTTCGCTTTAACCATCTCGGCTTCGGCTTGAGCCTTGGCTTCGGGAGTTGAAGCGGCGTCGAGATGCTCTTGGGCAAGCTTCACGGCTTTCTCCATCGCGACATTACCGGCCTCATCTGCGGCCGCGGTATGACCGTACTCAGAGAGCAACATGCTGAATAGACGTGGGTTACCGTTCGCTCGCGTGTCGTGCACGTCGACGCGCTCGACCAGACCAGTGATTTGATCGTAGAACAAGCGATAGGTATGAGGTAAGCCGCGCGACGTGTGGAACTCGTACTCCACCGTCATGTACATCTCGCCATCGCGTTTGCGGTTCTGCCCCATCGTTGCTTTGAGATCCGCCGACTCCGGCTTGTAAAGCAAGTCGAGGAGAACGTAGAAGATGCGCGCTTCTGTCTGTGCGCCGTCGAGAAGCTCGGGAATCTCGCGCTTCTCGTTATCAACGAATACGCTGGCTTCTTGAATGCCATCGGCAAATTTGACGATCTTGCGTCCCTCGATTTCCTCTTCGAGTCGCATGATTCGGTCCACGCCATCCATCTGCGCAGCGACGCGAATCGGCTCGCCTTCCCTCTCACCTTCCTCGGTGATGTCGACGGGCAAAATTCTAAAATTGAGCGTCTTCAGATCTTTGAGATCCTGACGACTCCCGTGCGTGATTCCGTAGGCCCGGAACAAACGCTCGATCTGCGTAATCCGGGAGACCTTTGGCGCCTTGAAATTGGGATCAACTTGATCGCCGTCTTGGGCGAGCGCGGAGGGTGCGAACAGTGAAGCGAGCAGTAGGGCAATCGGAAATTTCATGATCACAAGACAGTGAGACAGGCGTGGTGGGTCAAAGAGGTACTTCGACGCTCGCTAGTGAGGAGTCAATGGGCGATACGAAGATCGCGATGACGTTTACGGAGTTGGCGGTGAGAAGTGAGCGCCTTGAAGCATTCGATTTCGCCCCAAGCCAGACTCGCTCGCGGAGTTCCGAATGGAACCCCACCCAGCAAAGAATAGCCCAGATTGCGCCAGACGCCATTTTTGTCCGGGCCGGTCTGGCGGAAATTCCAGATCCAAGTCGCCCGACGGAACTGACTGGGTTTGGTGTTGATGCCCCGTGCCAACTGCCGTTGCCGCAGGAACTTAGGCTTGGATTCGCGCGTTTAGGGCCTCTCACCCCCCCCGCTCAGTGCAATCCCTTCGCACATCACAATTTAAAGTCAGAGCGTCAACACGGAAGCCAGTCAGTTCCGTCGCTTCACATGTAGTGCCCTTTCGAGCAAGAATGGCGCCATGGGCCAGCAAGCGGAAATCATGGAGTTGGCTAGGGAGATCGGCTTCGACCTGGTTGGGATCGCGCCGCTGCGGCCCCCGAAGGGAGCTCAGCTGTTCGAAGATTGGCTCCAAGCGGGGCATCAGGCCGATATGGGCTGGTTCGAATCGCAGAAGGAGCGGATTTTGGACCCTCGCCGCATTCTCAAAGAGGGCATGAGTTTGCTCGTTTTGGGGCTTTCGCACGCTCGACCGGCCATCCACCTCGGGGCTGGGGGCCGCATCGCTCGCTATGCGGCTGGACGTGACTATCACAACGTCATTGGGCGGATGCTGAAGAAGCTCGCCAAGCAACTGCGCGAGAAGGGGCTGCTCAGCGCTAGCCGCGCCATCGTCGATGCTGGGCCGCTCATGGAGCGCTCCCACGCGGCGGAAGCCGGCCTCGGCTTCGAATCAAAATCGGCCAACCTGCTCCATCGGCACATTGGGCCGTGGTTCTTCCTGGGCGAGCTCATTCTCGACCTCGACCTAGAACCCACGGAGACGCCGGCTCTCGGTAGTTGTGGTACCTGTACCGCCTGTATTGACGCCTGCCCCACCCAAGCCATCCGGGAGCCGGGCGTGGTGGATGCGCGGCTTTGCATCAGCTACCACACCATCGAAAATCGCGGCGAAATCCCACGTGAGTTGCGCTCCAAGCTCGGGGGCTGGCTGTTTGGTTGCGACGTGTGCTCCGAGGTGTGCCCTTTCGGTCAGAAGGCCACCGGGGGCGAAGCGCGCTTCGGCTCGCACGCCGGTGTGGAGGGGAAAACCCTGATCGAATGGCTACTTAGCAGTAAAGAGCAGTTGGCTGAGCCGCTCCTTGGCTCACCCTTACAACGTGCAAAGCGCGATGGACTGGCCCGCAACGCAGCATTGGCGCTGGCGATGCAGCCGAGCGAGCGTTCCCGCGAAAGCCTGCTCAAAGCGTTGGAGGATGACCCCTCTGCCATGGTCCGTGAAGCAGCCGGATGGGCCCTTGGTCAGGCTCATGCGGCGGACGAGGGCACACAGGCAGCCCTGGAGCGTGCGTGCGGCCGAGCCGAGACCGAATCGGAGCGTGTCGGACTTAGCGCGAGCCTCGAAACCCTCGGTGAGCGTTGAAATTAATGGACATCGCTAGCAAGCCTGTCGATTAATCGAAACACGGCGCTCTAAACAGTTTCATGACAGGGGGTTCCGGCGCCCGCAGGGCACCCAATCCGGCCTAGGCCCCCCCCTTTGAGCGCTTTTGCGTTGCGTTTTTTAGACATTCGGCCGAAAGGCAACTGGGAGAGCTTTGCCCCTTGAAAGACTCCAACCCCTGCCCTAACAGCAACTTGCGTTCTTTTTCGAACGCACAGCGCAGTTGGCAGGCCTCTTGCGCTAGTAGTGACATCAGCCCGCACGCGCTTCAACGGTGAAGCCCTCCTAGCGACCGGATACGACACCATGGACAACTCAAGCTTCTACGACGACCACAAGTTCTGCCCCGCCTGCGAGGACTATGTTGCCTATCTGATCAGCATGGATGATTCCTACTGCGTGAACTGTGGAGGCATCGTGAGGCTGTTTTCCGAGGACGACTGGGTCGACTTCAATGAGTCCTTGAAGTCACGCCGCCCCAAGGGTGGTCGCCCGCGCAAGAATTCGAAGTCCGACGACAAGAAGACTGCGTAATCTGAAAAGCACAGTTCGGTCAAACTCTTTCGGCACGGGAAGAGCGAACGAATTAGAGAAGAGTTCCTAAGAGTTATTGAGAGAGCGGCGAAGCGAATTGAATCGCTTCGCCGCTCTCTTTTTTTTTATTGGTGGCGATTGCAACTGATTACTGTTCGCGACTGAAGCGCGAAAACAACTCGCCCGCTTTTTCCGCCATGCTCGAGTTTCCGATTCGAGCGTAATAGGTTTCGAGTCGTTTCCATGCTTCGGGGTCTTCGCTGCAGAACCTGCCGAGCGCTTCCGCTGCCTGCGCAGCCCCGACCTCATCGCCCATTCCAACGAGTACGTCGAGCGCGTGCTTGCGCAACTCAACCTCACTGATTTCGTCGGGTCGGTTTCGCACCGCACGCTCGAGTGCTTTGCGCGTAGCTACAACGTTGCCGATCTGTTCTTGCAAGTTCGCCAGGCGAGTCGCCAAACCATAGTCGCGCGGACGGAAGAGCAGTTGTCCTTCCAAACTTCGCATCTCTTGGGCAAAGCGATCGAGTTCCTTCCACTTCGCATGTGCTTGATCGGCTTCCACATCGCGACCAAGGTCGAGATTGATCTGCCACAACATGTACTGCGGTCGCGGGTTGTACGGTTCGAGCAAACGAGCGCTTTTCGCCACCTCGAAGGCTGCTTCTGAACGCTCTTCTTCGTAGAGAATCTGCGCTTTCCAAATCAAAGCTTCCGCGTGCTCCGGCTTCATCTCAATCACTCGATCGAGCAAGGTCAATGCGCGGCTTGAATCGCCCATTCGATAATGCGTCAACGCCAAGCCGCGAACCGCTTCCGTGCTTGTAGCGATAACCTCAAGCACCCTCTCGTAATGAGTCCGTGCTGCTTCGTAACGACCGATGCTGTAGTACGAGTGTGCCAAGACCTGCGTGCGCCACGATTGGCTGGGCGCAACGGACAAGAAGCGTTCGAGGCAAACGATGCAATCGCC
>JBLINP010000167.1:0-10249 GCA_047639415.1 Planctomycetota bacterium | reverse complement strand
CTGGCGTCCTCGACGACCTTACAAGGTCGTCTGCGGGGGCAAGTATCTGCAAAGTGCCAGCAGGAACCAATTCGAGGCGTTTTGCCTCGCGGTTCATGAATAATCCGGGCTAGACGGTCCGAGTTCCACATCAATAGCGACGCACACTTTCATGAAATCGATTTTGCCCCTCCTAGCTCTCCTCGCTTTCGAAACCGGACTTGAGGCTCAGTTCTCGAGCGCACCATTCCTACCAGGGCAGCGGGTGCAAATACCCAAACCTCAGTCGATTGGTAATGGGCTGACTCGACTCGGACTTACGGTGACGGAGTCACTCGGTTTGGTGCCTCGATACTTAGGCGACGAGCAAGCCAAGCAGGCGATCAGTCTTGCGGCCAAAAGTTTATGGCGCTTGGAGCTTTTGGATCTCGCGGGAACTTCGACAGCCGACGTCGTCGCGGTTGATGCGAGCGACTGCACTTTCGATATGTTCGTTGCCAAGAGCGATCAAAGCTTTCGAGCCTACTGGCGCAACATCGAGTTTACGCATCCCGGATTGCCTGCCGGTTCGTCGGGTGAGGTCATGGTCTTCGGGCGCATTGGACCGGACGGTCGTACATTTCTATTCGACCTTGAAGTTGAAACGAATGTGCCCGGATTTTCGCTGTACGCGACTGCGCTGAACGTTGGATTCAATGAGTACGGAAACTCGAGTGATCAAGTGTTTGCTGTTCCGCGTGCTGGCGGAACATTAATGCCGGCACCTCTGGATTCGATCTCGTTGCTTCAAGCGGCCTTCAGTCAGGATGAGTATCGATTGGGAGAACAACCGGGTGTGCTCAGCATGCAGTGGGTTGCTTATTACAACTCCGCCGACGCAAATTCTCCGGTCGCTTATTTCGGTACTCGCGACGGAATCGGGCACGGAAAAGTGCTCTTTACGAATGTCGATACGAGTGTTGCGCCGCGCGTCTTTGAAACGCGGGTGTACTCTCATCCCGAGAACAACTCGCTGGTAACGAGCCACAAGACGCCATTTCCTTACGTGCTTGGAGCGTTACGAGGGAATTGGTATGACGCAGCGGCGTATTATCGAGAGTGGGGGCTCGCTCAATCTTGGGCTGCGCATGGTTCGCTGCTCGACAATCCCGAAGCTTCATCGATCCTGACCGATAGCAAGATGTACGGTTTGTACACGGTACCCAGGTGTGAACCGCCGACGGTCACGATGGGAGCTTTGCCCTGTATTGACATTCCCGACACGCTCGGAGTCTCGGATTGGGCTGACCTAGTTGACGAGATTGAGACGTTCTTCGAACTCGACAAGGTTGCGGGCACGGCAACGACCTTTTGGGACCACAACTCCCACTTCAATGCGAACTGGGGCGAGTGGCTTCCCGTAACTTCGGAGATGATTACAGCAGCGCCTCAAATGGCTGCCGCGGGCAATGACTTCGCGCTGTATTACGCTCCGAATATTTACAGCGTTACGGGTCCGAGCTACGACGTTGCCGCTCCGGCTGATCCGAACACGGTGCCGAGTTTTTCCACGCAGCCGGTTAAAGACTTCGCCCTCCGGGATCCATTTGGAGCTATTACGTTGGCGAGTCCGAACTCCAGTAGCTGCGACAAGAATTTGGGTTGCTCAACTCCACAGGATTCGTTTAGTCGTCAGACCGCCATGGTTTGCACGCAGACTGAATTCTATCCTCAGTTGGCTTTGCACATTTTCTCGAATGCAATTCTCTCGACGGGAGCAAAGGGCTTCTTCCTCGACAACTTTACGAGTGGGGGCAGTCCGCTTTGTTACGACCCTGGACACGGACATCCGCTCGGCAGTACCAAAGGGTGGATTCAAGCGAAGTTCGACTACTGCAAGCGCTTGAAGGAATACTTCCGCGGGTTGACCTCAGAGAACGGTCAATTCTTCGCGAGTCCCGATCCCGATTTCTATCTGACATCGGAGGGCGAGCAGGAGATGTACCTGGGGATGATCAACCTCACTCGCAGAACGCGCTCGGGACCGACGCAAGATTTGGCACCAGGTATACCGTTCCGTCGCTCAGCACCGCTTTATCAAGCGGTTTATCATGGACGTCAATTGGCCTTCGATGGTCGATTGGCCTTCAGCGGTCCCATCGACCTTTCGATTCACTTGAGTTCATTTGGCTTGCGCTTCGTTCGGCAGCAATGGGCGGCCAACGTGTACTTCGGGCACATGCCTGTATCGAGCTTGCGAATGGGCGAGTTGGGGGCGGGCAGCGGCATCGTAGAAAAGGCTGCCATGTTCCCGCTCTTCCAAGAGTTCGTCGACGCGATGAAGAATTGGATGGTCGTGTTGCGCGAAGATGAGTCGCGAAGGTTCTTATTGTTCGGCGAGCGTCTGCGCGACCCCGTGATGGTGGGAGTCGACACGGTTGAGTTGGAAGCTTCCGGCTCGGGGACTGTTTTCGCGGCATTTTGGCCGGGAGTCGATGCCGAGCAATCCTTCGTTTACGCGAACGCACATAGCGACGACGACGAAGTCGGCCTTTCGTTTGTCAACTGGACATTGGCCACCGACGACACGACGAGCATTCCGGCGTTAGATGTGAGCGACTCGCCCGGTGATCAAACGTTTACGTACATGGTTGATCCTGTCGATTACGGCATGGCGGCGGGAATGTACGAAATGGTTGAAGTGCTCGGTGACGGGTTGCCCGATGCCGTTTTGGGAACGGCAGACTTCTCAGCGCTGACGCCGCAGTCGTTTCCATTGACCGTGCCAGGCGGCACGATGCGCTTCATTATCTTCCGACCGATGTAAGCGCGCGACAGGCTGCTTCTGCGCTTTTAGGGGACGCGAATCTCGGAATACCTTTCCGACTATGCAGCCTGAGGCGTTGTCAGAGGCGAAACGGGGGGGCCCTGCTTCATCTCGAATTGCCGAAATAGGCTTAGCGGGGCATAATTCGGGTACTTAGAGCCGCTTTGCCTCAAAAGAGGCGGATTCCCAATCTGCTCGGCTTGGGCTGAACATTTGTGCCGGCTGCTTCGTTGTATTGCTGGCGCCGAAGCCAATTAATCATCATGAGCTTGCTAACCAACTCTCGCGCCTGGGCCCCCACCTTGGGAGTGTTACTTTTTGCATCTCTTCCTGATGCTCAAATTGGAACTCTCACAACGGTCACCGGAACCGTCAGCGACCTTGCCGTCGATTCCTCCGGCGATTTGCTGTACTGCACTTTAGAGGGCCGCGTCGGAACGATATCGACGTTGGGCGTGGTGAGCGAACTTGCGAATGCGGCAAGTGGCCCGTTCACTAAAAGTTTGCGAGGCGTGCTTGAGAATGGCGCGGGCGAGATTGCTGTGTTGGATGAAAGCGGTGACATTTACGAGTTGACCGGCGGACTGACGCCGGCGAATTTGATTTACGATGACCTTTATCTAATCACGAAGACGACCGACTTTGTCGTAGACGCAAACGGCAACTACGTGATCGCGAGTCAGACTCCATCGAGCGGAGTACGTGGCACAAACTGGGTCAATGCGGCGGGAGATCGCTGGGCTTACTTCCTGATCAAGCATTCACCGATTGCACTGGCCGCGGATCCGGTTGGGAACGGTTTGCTCATGAGTAACGATGCGGGCGCGGGAAGCCTGCTTCGTATCGATGGAGCAGACGCCTCACATCCTTCGGTTTTGCTCGACGGTACGACGGCTCCAGGGTTTACGGAGAACAATCTCGACGGCGACATCGCAGTCGAATCCGATGGCAGCGCTTGGATGATTGCCGGTGGCAACGTCTATCGACACGATCGCGGAACTAACGTGACGAGCCTGATGGCATCGGGCTTGGCTCAACTGCGCGGAATTTCGATCGCTGCTTCGAGTGGCGGCGTTCCCAGCGCATCCGGTTGGAGCGTCTATCTCTCCGAAGGAAGTTTCCCGACGAGTATTCGCGAGATTGGAAATGTCGGAGCGCCGGCTTCCACACAAGCGGGTGATCTCGGTGTCGTTCCAAACCGCGGCATTCAACAGCTCTTCTTTTCGGGCCAAACCGTCTACGACATGGCGGTCGATAAGAATGGCGACTTGCTGGTTGGGGGCGATCTCTTTGGTGCCAGCTTCCGCGTTTTGCGAGTGAGCTTGCCCTCGCTAACGCTTTCGACGGTTGCGACTCAGGCCAGTGGTCTGACGGCTCGCATCGAGGGTATCCAGGTTGATGCGGACGGCGTGATTTATGCTTTGGGCAGCAACGGTAAAATTCACCGGATTGAAGAAGATCCGTTGCAGGTCACAGTCGTTTTTGACGACCCTTTCAACGACATCCTCGTGGGCAAAGATATGGCCCTCGATCGCGATGGAAGCTTCTTTGTCGCCGATCGCGCGAACTGGGGAGTTGGTCAAATCGAGCGGATTGACCCGAATCTCAACTTGACGTCGATTTCAAACACGGTCGAATCCCGCGGCGTTGCGGCCGATCCATTTACGGGCGAGATTCTGGCTAGCGAGTGGAATGGGACGGGCTTCGAAGGTTCGATCGGTTTAGTGGATACCGATAGCGGGGCAATCGTTAACGTGCCCGGCCTCGTCGGCATGAACTACACCAACGCATCAAGTTGGGGCGACGGCGATCTCGTCCAGGATGTGCGTGGCAACATCTACACGATCTCCGAGGACGATTGGTCGCTGTACCGCTATGACCGCAACACGCAAAAACGATACCGAATTGGATCGAGCTACCTCAACCACCCGTCGGGTTTGGCGATCGCGCGCTCGACGAGTCCGGTCTTCCCTCAAACGGGTTGGAGCTTGTACGTAGCGGAGTTCAACTTCCTCTATGAAATTCCGAACGTGCCGGCTCCCGCACCGAGAATTTTGGATCGTAATGCTCCGCCGGTTGGCCCGGTCGTAGGGTTTTTGCGTGGCACCGATGGTGCTGCGCGATCGATGACAGTTGGGCGCACTGATGCGTCGCTACTAATTACGACGTCGACTTCGCAGTTGCTCAAAATGACCGTGGCCACGGGCTTTACGATTCAAGTCGCCGGTACAGCCCAAGGCTTGAGTGGAGACTTAGTGTCGATCAGCGCGAGTTCAACGAAGGATTTTTTGGTCGCCAATCGAAGCGGCACGATCTTCGCCATCGATGCTCTCGATGGCTTTTCCGTTTCCGTATTCTTCGACAATGCGGGCGGAGTGCTTAGTGACATCCGGACCATCAAACATGACGGCAATGATGATCTTTTGATCCTTGATCAGCCGGCGGGTGAAGTCGGTGGTCGACTGTACCGCTTGTCGGGTGGCGTGCTTAGCCTGCTCGCGATCACCAATCGCGGAACCGGGATGGCGATCGATCCGCTGAGCGGCGATGTATTCGTCACCGAGCGAGGTTCGGCGATCGACGGAGGCGGCGAGATCCTTCGCGTCGACACTTTTCAATCTCCAGCAACAGCCGGTCACTTCAGTGGTGATGAGTTTTTCCTGTTTGACCTCACGGATCTCGATGGCGACATCGCATTCGATGATGTGGGCAACTTTTATGTCTCCACGGGTCGCACCGGTCGGGTGACACGCATCGATCGAGTTACTGGAGCGCGCTCAGTGATTGCTGGCAACTATTCCGGCCAAGCCGCGCTCGCTCTCAACACCGGCAGAGTCGGTACCACTGGTCCACTCGGAACAAGTATCTTTGTGCTCGACGAATGGTCAGTCTTCGAAGTTGCCATCGATGAATTGCCGGCTCCCGCTCCTCCGGCTAGCGCGCCTGGCTTGGCTGCTCCAGCAAGTTTGGTGGTCGAAGGACAAGTCGGACCGGGTTTGCTGACTCCCATCATTATCGATGCACCGGCAGAGGCTGATCGTATCTATGCGATTTTCCCTTCCGTGACTGGAAAGGTTCCCGGAGTTCCTCTGGGCGTATTCGGCGATCTCTCCGATTTGCGAGTGATCCCGAATAACTACAGCAGCCTTTGGTTGAAGATCGACAAGCCCGCTGTCTTCCCGGGGTTCATCGGAGTTCTGGACGCGACGGGAAAATCCCCGGCGAACTTGGGGCTCAATTTGCCCAATGACCCGACGCTGTTGAATCTCGACATCTTCATGGACCTCGCCTGGATTACCTTCGATTTCGTGTCGCCGAATGACATTGCGACCATCGGCGGAACGGCGCAGATTTACATTGGCGAATGACTCGTGTGACGGTCAACCCGTTGGTAGGTGGTACGGAGCCAAGCCGGTGGTACGGAGCCAGGACAAAATCCACCGGGGCAAGACAAGCAGAGACGAGCCATTAGGCTCGCCTCTGCTTGTCTTGCCCCGGTGGATTTTGTCCTGGCTCCGTACCACCGGCTTGGCTCCGCACCACCGGCTGATGACGCGCTCCTCGCTCGGATCAAACTCGATGCCACGCGCTTGGATTTGGAGCCGAGCGGCGACCATTTGTACATTGCGGGCGGCAGTTTTGGACTCTTGGAGGTCGACTGGCGAGCGGCCACCAACGGAACCGAGAATGTGCAGAATCTGATTCGCGATGACGATCGGCGTTGCGTCGACGTCGAGATTGTCGGCAACCATTTGCTCGCGCTTTTCGCGGCCACGGAAGCTTCGGAACTCGTCGTGCTAGACGCGAGCACGAACACGGTTATCAAGCGAGTTCCGTTGTCACGCGGTCTCGGTTACGCGATTGCGAGTCGGGATTCATTGGTGTGGGCCGCGGGCGTGCATGTGGCGGAAATGAATGGCAGGCGGCGGCTCATCGTCGGTGATCAAAAAGCGGGTCTTCGGATCTATCGCTAGCGGCAGCTTCGAGATCATTCGGAATCCTGCCGCTCGCGAAGACTGGGGTGGTGCCTCAATCCCGTATTGGGGGTGAGCAAAAAGCCTCTGGCGTGTACTCTTGTCGCGTGAATAGGGAAGTCACAGATGCAGAGGGCGTTGAGGAGGAGCGGCTCCCGCTTTTGACGCGAATTCGACGTGTGCTTGGCCGCATTCGGCGCAGCTGCACCATCGATACCTACGATGTTTTTGCTCGCGCCGTAACCGACGAGCACTTGGAGTTTGAGTCCCCAGAAGGCTATCGCTTTGCATGGGGAACGGCTGAGGACATCGAGCGCTGTTCAACGTTTCACACGGAGTTGGATGAGGAGGAGCGCCGGCTCGGGATCGAGCGCTTGAAACTCGACCATCGCGTCGTGATTGCTTTTAGCGGCGAGACGGCTGTGTTCAGCATGTGGATGAATCCGCGCAATTTGAATGTGCCAGGCGAAATCAAGCGCCAGTTGAGTCCCACCCAGGCTTTCATCTACAAGGCCTTTACTAGCCCCGATCACCGCGGGAAGGGGCTCTACAAGGTCGGCATGAGGTTCGTGCTGAACCACATGGCACTGGCCGGGCAAACCGAGTTGATCGGATATGCCCACATCAAAAAGAGCGTGTCGCGGAAAGGTCTTGCCTCTCTAGAGTTCACGACCAAAGGTCGATATCACTTCCAACAAGTAGGCTCGTGGCAGACCACGCGAGTCGAAGAGGAGTTGGCTCGCAATTTCCCGGTTGAGGTTGCTCGCTCGAACGCGATTCCGAATTAATTCCCGATAGTCACCGATTATCAGAACGACCATTGAAGACTTCACGATCTACACTTTTTGCGACGATCACTAGCTGTGCTCTGATCGCGTTTGCGCTGAGTGCGAGCCTCGCGAGTTGGGAGCTATCCGGGCAAACCTGGGTGCGCGAGTTTCAGAGCGGCGCTGAATCCCCGTGGACCGAGCGGGCCGAAGCGATCATCCAACGCGCCACGATTGACGGGCTCGGATTCGGCTGCCTTGCATTGCTCTTAGCAGGAACGGCGTTTGTTCTCACACGTGGAAAAGAGGAGTCAGGTGCCTCGCGCAGAGTTTTCGCAAACGCATTGATTGCCGGCGCCGCCTTCTGGCTTTGGATTGCAAGTACGTGGGTGACCGACGCAGCCTTACCGTTCCTGGGCGCGAGCGAGTTGCTCCTGATGAACGTCATGGGTTTGGTCGCCGCGGGAGTTGCTTGCACGGCTTGGGTCGCCATTTCCGCTCGCCTGCCCTGGGCGAACAAAGCGGATCCGGTTGCGTATGCATTCGGTTCGCTGATTTCATTCGGTGTCGTCTTCTACTCAGTTCAGGAAACGGCTCTGAATGCAGGCAACCCTCGCTCATTCATAACGCTTGCATCAATCGCAGCCATCCTGATCGCAGGGCTCTTGCTGAGCGCCGTCGCGGGACGCTTGTTCGCGAGCGTGTTGTTACCGATCGAACGAGTGATTGGACAAACCTCGGGCGTTATTCGCGTGAGTTCGCTCGTCTTTGGCTTCCTGCTCATTGTCGGGGCAATCGGAACGGCCACGATGTTCGAGTTTTCATCGGCTGCGGCAGAGGTTGAGTATGCGGCAAAGGATGAAGTCAGCGAACGGGTTGGTCCGAACGTCATACTCGTCACGATCGACACTTTGCGAGCTGATCATCTCGGTTGCTATGGATACGGAAGGCCAACGTCACCTTTCATCGATACTCTCGCGATGGAAGGCGCGCGATTCGCGGACGCTTCCTCTCCGGCCGCTTGGACCAAGCCTTCGACGGGCACGATTTTAACCGGCTTATTTCCGTCGCGACATGGAGCGCTGTACCACGGCAGCACTTTGCAAATTCCAGAAGGTGAGCGCACCTTGGCGGAAGCCTTCCGCGATCGCGGTTACACCACCGCGGGCTTTGTTAGCAATCCAAACGTTAAAAAGGTCTTCGACTTCGATCGCGGTTTCGACGAGTTTTTCGATTCACCGGTTGAAGACACGATCACTTTGGCGGCAATTCGCAAATCGTTGTTCGGCGGAATCGTGATGACACTTTCTCGGCACCAGTTCAATTGGAAGTACGAGAACGACATCAAACAGATCAACCAGCACGTCCTGGCTTGGATCGAAGCGAATCGCGAACAGCCCTTCTTTCTCTACGTGCATTACATCGATCCGCATATCCCTTATACGCCTCCCGCCAAGTACGAGGCGGAATTCAAGCAGAACCATCCGGGCTTCCCGCTCTTCAACGAGCGCAAGCGGTTAGTCGGAATCGATCTCTATGACGGTGAGATTCGATACACCGACGATGGCATTCGTGAGCTTGTTGAAAAGCTGGATCAGTTGGGTGTGCGCGACCATACTTTGCTCGTTCTGACTTCCGACCACGGCGAAGAATTCTTCGAACACGATGTGTTGGGCCATGGTTTCTCGTTGTATCAGCCAGTCATCCACGTCCCGCTGATTGCGAATGGGCCGGGCGTGGCCAAAGGGCGCGTTGTTGACTCACCAGTTCAATTGGTCGATCTAGCGGCGACCATTCTCGATCTAACCGGCGGTGCTGGCGACAAATTCGGCGATGGATATTCCTTCGCTCCCTCGATATCTGATAGCGCTTGGAAAGCCGAAGATCGGGTGTACCTCGAGAACGAGTTCGGACAAGACGACAGCGATCACCGCAGCTTCGTCCTCAACGCCTATCGCGATGGCGATTGGAAGTTCATCTTGACCGAGCGAAGCCTTTATCGGCCCCCCAATCATCCAGACTTTGGTGCGCAGGAACTCTATAACTTGGCCGATGATCCCGGCGAAACCAACAACTTGATTCATGCTCCAGAGCATCAAGAGCGAATCGAAGCGATGGTTAAGCGGCTGCGTGAGCATTCCGTGTTTTTGAACGACTCCGGCTTTCGGGATATCGAACCAGCTGCACTATCTCCAGAAATGGAAGAGGAGATGCGGGCACTTGGTTATTTGGGCGACGACTAGTTTTTCTTGACTCTGTTCAAATGCACGAATAAGTAGCCGATGTTTCCTCCGAGCGACTCGAGCCTTCCTCAAATCGAATCCGCAAACCTTCAGGTTCATGCCTGGGTTGGTTTGGAGGGTCTACGTTCTCAGCGTGCTGCGTGGGAAAAGCTACTTCCAATCGCGGCAGTCGATCCCCTCGGGAACGATCACGACTGGGTCTGCGCTCATGCTGAAGCCTTCGCAGAATCGAAGGATATTTTCGGTTGGACGATTACCGATTCCGGCGATCGAGTCGTGGCCATCTTTCCGTTTCGAACCGAACCCAAGCGAGGCTTCTTCGCGCTTACGCGCGCGATGATTTTGCAAGACGGAACCTTCGACTCGGAATACATCGACCTTCTGATTCGACCGGGTTTTGAAACGCTTTGTCTCGCACACCTGCTGGATGCACTTTCGGCTACGCGCTCAGTCGATGTCGTCCTGCTGATGGGCGTTCCT